>JBDTQM010000092.1:0-14219 GCA_039932175.1 Specibacter sp.
GGAGTCCTTGGCAGCGGCCGTGACGGCCTCGGTGGTGATGCCGAATTCCTTGAACAGGCGCTCGTAGTTTGCTGAGGCGCCGAAGTGTTCCAGGCTGACGGAACGGCCGGCGTCGCCAACGAATTCCTTCCAACCCAAAGCCAGGCCGGCTTCCACGGAGACGCGGGCCTTGATGGCGGAGGGCAGAACCTGCTCGCGGTACTCGGCCGGCTGGGCGTTGAACCACTCAACACACGGCATGGAGACAACACGGGTCGCGATGCCCTCGGCCTGCAAGGCTTCGCGGGCCTCAACAGCGAGCTGCACCTCGGAACCGGTGGCGATCAAGATGACAGCGGGGGTGGCTGCTGCGCCGTCGGAGACGGCCTCAGCCAAAACGTAGCCGCCCCGTGCCACACCGTCGGTGGAACCGAATTCGGTGGCCGTGGCAGCACCGGCACCGCGGGTGTACGTGGGGACGTTCTGGCGGGTCAGCACAATGCCGGCCGGGTTGTCTGTGGTTTCCAGGATCTTCTTCCAGGCGGCCGCAACCTCGTTGGCATCACCGGGACGGACCACGTCCAGGCCCGGGATCGCACGCAATGTGGCGAGCTGCTCAACGGGCTGGTGGGTGGGGCCGTCCTCGCCCAGACCGATGGAGTCGTGCGACCACACGTAGATGGACGGGACACCCATCAGCGCGGAGAGGCGGATGGCCGGGCGCTGGTAGTCGCTGAAGATCAAGAACGTGCCGGAGAACGCCCGGGTGGGCCCGCCCAGGTGGATGCCGTTCACGATCGAGGCTGCGGCGTGCTCGCGGATGCCAAAGTGCAGGACCCGGCCGTAGGGTCCGCCGGACCAGGAGCCGGTCTGCTTGGAGGCGGGCACAAACGAGCCATATCCGTCAATGGTGGTGTTGTTGGAGCCGGCCAGGTCGCAGGAACCGCCCCACAGCTCGGGCAGGACACCGCCAATGGCGTTCAGGACCTTGCCCGAAGCGGCACGGGTGGAAACATCCTTGCCGCCGTCAAAGACGGGCAGGTTTTCCTCCCAGTTGGCCGGCAGTTCCTTCTTCTCAATGCGCTCCAGCAGGGCAGCCTGTTCCGGGTTGGCGTTCTGCCAGGCGGTGAAGCCAACAGTCCACTCTTCGCGGGCGGCGGCGCCACGATCCACAACCTTGCGGGCGTGGGCCAGGATGGCCGGGTCAACCTCGAAGCTCTTTTGAGGGTCAAAGCCCAGAACTTCCTTCAGGGCGGCAACTTCGGCGCCGCCCAGGGCCGAGCCGTGGATGCCGCCGGTGTTCTGCTTCTTCGGGGAGGGGTAGCCGATGATGGTGCGCAGGGAGATGATCGAGGGCTTGGAGGTCTCGGCCTTCGCGGCAAGCAAGGCGGAGTAGAGCTCCTGGACGTCCTCGACGTAGTCGCCGGTCTCGGTCCAGTCCACCCGCTGGGTGTGCCAGCCGTAGGCTTCGTAGCGCTTGAGAACATCCTCGGTGAAGGCGATGTCGGTGTCGTCCTCGATGGAGATGTGGTTCTCGTCATAGACCACCACAAGGTTGCCCAGCTCCTGGTGGCCGGCAAGGCTGGACGCCTCGGAGGTGACACCTTCCTGGATGTCGCCGTCGGAGGCAATGACCCAGATGGTGTGGTCGAACGGGCTGGTGCCGGGGGCGGCGTCGGGGTCCATGAGCCCGCGCATGCGGCGCTGGGAGTAGGCGAAGCCCACGGAGGAGGCCAGGCCCTGGCCCAACGGGCCGGTGGTGATTTCCACGCCCTTGGTGTGCTTGTATTCGGGGTGGCCGGGGGTGAGGGAGTCCCAGGTGCGCAGGGCCTCCAGGTCGGAAAGTTCCAGGCCGCAGCCGGAAAGGAACAATTGGATGTACAGGGTCAGCGAACTGTGTCCCGGGGACAGGATGAAACGGTCGCGGCCAGTCCAGTCGGTGTTCTTGGGATCGTGGCGCATGACCTTCTGGAACAACAGGTAAGCGGCAGGTGCCAAGGACATGGCTGTTCCGGGGTGGCCGTTGCCCACCTTCTCCACTGCGTCAGCGGCCAGGACACGGGCGGTGTCCACTGCTCGCTGGTCCTCGGCGGTCCAGCTCAGTGCTGCTGTTGCACTGTTTGACGCTGCATCTGTGGTGCTGAACAAGGTCTGCACCGCGTTTGTTGTCGGATTCAAGATTTATCCCCTTCGATTCGGCCATCGGCCTGGAGCGGCCGCACGGATACTTTCTGGTTGATATTCATCATCGCTAAACAAATGGGTGGGGGTAACACTGTTTTCTGACGGTTCTTACTACACTTTTGGGTTGGGTGAATGTTGAGGATCCCGGTACACTATCCGAATGAGCACAGCCACGGACCAGCCCCTGCAGGAACCCGCCATGCCCCTTCCTGACCTGCCATGGCCGCTTTTGCAGACAGTGGCAGCGTTGGCCGATGCCTCCCTGACCCAGATAGCGGAGCGGCTGCGTGATGCCGCACTCCCTTATATGGGAAGCAGCGCGCTGGTCATCTTCACCGAAGACTGCACGGGGCGGCCGCAGAAGAAAGCCGGCGATGAAGAAATTACGTCCAAGGTTTCCATCCCCGAGCTTGATACGCTCCGCACCTCCCTTGCGGATGAAACACCCTGGTTTGGGGAAGCCGAACTCGCGGGCCTGTCCCGCCCCGTGCTCGCACTGAAGCATGCCTCCAGCCAGGCCATCCTTGTCCTCACCGATCCCCACCCGAAGGATCCGGGGAACACCGCCGGGCTGGACTGGGTGTCGTATCTTTGGCGCATTGCTGCCCGGCGGATTCAGGAGAAAGTGGCTGATGCGCCGCCGTCGTACCTGCTGGAATCGCGGGCGGCCTCAGCTGAACGCATCCGGGTGACGGCGGAACTGACCGATCTGCACTCCACGACGCTGGAGACCCTCCTGGCGGCCCTGCGCTCATCCTCGTTGGACAATGCGGCGGCCCGCACAACCGTCACCGACCTTGCCGCCAAGGACCTGGTCAGGCTGCGCACCCACAGCGACCGCACGAATGAGCTGGTGAAAGAGCCTGTTGCCACAGCCTTCGAACGCCTGCGGGAAGACTTGCGGCCGCTGACACGCTTTAGCGGCATTGAGGTCGAGTTCATCGAGCCGCCACTGAATGGAAGGGACCTGCCCGGCGAAGTCGCCCATGCGGCACGGGCCATCGTCCGTGGCCTGCTGCTGGCCATGATGGAACAACCCGACGTCAGCAGGGTCAGGACGCAGTGGGACTGCGACGGCGAAAACCTGCTGATCAACGTACGCGACGACGGCCGCGGTGCACTCCCCGCCGATGCACCGAGCATCATCCGCCTGGACCGCCGGGTTCAGGCACTCACCGGAAACCTGCAGGTTGACGTCATGCCGGGCTGGGGTGCGGATGTCTTCGTCACACTGCCCCTGGACCCGCCGGCGCGCCCGGCCGGGGACGTTGCCGGGTGGAACCTTGGCCCGAGGGAACTCGAAGTGCTCCAGCACCTTGCCGCCGGACAACGCAACCGCACCATCGCGTCAACACTGGGCATCAGCGAGAACACGGTCAAGTTCCATGTGCGGAATCTGTTTAAGAAGCTCGACGTCGGCTCACGCACCGAGGCCATCGCCCTGGCGCACAGTCACGGACTTCGATGACGGTGTAGCGTCCCCGCGGCACCGCAACACACTGTGCCCGCAGGGGTGCCGGATGGTGGCAACGCGGGTGTGGCCAAGCAGGGCCGGCCAGCCGGCGGTGGTTGCTGCCTGGCGGCCAGGCCCTGTGGCCGCACGCTGATGTCGGCCATGCACCATGTCATGGGTTTTCAGACGCGCCCAGCGGGGCCATGCCTTCGCGGCCGGGCCCTGGAGAGAGCCTGCGCAACGGCAACTGTGGTGCGTCGCAGCACTTTAGACAGTGATCAGTGACAATCGGCCTTGTTCTGGTTTCGCACTGCCCGCCACCGTCAGGCGGCTTTCCCGGTGCTCTTGGGACGTGCCAAGACTACGAACTGTTTCACCGAAGACTTCGTCTGGGTCGAGGCGGCGCAGTTCCTCGGCCAGGCAGTCCGCCAGGGTGCGTCGCGGCAGGGAGATGCGCTGTGCGGGCTGTCCTGGCTGGGTCAGTTCGGCGACGGTGCGTCCGGGCCGGAACAGCCGGATGTCACCGGAGCGCCGGGACAGCTGGACGCCCCGTACACCTGTCCCGGCGGGGTTCGAGACGATGGTGACGGCGGTCCCCAAGGCCCGGTGCAGCCACGCCGCGAGCAGGATCGTGCTTGGGGAGTCGGAGGCGCCCTCGACGGTGACGGCGGTGACGGGGTTGCTGCCGGCTTGGTCCAGGACCGCGGCAAGCTGGATCCGCCAGTTGGTCAGCCGGGTCCAGGCCAGGTCGGTGTCCCCTGACGTGTAGGTGCGGCAAATGTTCTTTAGGGCAGCCTGGGGGTCGGTTTCGTTGGCTGAGTCGGTGATGCGGCGGTGGGCGATGCGTCCGATGGAGGTCTCGCTGGCGTTTTTCGGTGCCCCATGCGGCCACCAGGCCACGATCGGGGCGTCGGGCAGCAGCAACGCAGCAATGAGTGATTCGCTTTCCCCGGCGAGCTCGCCATAACCGTAGAGGACGATCACTTCCGAGGCTCCGGCGTCCCCACCGACGCGGATCTGGGCGTCCAGGCGGGTGGGGGCCCCCGCGCCGGCGTCGACCAGGACGATGATCCGGCAGGGGTGTTCCCGGCTGGCGTCATTGGCCGCCTCGATTGCTTCTTCCTCGAGGCCGGCCGTGGTGGCCACCACGAGGGTGAGCACCCTTCCCAGGGCGGTCACCCCGCCCTGTTCGCGCAGCTTGACGATCCTCTTGGTGATCTTGGATGTGGTGGTATCTGGCAGGTCATCGATCATGGTCGCCGCCACGTCCTTCCGTCTCGCTTCAACAGTTCATCGGCCGAGGCCGGGCCCCAGCTGCCGGGATCATACGCTTCAGGTTGTTTTCCTTCGGCCGCCCAGAATTCCTCGAACGGGTCAAGGATTTTCCAGGACAATTCAACTTCTTCGTGTCGGGGGAACAACGGCGGTTCGCCCAGCAAGACGTCAAGGATCAGGCGTTCGTACGCTTCCGGGCTTGATTCGGTGAAGGCGTGGCCGTAGCCAAAGTCCATGGTGACGTCACGGACTTCCATCTGCGTGCCGGGGACCTTGGAGCCAAACCTGATGGTCACGCCCTCGTCGGGTTGGACACGGATGACGACGGCGTTCTGGCCAAAGTCGTCCTCGGTGTGGTCGGTGAACAACAGGTTAGGTGCCCGCTTGAACACGACGGCGATTTCCGTGACGCGGCGGCCCAGGCGCTTGCCTGCGCGCAGATAGAACGGCACCCCCGACCAGCGGCGGGTGTTGATGTCCAGGCGGATGGCGGCGAAGGTTTCCGTGACCGAGTCGGCGGGGATGCCGGCTTCTTCCAGGTAGCCGGCCACCTGTTCCCCGCCCTGCCAGCCGCCGGAGAATTGGCCGCGCGCAGAATGGTTGGACAAGTCCACAGGCAGCTTGACAGCGGCCAGCACCTTCTCCTTCTCCGCCCGCAGATGGTCGGCGTCGAAGGAGATCGGCTCCTCCATGGCCGTCAGGGCCAGCAGTTGGAGCAGATGGTTTTGGATGACGTCGCGTGCCGCACCGACGCCGTCGTAATAGCCGGCCCGGCCGCCTGTGCCGATGTCCTCGGCCATGGTGATTTGCACGTGGTCCACGTAATTGGCGTTCCAGAGTGGTTCAAAGAACTGGTTGGCAAAGCGCAGCGCCAGGATGTTCTGGACGGTTTCCTTGCCCAGATAGTGGTCAATCCTGAACACGGCGTCCGGCGGGAACACCGACTCCACAATGTCATTGAGCGCGCGCGCCGATTCCAGGTTGTGCCCAAAGGGCTTCTCAATGACCACCCGGCGCCACTTTTCACCCTCGGCTTGGGCCAGGCCGTGGGCCGAGAGTTGGCGGCACACCAGTTCAAAGGCCTTGGGCGGAATGGAGAGGTAGAACGCGTGGTTGCCCTGCGTGCCGCGCTGCTCATCCAATTCGGCAAGGATTGATTTGAGCCGCTCAAAGGCGGCGGTGTCATCGAACTCGCCTTCGACGAATCGGATGCCTTCAGAAAGCTGTTCCCACACTGACTCATCGAACGGGGTGCGGCAGTAGGCCTGCACGGAGGCCTTGACCTCGGCGGCAAAGTCCTCATCCGCCCAGTCACGGCGGGCAAAGCCCACCAGCGCAAAGCTCGGGGGCAGCAGGCCCCGGTTGGCCAGGTCGTAGACGGCCGGCATGAGCTTCTTGCGGGACAGGTCACCGGTGACTCCGAAGAGCACCAGCGACGATGGGCCCGCCACCCGGGACAGTCGGCGGTCCCGACTGTCCCGGAGGGGATTGGGGCCGGACCCTACACTCGAATCAGCGCAAGTAACAGACATTGTTACCTTCCATTTTTCGGCCATTGCTGGTCCGGCAGTGTGGCCGTCGGCCAATGGTCACGAGAGTGTGTGTTCCCAGGTCTCCCCAAAGGGAACCGTTTCGCTGAGCACGAGCGTGTACCGGCCAGAATTATGGCGGGTGACCAAAATGCCGGCACAGCCTTGGCTCATCGCTACCTGCCGGAGTTTGGCCTCTGCATCGTTGAGCAACCCATCACGCTGATCTGGCTGGGTAACAAGAATTTCCAAACGCTCAATGGTCTGACTGCGCATGATGAATGACGTCCTTCCCAGGGATTTGCCCCCCAATGTGCCAACCCCCACCCATTATTGGTGTGTGGTCTTTGGTGTGTGTCTGTGGTGTGTGTCTTGGATCAAATACGCGGTGACGGGATCCCCGTGAACAAACAGATGGGAACCCCCACCCATCCCCGACGGCCCCTATCAGGGTGCCGTCGTCGGCGCCGTCAACAACGCAAGCCACCTGCCGGACCGAATCCAGGGACCAGGCTCCAACATATTCGCTGTGTTGAGGGGCCCGGACGGGCTGCTGGTCGGGTAATCCACGACTTCTCGCAGAGTTTTCCGTGCTTGCCGGCTCGTGGTTCATGTTCTCCCGGCGAACCGGCACTGCCCCCGGTGACGCCTCTCCACAGGGTTCAGGCAAGAAATTCCACCGCTGCAAGCCCCTGATGTTGCAGGGCCTGCACCCCGAAGGTGGCGTCCCGCAGCTCTAGGGGAGCGGGACGCCACCGTCAATCGGGGCGAGACTAGCTGATGGCGGCGCGGAGCTGCTTGGCAGCCAGCGCAGGATCGGCTGCACCGTAGATGGCACCGCCGGCTACGGCGACATCGGCACCGGCACGCTGGACCGCTTCGATAGTGGTCAGGCTCACGCCGCCAGCCACGGAGAACGGAACACGGGATTCTTCTCCGGCGCGGAGCAGCCCAGTCAGGTCGAAGCCGGGCTTGGCCTGCTCGTCCAGACCGGCGTGCATCTCTACAAACTTCGCACCCAGCGCACGGACTTCCTTGGCACGGGCGGCCTTGTCTGCCACACCGATGAGGTCGACAACGATGCCCTTGTTGTGGGCCTTGGCTGCCTTGACGGCGCCGGAGATGGTGGAGTCGTCGGCGCTGCCGAGCACGGTGACCAGGTCGGCGCCGGCCTTGAACGCGATGTCGGCTTCAAGTTCGCCGGCGTCCATGGTCTTCATGTCGGCAAAGACGATCTTGTCCGGGTGGGCCTTCTTAACGGCGGTGACCACGGAGAGCCCGGCGGCCTTGATCAGGGGGGTGCCGAGTTCGATGATGTCAACATATTCGGCGACCTTGCCGGCCAGTTCGAGGGCATCTTCGGTCGTAAGGAGGTCAATGGCTACTTGGAGTTTCATGATGTTTTTTCTTTCTGTAGGGAATTGCGTTGGGTGTGAAAAATGGGGGCCTCGGTTATTCGAGGTTGGCGTGCCTCAGCCATAGCTGTTCGGCCGGTTCATTGGTGTTGTCCCACAGCGACTGGAAGATGGCCTCCGTGGCGAGGAAAAGTACCTGCTCGAAGAGGGAACCGGAGTACTGGCGGGAAACGCTGGAGC
Organism: Specibacter sp.; assembly: GCA_039932175.1. GTDB lineage: Bacteria > Actinomycetota > Actinomycetes > Actinomycetales > Micrococcaceae > Specibacter. The sequence goes on from JBDTQM010000092.1 coordinate 8,016, forward strand.
CGTGGTCAGTCTTCTGGGCGGCGGGAATGATCACGAGCGCGTCGGCGAGTCCAGCGAGCGGCGAATCCGGGTTGGTGGTGAACGCGGCGATGCGCGCTCCGGCCTTCGCAGCCGTTTCGGCCGACTTGACCACTCCGGCGGTTGTTCCTGATCCGGAGGCCACCAAGAGCAGGTCGCCGGCACTGATTGCCGGGGTGGTGGTGTCACCGGCGACGTGAACAACCATGCCCAGGTGCATCAGCCTCATGGCTGCCATGCGCAGGACCAGCCCGCTGCGGCCAGCCCCGGCGATAAACACGCGCCCTGTCTGGCCGAGGTGGCCTGCCAGGCCTGCCATCTCATGTTCGTCAATTTTGGCCGCCGTGTCTGCGATCTCGTCCCTGACGAGTGCCATATTACGGACAATCTCATCTGCGGTAGTGTGCACGGTCTGCACCGCATTTGCTGTCGGATTCACGATTTGTCCCCTTCCATTCGGTTGTCAGCCTAGAGCGGCTGCACGGATGCTTTCCGGTTGATATCCATGATCTCGAAGCAAACGGGTGGGGGTAACACTGTTTTCTGACGGTTCTGACTACACTTTAGGATTGGTTGAACGTTTCCGCCCCGTCATGCGGCCCGTAGGGGCGCATCTGCAGGTTGTTGCTGGGCGCGTGAAACCCGCCAATCCGGGTCGCGTCCGTGCCCGGACATCGCTTGAGGGCATTTGCCGCCAGGGTCGGTTCGGGCGTTGTTTTATCCCCTCTTGTGGTTCTGGCAGCCAAGAATTTCAGGGGATTGTGCCGGTCGGGGAACAATTTTTGGCCGGAGACAAGGCATCCAACTTCTGGCACATCGTCGAGACATGCATGGCTGGTGGCCCGATTTCAAATGGCTGGTTCGTACGGGCTGGATGCTTTCACCCATTTCGTGTTCAGAATGGCCGGCGCTGATGTGGGTGATCTGGTGCGCGTGGACAGGTTTCCGGACGGCGTCGGCCATGACGCGGGCCTTCCCTGCCTTGAGGCTGGAAAGGGCCAGGTTGAAAACCGGTTAAATGAAGGTTTTATTTGAATAGGCTCTCAAAGAGAGCCCAAATCCTCTAAATAATGCCCGGACGGCTTAGTATTGACACAACCCGTAGCCCATTTTCGGAGCGAAGACTCTTGGCCTCACCGACCCCATTCCAGTCGCAAATCTATCGGCCCTTGCCTGAAATTGAGAGGGCCGATGCAATCGTCGACAGAATTAGCAAGGCCATCGCCCTTGGGCTGCTCGGAGTGGGGGAACGCCTGCCCCCGGAAGCGGCGCTGTCGGACATGTTTGGGGTTGGCGGGGCGACACTTCGCGAAGCCTTGGGGGAGCTGCGTGAGCGGGGCGTTGTCGAGACGCGCAGAGGTCGCAGCGGGGGAACCTTTGTCGTCAATCAGCCGCAGCCTCAAACCGACACCATACGGGATTGGTTTCTCACGACTTCCATTTCGGAAATACGCGACCTCGGAGACGAACACTCGGCCATATCAGCCGCGACAGTCCGTCTGGCCTGTGAGCGCGCTGAAGCACACGACCTCGACCGGCTTCAAGAACTTGCGAGGGCGTTGGTTCTGGCGACGACCGCCGAAGTGCGTGCTTCAGCGGACAGCCGCTTCCACATTGAGTTGGCAGTATCGGCGCAATCACCGAGACTTACCGCTGCCGAAATTCGGCTTCAGGAAGAAACAGTTCAACAGCTTTGGACCCCCCTCACGCTGGCCTTTGACCCGGAGTCAGCAACCGGTGAACATTTGGAATTGGTCCGGGCAGTGGCCCACGACCAACCCGAGAAGGCACAGAGTCTGGTGCTGGAGCACATCAGGCGAAACATCTTCCATCTCATCGACACGAAACTCACCCTCGGTTACACCCAATCGGTCCAAGATGGCCAATGAGCCTTTTGGTGTTTCGTCTCTAATACCTCCCTGATGAGACCATTCCATGTCACCGTCCCGGCGGCATGTCACAACAGGGCATGTGTTGGGTCGTTGGTTCAGATGCGGAACGCGCGAATAATTCTTCCGGTGGGTTTGTGCCTGGTGTTGGTGCCCCGTCCGGCGTTCGCGGCCCTCACCCATCTCACCCATTAGTCCCCCACTCCGGGGCCACCCCTTTAATGCCGCCACGGTGGGCCGGTCCGGTTCCGACTTGGCGCCGGCCTTGACTTGGTGCTAAGAATTCGCTGCGTTAGTGAACCTGTTGCAAGGAGCCGTAGCGGTGACTATCAATTCCCCCTGCCGCCCGGCCGGTTCATGGGTCCTTTTCCCGTCGCAATGCAATCGTCCGCGCCACAGAAACCTCACCTGGCCGGCGACAGGGACGTCACGAAGCCACTGTTTTGGCACGAACGCAGCAGGGCATGCTGCTGAAAGCCCAAGGCGACCGTGACCGGACATGGGCGGCGATGTCATTCACTGCCGCTAACACACGGCAGCGCTGAAACACATATCTGACAAATTGAGGAGTAACGTGGCCGCATAGGGAGATGACTCAGTAAGCTGGATCACAGCTCGTGAATCCTGCACTGGAAAATGCTAGATCGCCCCATTTCGACGCAGGCCACGAGTACCTGTCCGGCTACTTCACGAACCACGATCCGCCACCAACCGAGAAGACCCCGCCAATGAACCCTGCTGCTGAAGTCGTCAATGCTGCCAATGCCCTCACCTCGTGGATTAGCGGCGTTTCCATCGAGATCGAGAAACTCTCCAGAAGCGTTGCCGAGCGGCTTGAAGAAAACCTCGTCGGCAAGTCCAAGGTTGATAAGACTGCACTGGTCGGTTTGGATGGGTTAACACGGGATTTCCTGACGAGAAACACTTATGCTGTCGGTGCCGGGGCCTTCTTCGCCGCGGAATCCGTTGAAGAAGGCAACCGAACGGTGGAATGGTGGTCCCGCAAAAAATCCGGTGCCATCGGCAGGCTCGACTTTGACCTGACGCCAGGCAGCCGGCGGTATTACGACTACGAAAAGCTGCCGTTCTTCTCAACCGCGGCGACCACAGGTGAGCAGACCATTTGGGGCCCGTATGTGGACTATCTCGGCTTCGAGGAATATGTCCTGACGTTCGCGGCGCCGTTTTCTGTCCGTGGACATTTTGCGGGAGTGGCGGGGTGCGACATTCGGGTCAAGGATCTGGAACCTATCATCATGCCAAATCTGAGCCGCATCGCCAGCGATGCCGCTCTCGTCAACGCCAGCAACCGCGTCGTTCTCGGCAACTCCGGAATGTACTTGGTTGGCGAGCGGATCAAACCTGGTTCTCCGGACCTGCATCAAATGGCCTTGGACATTCCCCATCTGGGGCTCTCGTTGGTCTACACAACCTAGCTTCGGAGTTGGCGGTGCAGGCAGGGATCCCGTTTGGTGCGTCGGTGACTAGTTCGATGCCCGAGCGATTCATGCCTGTCGTTTCTGTTCTTCGGGCTTTAAAACCCCAGCCGCCGCCACTGGCTTTATCGCACGTGTCCCGCTGATGATAAATATCGGCCGGCCTTCCATTCTTGCGGTGCTGTCCAGCTTTGGATTCGTCCTGCTCCATCTGACCCGCATCCGCAACCAAGGACCCTTTTGAGGGGTGCGTGTTAATAGCGGACAAGTGCCCGCACCGTGCAAACCCAACCGATACAGAGTGTGTCCGCCCCGTCACGACAGGCAGCGTATCGGTCGGTACCGGTCATGACGACGCCGGGATCCCTGGGATGTGTCCATAGCTGATGCCCCCGGCTGGGGCGGGTGTGCCGGACCACCACCAGGGCCCCGAGTATTGCCACGGCATCCAAGGCCCTTGGAGGGGCGTTCTAGGAGGATGTGAATCCACCGGTATCCGTCGGCGCCCAACGCGACCGGGCGCACGAGGAACAGCTCAGGACCGGCACCGTTTCCCCATGTCTTGCGGTGGCGATGGATCGCAGCTGGTGGCGGCGAAGGTCCTCGATAAAGTCGCGAGGAATGTTGATGGCCACGGGGGTGTCCGTGTCATGGGGCGCGACGGCCGGCCCGTATGTTCACGGGCAGCAGAGTGAGTCCAGATGCCTGGTGTGGGGCTCGGCTTGATTTCCGTGGAATGGGCGCAGGCATGCTCCGGCGGTCATCGTCCGCTGGCAGGTGCCAGGGGCCCTGGAGAAGCCGGCGGCAACCGCCGGTCATGATGGTCCTGGGGCCGATCGAGACGTCGACTTGTGACCGGTCTTGGTGAGGCGGAAGGCGCGCCCCGTTGTTGCGGCGGTTGTTCATCTCGCCGCCGCTTCCGGCCAATCAAACTTACAGCTTCCGATCTTTTCCAAGCTGCAACTGGTGGGCATCCATCGTTCGGGGCAGCATTGCAGGCGAGAAAATTAACCGAAATAGAGTACATTTATTTTTAAAAATACTGGACTATATGAATTATTCGGCGTAGCTTTGCAGTCAGGAGAAGCGCACGTGACACACATCACGCAGCGGGTTCGGAGTAGAACCCGGCTGGTCCCTGGAAGTTGGGGGCTGGCGGGCGGACGATTCCGGAGCCCCGAGCAGAGGAATCGGTGTGATCTTCGATGTAGTTCCGTATGTATTCAATGATGAATCATACGTTCACGACACTATTTGTAGGAGAAATTCATGGAAACCCTCACAGGAAAACTCACCAAGGCCGGATCCATCCACAAAGTCGAAAACGGCTACATCGGACTGCCGTCCATGAACATCCCCGGCGTCGACGCCGTCATCGGCGATTCCCTCACCCACCCCAACGGCTCGGTCATGAGCTCAGGATTCTTCGAACTAAAGGCCTCCGAACCCCTGGTGTACACCTACGAGTGCGATGAAATGAAAGTCGTCATCAAGGGCGAATTCAAACTCACCGACCGGGTAACAGGGGAAGTAACCCACGCCAAGGAACGCGACGTCCTGTTCTTCCCCAAGGGAGCACAAATCACCTTTGAAACCCCCGACTACGGCCTGGGATTCTTCACCGCCCACGGCTCCATGTCAGCCTAAGACCCTCCCATGCGTCCCGCATCCATGACTGCGCCGGAAGGGGCCCACTGTGAGCCAGGCTTCCGCGGCCTCATCTGTGTGTCCTTTGGAAAAGCCGATTCCCTGACGGCGGACTACTACAGCGGTGGTCAGCGGCGGCATGTCATTCACCTGGATCAGGCAAACACGGAAACTCTTTCGTATCTCAGGTCAGCAATCGAGGTGGCCTGTGTGGGCGTCCGGCTCGTCCTCATAGGACCCACGGCCGACATCCAGGCAGCCGCAGCTGTCGCCGCGGAATGCGGGTTGGTCGAAGAGGAAGTGACGCTCGTAAGTGACGGATCCGAGTATCGCACTGTTTTTTGTGCGCATTGCCGCACCGTCAACATAACCGTTGAGCCGATCGGTTCCGAATTGGAATGCCAGGGATGCATCACCGTCCTGGCGATCACTGACCACTTTTCCCGCCGAATGAGCGCATACCTGGGATACGCCGCTCATGCCGAGGAGGCAGCATGACAGCGACAACACTCCAGGCCGAGGTTCATCCTGCAGTAAAGGATGGTCTTCAGCTGGAGGTGACAAACGTTCATCTTCAGACCGAATCCATTATGAGCATCACCTTTGCTGATCCCTCGGGGGCGCCGCTTCCTTCCTACGTCCCCGGGAGCCACCTTGTGGTCCAATACGGGGCGGGCGCCAACGCGTACTCGCTCACCGGTTCCGGCGCCGCCCCTTCCGAATACACCGTCTCGGTCCTCCAAGTCGAAGACGGTGCCGGCGGTTCCCTGGCCATGCACCGGCTCAGCGTCGGCGACCGTGTGTATGTTTCGCGTCCCCGCAGTGCCTTTGCCCCGACTGCCATGGCTACGCATTTTCTGCTGGTCGCGGCAGGAATCGGGATCACCCCGGTTCTTTCACACGCCCGCTCCGCTGCCGAATCGGGAACGGCAACGGACCTGATCTACGTACACCGGCCTGGGGCCGGAGCCCACGTAGCCGAGGCAAGGGAACTGTTAGGGCCTGCCCTGACAGAATGCAGCGATCGGGTCAGTTTCCAGAAGGTTTTGAAGGAAAAGCTGACAACCCAGCCGCTCGGAACCCACCTCTACGTCTGCGGGCCGCTCGTCTTCATGGATGCAGTCTTGGCCCAGGCGACGGAGCACGGGTGGTCGGCGGCGCGGTTGCATTCAGAGGCTTTTGGTGCAGCCGAGCTGGACGCGGGCGAACCCTTC
>JBDTQM010000093.1:0-14209 GCA_039932175.1 Specibacter sp.
GCCTGTCGGTCTCCCAGCTGTGCCTGGGCACCATGAACTTTGGCCCGCACACCGAGGAGGCCGCGACGCTCGCCGTGGCACAGGAATTCACTGTGACTGTCCGCAACCGGGCGGGGCAGTACATGTTCATCAGCCCAGCATCGGCCCACCAGTAGCCGCCGGCCCGCCTGCCAATCACCGAGTCGACGCCGCTGCGAAACTCCTCTGGCAATACTCACGGGACAAGATTGCCTGCGAGGACGTCTTCACGGCGGTGTGGAGGGAGAACGGCTTTCCTGCCACCATCGTGCGGCCATCCTCCACCTACGACCACACCAATCTGCCGCTGCTCTTTGGCTGGACGGATGTGCACCGCATGCGCGAAGGACTGCTGTGGTGGTCCACGGCGACGGCACCACTCCGTGGACGCTGACGCATGCCGCGGACTTCGCCGTGGGCTTTGTGGGGCTGTTCGGCGTCCCCGTGGCCGGGGACGCGTTCACCATCACCTCCGACGACGTGCTGGCGTGGGATTCCGTGTACCGCAGTGCGGCGAAGGCCCCCGGCGCGCCCGAACCCCGGCTGTTGCAGGTGGCCAGCGAGACGATTTCCGCCCTCGCAACGGAGCTGGGCCGGGGCTGCTGGCCCACAAGTCCCGACCCGCTGTCTTCGACACCGCCACAATCTAGTCCCCGGTACCGTCCTTCACCACCCGGATCCGCTTCGCCGACTCCGTCCGGGCGACCCTGGCTTGGCATGACACACACCCCGAGCCCGTGTGGTGAACCAGGAATCCATGGCACTCACGGACAGACTGGCAGGGCCGTCGCGGAACCCGGGCCACGCATAAGACCGGCATTTGCGGTGTAAAATCTGATTCCATTCCGCATTTGAGGATATAGACTGCCTAAATGACACTTATTCGCGTTTCGGAGGCAGCCCGGTTCCTGGGCGTCAGCAATGACACCGTCAGGCGCTGGCTGGACAACGGCACCCTCCACGGCACCAAGGACCAGCAGGGCCGCATGGTGGTGGACGGCGTGGAGCTGGCCACCCTGGCCAAGAAGCAGGCCCAGCTGCCGCAGGACCCCACGGGGATCGGCAGTTCAGCCCGCAACCGCTTCGTGGGGCTGGTGACCAACATTGTGATGGACAAGGTCATGGCCCAGGTTGAGCTGCAATGTGGCCCCTTCCGGGTGGTCTCGCTCATGAGCAGCGAAGCCGTGCGGGACTTGAAGCTGGAGCTTGGTTCGGTTGCCACGGCCGTGGTGAAGTCAACCAATGTCATCATCGAAGTGCCTTTCGCTGGGAGCGAATCATGACGTTTTACAGCACAAAAGCCGCCAGCCTGAAATCCGCCGGCGCAACCCGCCTGCGCATAGGAGCCGTTGTTGGACTGCTGGCCCTGGGCCTTGCCGGCTGCGCCCCGGCAGCGGACACCGCCCCCGGTGGGGCGTCCAACCCAGCGAGCTCGGCACCGGCTGAACTTTCCGGTACGTTGAACGTCTATGCGGCTGCCTCGCTGAAGCAGACATTCACCGAACTGGCCACGCAGTATGAGCAGGCCAACCCCAAGGTCACCGTGTCCCTGAGCTTCGACGGTTCCTCCACCCTGGTCACGCAGATCAAGGAGGGCGCCCCGGCCGACGTCTTTGCCTCTGCCGACCAGGCCAACATCAAGAAACTCAGCGACGCCGGCCTGGTCCGGGGCACACCTGTCAACTTCGCCAGCAACGTCCTGACCCTGGTGGTCCCACCCGGAAACCCGGCCAACATCAAGACCTTCGCCGACGCCGCCAAAGCCGGGGTGAAGCTCGTCATCTGCGCCCCGCAGGTGCCCTGCGGGGCAGCCAGCCAGTCCGATGCCAAGATGGCCGGCATCACTTTGTCACCGGTGAGCGAGGAGCTCAACGTCACCAGCGTCCTGGGCAAGGTCACCTCGGGCGAGGCCGACGCCGGCCTGGTCTACGTCACGGACGCCAAGTCCGCCGGCTCCAAGGTGCTCGCCATCCCGCTGGGCCTGGACAAGCCCACCGTGAACCTCTACCCGATCACCGCCGTCAACACCTCCAAGGTCCCGGACATCGCGCAGGGCTTCATGAGCCTGGTAACCGGCACGGAGGGGCAAAAAGTACTTCAGGATGCAGGCTTTGGCGCCCCCTAGCACTGTGCCAGGGAGCACTGTGCCCGGGAGGGCTGCCCCGAAGCGGGCGTCCCTGCCGGGATACACCGCCGTGCCGCGCTGGGTTTACGCTGTGGCGGCAGCCGGCGCATTGTTCATCCTGCTGCCGCTGACAGGAATGGTGGCCCGGGTCAATTGGGGCCAGTTTTGGCCGCTGGTCACCTCCGGATCGTCGCTGGCGGCGCTGGTGTTGAGCCTGAAAACGGCCGCCGCCAGCACGGCGCTGTGCATCATTTTTGGTGTTCCCCTGTCACTGGTGCTGGCCCGCACACAGTTTGTTGGCCAGCGTTTTTTGCGGTCGTTGATCCTGCTGCCGCTGGTGGTGCCGCCGGTGGTGGGCGGCCTGGCACTGCTGTACACCTTTGGCCGGGCCGGACTGCTGGGGCAGACCCTGCAGTTTCTGGGCATCCAGATTGCGTTTTCCACGGCAGCAGTGGTCATGGCTCAAACGTTCGTGGCACTGCCCTTTCTGGTGCTCAGCCTGGAAGGAACGCTGCGCACTGCGGGGCAAAAGTATGAGGCGGTTGCCGCCACGCTGGGCGCACGGCCCGGCACTGTGCTGCGCAGGATCACGCTGCCCCTGGTGCTGCCCGGGCTTGTCTCCGGTGCCGTGCTGGCGTTTGCCCGCAGCCTGGGCGAATTTGGCGCAACCTTGACCTTTGCCGGGAGCCTGCAGGGGGTCACCCGAACCCTTCCGCTGGAGATTTACCTGCAACGCGAGACGGACCCCGACGCCGCCGTGGCCCTGTCCTTCCTGCTCATTGCCGTGGCAGCCGTGGTGGTGACAGTGACTTACCGGGCACCGAAGTCGCCGCTGCGTCCCCTGCCGGCCGGGCCCGCGTCATGACACTTGAGCTGAAGGCCGCCATCGCCGCCCGCACCATGGACGTTTCCCTCACGGTGGGCCCCACCGAAACCATTGCCGTCATGGGGCCCAACGGTGCGGGCAAGTCCTCCGTGCTTCAGGTTCTGGCCGGCCTGCTCAGGCCCGATTCCGGCCACGCCACGCTGAACGGGCGGCCCCTGTTCGAGCTCTCCCCCGGCACCACCTGGCTGGCACCGCATGCACGCGGAGTGGGCGTCCTGGCCCAGGAGGCGCTGCTGTTTCCCCATCTGAGCGTTCTGGACAACGTTGCCTTTGGCCCCCGCAGCCAGGGCCGGGGCAAGTCCGCGAGCAGGGAGGCCGCCCGGCACTGGCTCACTGAGGTGGACGCAGCGGAGCTGGCCGCCCGGCTTCCCGCCCAGCTCTCCGGCGGGCAGGCCCAACGGGTGGCCCTGGCTCGGGCCCTGGCCACCGAGCCCGAACTGCTGCTGCTTGATGAGCCCATGGCCGCCCTTGACGTCAACAACACCCCCTTCCTGCGCAGCCTGCTCAAGCGGGTGCTGGCCGGCCGCCGCGCCATCATTGTCACGCACAGCGTGCTGGACGCCCTCCTGCTCGCGGACCGCGTCCTTGTCATGGACGCCGGAAAAATCGTGGAGTCCGGCCCCACCGCAACACTCCTGGCCCACCCCCGCAGCGCCTTTGCCGCATCCCTGGCCGGGCTGAACGTCCTGCAGGGCACCTTGGAGGGTTCCGCTCTGGTGATGGACGACGGCGTACTGGTCACGGGCCGCCGCAGCGCCGGTTCCGCCCCGGCACCCCGGACAGACGGCGGGGCGGAGGGCATGGCCGCGTTCCCGCCGTCGTCCGTGTCCGTGTTCCTGACCCCGCCCCACGGGAGCCCGCGCAACATTTTCAAGGTGCGGGTGGCCGAGCTGGAGCCGCACGGGGACCACATCCGGGTCAGGGCGGCACGTTTGTCCGCCGACATCTCCCCCGCCGCGACCGCCGAGCTGGCCCTGGTGCCGGGCGCAGAGGTGTACTTTGTGGTCAAGGCAGCCGAGGTGGTGCTCTACCCGGCCTAGCCCCCTGACCGCTAAGCTTTCGCGATGGCTTCCTTGAGGGCCGCGAGGACGAACACCACGGAGCCGGTGTTGGCGTTGGGGCCCATCATGCCGATGCGCCACACGGAGGAGGCGAATTGGCCCACGCCGGCGCCGATTTCCATGCTGAAGTTCTCCAGCAGATAGGCCCGCACGGCGGCTGAATCGATGCCCTCGGGCACGCGCACAGTGGTCAGGGACGGCAGCCGGGAACCCTCGGCCGCGAACAATTCCAGGCCCATGTCCTCCAGACCGTCCTGCAGCGCCAGGCCTGCTGCTGCGTGCCGGGCCTGGACGGCGTCGAGCCCCTCCCCCAGCACTCGGGCAAGGCCGGCCTCAAGGCTGGCGATCATGGCCACCGGGGCCGTGTGGTGGTACGTCCGCTTGCCGCCGCCGGCGGCCCCCACGTAGCCGCCGAGCAGGCCCAGGTCCAGGTACCACGACTGGGGGTCCTTGATGCGGCGCTCAAACGCGGTGTCGGAAATGGTGAACGGGGACAGGCCCGGGGCCACACCCAGGCACTTTTGCGTGCCGGCGTAGCCCACGTCGATGCCCCAGTCGTCGGCCAGCAGTTCCAGGCCCCCGATGGAGGTCACGGCGTCGGTGACGAGCAGGGCGTCGCCCTTGAGCCGACCCAGCGCGGCAATGTCCGAGCGCACGCCCGTGGAGGTCTCGGCATGGACGGCGGCAATGACCTTGGGGTTTGGGTGTGCGGCGGCCACGCGCTCGGGCTCGATGGGCCGGCCCCATTCGTGGTCCACGCGCACCACCTCGGCACCTGTGCGCCGCGCCACCTCGCACATGCGCTCGCCAAAGAGCCCGTTGACAGCCACCACGGCCACATCCCCGGCACCCACTGTGTTCACGAACGCCGCCTCCATGCCGGCCGAACCTGTCCCACTCAGCGGCAGGGTGCGGGCGTTGCCCGTGCCCCAGACCTCGCGCAGCCCGGCGCAGGCGCTGTCCAGCACCTCAAGGAACAAAGGGTCCAGGTGCCCCAACACGGGATGACCCAGGGCCTCAATCGCCTCCGGGTAGCAATTGCCGGGGCCGGGGCCGAACAGGTGGCGGAACGTCAGCGGGCGGGACATGGCAACTCCTTCGGAGGTGGCGGATCACTCACTCCAAGGGTACGTCCGCGGCGGTGCTGTGCGGCATCCCGCGGGCTCCGCGTGTCCGGCCGCAGCTGTTTTGCGGGACTTTCCTGCGGCAGGAAAACGAAAAACCCCCGGCCATCTGGCCGAGGGTTTTCCTCATCTGGTTGCGGGGACAGGATTTGAACCTGTGACCTCCGGGTTATGAGCCCGGCGAGCTACCGAACTGCTCCACCCCGCGTTGCGTCCTCAACAGTACATGTGTTTGGGCGAAACACCAACTCGAGAGGCTCCCACCCAACCAATCCCCTCGCAGCTGGGAATCTGTGTAGCAGTTATTGCATCGCAAACAACCACATTTAGTTGATCTACAGGCAACTACTGCGACACAGATCCTCAGGAGGTGGCGGAGCTCTCAGGTGACAGTTGCCGGAAATGCCGGCTCCGACTTACCGGTGCTTGAACTCGGCGGGGCGCTTCTCGGAGAACGCAGCCATGCCTTCCTTTTGGTCCTCCGTGGCAAAGCAGGCGAAGATGGCCCGCCGTTCGCGCACAACGCCCTCGGCCAGGGTGGTCTCAAAGGCCGCGTTGATGGCTTCCTTGGCGATCATGGCCACCGGCTTGGACATGCCTGCGATGACGGCCGCCGTGGCCAGCGCATCCGCCAGCAGCGAGTCCACGGGCACCACCCGGGCCACCAGGCCCGCCTGTTCGGCCTCCACGGCACCCATGACGCGGCCGGTCAGCACCATTTCCATGGCCTTGGCCTTGCCAATGGCGCGGGTGAGCCGCTGCGAACCGCCCATGCCGGGGATCACGCCCAGCTTGATTTCGGGTTGGCCAAACTTGGCGTTGTCGGCAGCGATGATGAAATCGGCAATCATGGCCAGTTCGCAGCCGCCGCCCAGGGCGTGGCCTGCCACGGCAGCAATCATGGGAATGCGGACCCGTGCCAGCTCGTCCCACACCGAGAACCAGTTGGACTGGTACATCTCCACGGATGACTTTGCGGCCATTTCCTTGATGTCGGCCCCGGCGGCAAAGGCGCGGGAGGAGCCGGTGATGACGATCGCGCCAATGCCGGGATCGGCCTCGAACGCCCGGGCGGCGGCCAGGATGTCCCGGCCCATGGCGTCACTGAGTGCGTTCAGGGCCTCGGGTCGGTTGAGCGTTATCAATCCCACCCGGCCGAGTTGTTCGGTCAGGATCAAGGAGTGCTGCGTCATGGTGGAGGGGTTCCGTTCAGTTCACATGGTTTGAAAAGTCAATAAAAACAGGCTGCGGGCCCTAGTCGTCGCTGCCGGTGGCGTCCCTGATGGTGTTGATGATGCCGGAAAAGTCCGTGCCCGCCCCGCCGCCCAGGGCGAACTCGCGGTAGATTTCCTCGGCCGCCCTGCCCAGCACCGCGTCCACGCCCGTGGCGTTTAGCGCCTCAACGGCCAGCCCGAGATCCTTGGCCATCAGTGCCCCGGCAAAGCCTGGCTGGTAACCGCTGTTGGCCGGGCTTGCCGGAACGGGTCCGGGGACGGGGCAGTTGGTGGTCAGCGACCAGCACTGGCCGGAGGCGTTGGCCGCCACATCAAACAAGGCCTGATGGGTCAGCCCCAGCTTTTCACCCAGCACAAACGCTTCACTCACGGCGATCATGGACACGCCCAGGATCATGTTGTTGCACACCTTGGCTGCCTGTCCCGAGCCAGGCCCGCCGCACAGCACTATGCGCCGGCCCATCACCTCAAAGATGGGGCCGGCGGCGGAGAAGTCCTCCTCGGACCCGCCCACCATGAATGTCAGGGTCCCGGCCTCGGCACCCACAACACCACCCGACACTGGCGCATCCAGGCCCCGGTGCCCGCTGGCCACCACCATCTCATGGGCGGTGCGCGCGTCCTCCACCGAAATGGTGGAGCATTCCAGGAACAACGCCCCGGGTTTGGCTGCGGCCAGCAAACCGCCGCCGGGGCCCTCCCCCTCAAAGGCCGTGAACACATGCCGTCCGGCCGGCAGCATGGTGATGATGACGTCCGCTCCCAGCGCCGCCTCGGCAGCGGATGCGGCAACGATGACACCGGCCGTGTGCGCCGCGGCAAGGGCCGCCGGCACCACATCAAAGCCCGTCACCGGATAGCCTGCGGCCACCAAATTTGCTGCCATGGGCCCGCCCATATGGCCCAGCCCAATGAAGGCAACCTTGGTTTCAAGTCTCGCCGTTGAATTTTCGCTCATGGTCGGTATCCTTTCCCATCATCCGTGCCGAAAAAATAGTGAGTGCAAAGTTGCTATGGCGCCAGCAAGCCCAGTTCCCGCCCGCCCAGACTGGCAAACGCACCCATGACAACATCCTCGGGCACGTCCGCCAGCGCGGCCGGGGACCAGGCCGGGTTCCTGTCCTTGTCCACCAGCTGCGCCCGGATGCCCTCGGCAAAATCCGGCCAGCGCAAGGCCCGCAGCGAGACCCTGAACTCCTGGTTCAACGCCTCCTCCAGGGAACCCAGGGCGCGTGCCCGACGCAGCGCTGCAAGGGTCACGCTCACTGCCGTGGGAGACTTCGCGGCAATGGCGGCAGCGGCAGCCTCCGCCGCGGGATCACCCACGCGGGCCAGACGCGCAAGGATGGTCCCGGCGTCGTCCGGGGCATACGCCTGATCGATCCACCAGCGCTGCTGCGCAAGGGCTGACTCCGGCGCCGCCTGCCCCCAGCGTGCGACGGCGGAGCTTGCGTTGCGCTCCGCCAGCTCCGCTGCCAGCGTGGGCAGCGCGGCCGATTCCACAAAGTGGCTGGCCAGGCCCATGAGAAGCGCGTCGGCACCGCTGACCATGGCGGCGGTGAGGGCCGCGTGGGTGCCCAGTTCACCGGGGGCGCGGGAAAGCAGGTATGTGCCGCCCACATCGGGGACAAAGCCGATGCCGGTTTCGGGCATGCCAATCCGGGAGCGCTCGGTGACGATCCGGTGGGATGCGTGGGCCGAAATACCCACACCGCCGCCCAGCACCACGCCGTCCATGAACACCACAATGGGTTTGGGGTAGCGCTTGATGCGGGCGTTGAGATGGTATTCATCGCGCCAAAACGTTTCGCTGGTGTCCCCGCCCGTGCGGGCGTCGTGATAGATGGAGACAATGTCCCCGCCGGCACACAGTCCCCGCTCGCCGACGCCGGAGATGAGAATGGTGGCCACGGAATCGTCGCCCTCCCACTCGTCCAGCCAGTGGGAAAGTGTGGCAATCATGGCCGGGTTGAGCGCATTCATGGCCTGGGGGCGGTTCAAAATCAGGTGCCCCAGCTGGCCTGTCTGCCGGTGTAGAACGTCGTTGTGCTCCATGTACCCATCCTGCACTGCTCAGCGCTCCACGGCCAGACGGCCCACGATCAGCCGCATGATTTCATTGCTGCCCTCAAGGATCTGGTGGACCCGCAGGTCCCTGACAAGCTTCTCCAGGCCGTATTCGCTCAGGTAGCCGTAGCCGCCGTGGAGCTGCAGCGCCTGGTTGGCCACCTGGAAGCCGGCGTCCGTGGCCACCAGCTTGGCCATGGCGCACAGCTTGACGGTGTCCGGCGCACCGGTGTCCAGGGCGTTGGCGGCACGCATGAGCATGGTGCGGGACACCTCCAGGTCGGTGTCCATTTGGGCAATTTCAAAGAGCAGGTGCTGCTTTTCAATGAGCGGGCCGCCAAACGCCTGCCTGTCCTTCAAATAGGCGATGGACTGCTCCAGTGCCGCCCTGCCGCCGCCCAGGGAACAGGCGCCAATGTTGACCCGCCCGCCGTTGAGGCCCTTCATGGCAATGCCGAAGCCATCTCCCTCGGCCCCCAGCCTGTTCGCCACGGGGATCCGCACATCCTTGAACACCACCTGGCGGGTGGGTTGCGCCCGCCAGCCCATCTTCTTTTCATTGGCACCGAAGGACAGCCCGGGCGCGTCGTGCGGAACCACGACGGCGGTGATCCCGCGGCTGCCCAAATCCGCCGTGCGGACCATGACCAGGTACCACGCGGCGGCCCCGGCCCCCGAGATGAACTGTTTGGTGCCGTTGAGAACGTAATTCTCGCCGTCGAGCACGGCTCGCATGGTCAAGGCCGCGGCGTCCGAGCCAACCCCCGGTTCGGAGAGGCAGTAGCTGGTCAGCTCCGTCATGGCCGTGATGCCCGGCAGCCAGGTTGCCCGCTGGGTTTCATTGCCAAAGGCGTCGATCATCCACGCCACCATGTTGTGGATGGAGATGTACGCGGCGATGGTGGGGTCCACGGCCGCCAGCTCTTCAAAGATCAGCACGGCGTCGGCCCGGCTCAGCGCCGAGCCCCCGTGCTCCTCCCCCACGTAGATCCCGCCCATACCCAGTGCACCGGCCTCCGCCAGGACGTCCACGGGGAAGTGTTTGTTCTCATCCCATTCGGCCGTGTGCGGGGCCAGTGCCGTGGTGGCAAAATCGCGCACCATTTCCACCAGGTCGTTCTGGTCGTCGGTGCGCGCAGTCATGGGTGCCTCCTTCTGCCGCGTCGTTGCGGCCAAGCGGATGAGGTGGCGGTTGGCCATCTCTCAAGTGGTGGACGCACCCAGGGTGAGGCGTCCGCCGTCGTGCTATTTAGTGACCTTGCCCATCAAGGATGCGACGGGGCGCAGGAACAGTGGTTGGGCCAGGAACCAGGCGCCGGCCATGACCAGCAGGGACACGGCAAAGATGCCAAAGCCCCACCAGTTCACAACGTCGCTGGAGGTGTACATGTGGTTGAGGTTGCGCAGGGCGCCCGTGGCCAAAACCAGTGTGACGTGAACAATGATGAACGCCACAAAGTAGAGCATGACCGGGAAGTGGATGGCCCGGGCAACCTGGATGGGGTAGATCCTGTTCAGCGTGCCGGCGTTCTTGGGCCAGGCCCCTGACATGCGGATGCCTGTGGCGATGGCCAGCGGGGCGGCGATGAAAACCGTGATGAAGTAGGTGAACAGCTGCAGCGCGTTGTAGTTGACCCAGCCGTTCTCGGTGGGCCAGTCCAGGGACATGTACTGCAAGGCGGCGGAGAGGGCGTTGGGGAAGATGTCCCAGCTGGTAGGCACAATGCGCATCCACTGGCCCGTTGCAAACAGCACCACAATAAAGATGAAACCGTTGAGCACCCACAGCGCATCCAGCACCAGGTGGAACCACAAGTCGAGGCTGATCTTGGTGGGTGCGTTCCTGGTTTTGATCAGGCCCTTGTTATTGCGCACCCAATGCGCTGCCGGGCGCTTGGTGGTGCGCACCTGCCACCCCGAGCGGATGATCAACAGCAGGAAGAACATGTTCAAAAAGTGCTGCCAGCCCAGCCACGCCGGAATGCCCACGGGTGCCGTTTCAGGCAGGACCGACTGCCCGGGGTAGGTGGTCAGGAACGATTTCACCGAATCCAGGCTGGTCAACCAGCGGGCCGCAAGAACCACAAGCAGCAGGGCCAGCACCAATCCGGCAGCCACCACCGCAACCTTGCCCCACAGGCCCAGGGCCTTCCACCGTGCCGAGATGGCGGAGGACTGCTTATTGATGGGTGTCGACATGGTCCAAAAACCTCTTTCAAGAACTTCCAAGGAACTGCCGCCTCAGGGCGGTTTCACTATCCTGCGTTTGCAACAGTCTCTATTTGTAACAGGTGAAGGGTTTGATGTTGCTATCGGCTGTAATAGAGGCTCCCACCGGCTGGGCCAATCCCCAGAATACTAGGCACTACTAGTATTTACTAGGTATACCAAGTAAATTATTGTGACGGTTGACTGTGGCCGCCCCTGCTCCTGTTTTGACCGCCCGAAAGGACCTCCCGTGTCCCCCGCATCCCCGCTGCCCATGGATCCGATTGCAGAAGCCAAGCGCCAATGGATTGCCCATGGCTGGGCCGATGCCGCCGACGCCATGGCAGCCTTTTCCTCCGTGATGCGGGCCCACCAGATCATGTATGGCCGGGTTGATTCCGTGCTCAAGCCGCTGGGCCTTTCCTACGCCCGGCTGGAGCTGCTGCGCCTGCTGTCCTTCACGCGCGACGGCGCCCTGCCGATGGCAAGTGCCAGCGCCCGGCTCCAGGTCCACCCAACCTCCGTGACAAGCGTTGTGGACCGGCTGGAAAAGGACCTGCTGGTGCGGCGCGAGGCGCATCCCACCGACGGGCGGGCCACGTTGGTAGTGCTGACGGATGCTGGGCGGACGCGGGCGGAAGAGGCCACGGCGGTGCTGAACGCCGAAGTGTTCACCCAACCCGGCATCCCACAGGACGACCTTCAACAGATGACACAAATCCTGGCCCGCTTCCGCCAGGCCTCCGGGGACTTCACCGCCCCGGTCCCCTACCCGGACCCCCTCTAGACGCTCTCGCAGCAATGGCTGGTTTTTTCGCAACGCTATCGCAGCAGGCGGCGTCGCGGCAGGGGCCGGTGCGAGAGCGTCCGGGAAAATGTGACCACTGCTGCGAGAGCGTCCGGGAAAAAGTGACCACTGCTGCGAGAGCGTCCGGTGTGGACAGGGTGCCGGACTATTTTAGGGACGGGGCGCTGCGGGCGAGGTCTATGTCCACAGCCATCCCCCGCGCACTCAAATACACTAGGTGGCTGGCGGTTTCGGCGAGCGCCAGACGGAGCGTGAACCCGCGCAGCGACTCAAAACCGCGCGACCAGCTCAGCTGTTTGGACACGTCCCAGACTGTCGCCGCGGCTCCCGATTCCAGCACCGCAACCACTTCGCCGGACCGCTCCAGCGTGTGTGCGCGCAACTCCGCCACCCGTGCCGGAAGTCCCCTGAACCGGTATTCGTGGGCCGGCAGCACTTCCATCTCCGCCCCCACGGCCATGGCCTGCAGGGACCGGAGGTAGTCGGCCAGCGGATTTTCATGGATTTGGGCCTCGAGGGAAACGTGCGGCGTGATGCGCGGCAGCACATGGTCCCCCGTCAGGATGAGCTGGTTGGCCTCATCCACCAGGCAAATGTGTCCGGGTGTGTGGCCGGGTGTGGCCAGCACGCGAACCGCCAGACCGGCGATGGGCAGCAGGTCCCCGTCCGCCAGGCGGCGCTGAGACCCCTGGATGCTTGTCAGCTGCACCCACGTGTCGGTGCTGAAAGTGACCTGGGCCAGGAACTCCTCCGGCACTCCCCACGCGGCAAACTGCACCCTGTCAGCAGTCACAAAACGCTGCGGATCACTGCGCCAGTGTTCCGCCATGGGTTCCCCCTCCCCGAGGGCCACCCAGGCTCCGGAGGCAGCCCGCAACCGTGCAGCCATACCCAGATGGTCGGGGTGGAAGTGGGTGACAACGATCCCGGTGATGTCAGCCGGGGACAGGCCGGCAGTGGACAGCCCCGCGGTGAGAATGTCCCAGCCCTCATCGGAGTCCCAGCCCGGGTCGACCAGGGCGGCCCCGCCGCGGCCCATCAGCAGATATGCCAGGGTGTAGCGCATGGGGTTGCCGATGAACGGGACGGGGATGGACCAGACGCCGGGACGGACCTCCTCCACCGCCGGGAGCTCCTGGTTTTTCCAGGCCTTGAATTGTTCGTGCCCTGTAACTGTGGTCATGAAGCCCTCCAGGATTCAGGAATGGTTGCAACGTAGGTGTCGACGCCCGCTGGCCAGGGCCAGCCCGGTCCTGCCGTCTACTTGCCGCAGAACACGCCCGGACGGCGCCCACCCAACGCTGCCACGGCCTCCAGCAGGTCTTCACTGTGCAGGAACGCCGAGTTCCACAACGCCACATGGCGCAGCCCGCGGGCAACTGTTTCCTCACGATCCTCGTTCAGCACGGCCTTGGTGCCGGCCACCGCCAGGGGCGAATTGGCGGCAATCTGCCCGGCCATTTCCAGCGCCGCTGCCATCAGGGTTTGCTGGTCCGCATGGACGTCATTGACCAGGCCGATCTTCTCGGCCCGTTCCGCACCGATGTCCCTGCCGGTCAGCGCCAGTTCGCGCAGCGCACCCTCGCCAATGATGCCGCGCAGCCGCTGCAGGCTTCCGACGTCGGCCACGATGGCCAGCCGCGTCTCCCGGACGCTGAATGTGGCATCCGCACTGGCCAGGCGCACGTCGGCCGCGCTGATCAGGTCAACGCCGCCGCCAATGCACCAGCCGGACACGGCGGCAATGACAGGTTTCCGGCAGCGGGCCACGGCCGTGACAGCCGCCTGCAGGTCCTTGATGACACCGAGCAGCTCCATGCGCTGCGCCGCCTGCGCGGTGGCGCCCGGCCCCAGCCGGCCCAGCCAGCCGCCCAGCACCTCCTGGACGTCCAGGCCCGTACTGAAATTACTTCCGGAACCGGCGAGCACCACGGCCCGCACGCCGTCGTCGGCGTCCAGGGCGGCAAATACGTGCGGCAGCTCGGCCCAAAAAGCCAATCCCATCATGTTTCCGCGGCCCGGACCGATCAGATGCACGACGGCGACCCCCGGCACGGCTGCCTGCTCCACGGTGAACGCCGCCCAGGCCCGGGCGAAGGCGGTTTCAGCTGGCGGGGTCTGCGACGTGGCGCCCATCAGTACGTTCCGCCGTTTTCAGCCTTGGCCACAAGCGATGCCGGGGGCAGGAAGTGCTCGCCGTACCTGGCCGCAAGCTCACGGGACCGTGCCACAAAGCTTGCCAGGCCGCCGTCGTACCCGTTCATGTATTGGAGCACCCCGCCGGTCCAGGCCGGGAAGCCGATGCCCAGGATGGAGCCAATATTGGCGTCCTCCACACTGCGCAGCACGCCCTCATCCAGGCATTTCACGGTTTCCAGGGATTCTGCAAAGAGCATGCGCTCCTTCATGTCCGCGAACGGAATCTCGGCGGTGCCCCCGTACGTTTCCTTCAGGCCTTCCCAGAGACCTGTCCGGTGGCCGTCGGTGTAGTTGTAGAAGCCCGCGCCGCCCAGCTTGCCCGTCCGCCCGAACTCATCGACCATTTTGTTCACGACGTCGGTGGCCGCGTGGTGCAGGTACTTTTGCACACCGCCGTCGGCCGCCAAACCAGCCTTGGTTTCCTTTTGGATCTTGGCCATCAGCGTCTCCTTGGTGCAGTCGGGCACGACGACGCTGT
>JBDTQM010000094.1:0-14200 GCA_039932175.1 Specibacter sp.
GGCATCGAAGACTCCGGCCACACCCGCCAAGAAGCAGCCTCACTCATAGCCGCACAATAATTCCGCCAATTAACCGCTAGAATTGACGTACTATGGCCAAAACCACTGACTTCTCACAGACAGACGCTGAAGAACCCAAGCGTTCCCTCTTTTCTCGTAGCCCCAAGGCTGACAAGCCGAAGAAGACGAAGAAGCCCAGCCGCATCAAGCAAATGGTGGACATCTTCAAGATGACCCGCCGCCACGACCCCATGGTCACGTGGTTGATGTTGGGTGCTTTCTTGGGTCCAATCGCCGTCAGCCTACTTGTTGGCTTCTTGTTCAACAACTGGATCACGGGCCTGCTCATCGGTATCCCGCTGGGTCTGCTGTG
This sequence comes from Specibacter sp., assembly GCA_039932175.1. Lineage (GTDB taxonomy): Bacteria > Actinomycetota > Actinomycetes > Actinomycetales > Micrococcaceae > Specibacter. The sequence continues at coordinate 374 of JBDTQM010000094.1, forward strand.
TGCGCTGCTGATCATGTCGCGCCGCGCCGAGCGCGCAGCTTATTCTCAGATTGAAGGCAAGCCCGGTGCTGCCGGTGCTGCACTGAGTTCGCTGAAGAAGGGTTGGATCTTTGATGAGCAGCCTGCCTCGGTGAACCCGCGCACCCAGGATGTTGTGTTCCGCGCCATTGGCCGGCCCGGAATTGTCCTGGTGACAGAGGGGCCTTCCACCCGTGTGAAGGGTCTTGTTGATGCAGAACGACGCCGCTTGACCCGGATTCTGCCCAACGTGACCGTCACAGTCATTGAGACTGGCAAGGGTGAGGGCCAGGTGCCGATCGCCCAGGTCACCAAGAAGATGAACAAGCTCAAGAACGAGCTGACCAAGATTGAGGTCAGCGCCGTCAACAAGCGCATCACCTCCATGGGAACCAAGCTCCCCATCCCCAAGGGCATTGACCCTTACAAGGCGCGCCCTGACCGCAAGGCCTCGCGCGGACGCTAGGCACAGAGACGTCCCCTCAAGACGCAAGGAAGGGCCCGGCAGGTTGCTCCTGCCGGGCCCTTCTGTGTCGTCCGTTGGATTCAACAACCAGCGCGGCGCCCGGTTCCGCTTCAGGCGCCCCGTTAACCGGGTGCTGGAAGCGGAACGGGGCGCCGCAGCGCACCTAGCCTGCCCATCAGGAGATTAGCGGCGAACCAGGATGGTTTTCATGGCTTTGTCGTGAAAGCCACGGTGGTCGGCGTCAACAATGATCGCCGGGATCACCAGGCACAACAGCAGGGCACGAACCACGCCCGCCAGCAGACCCGGCGGGCCGCCGTCGACCCTGATGACATGAATGCCCATGATTCTGTGGCCAACACTGTAACCAAGCGTGCCCACAAGAACCATTTGTTCTGCCGCGAAAATGGCTAGGATCGCATTGGGGTTGCCGTCAAAGAAGGCCGCCGCAATGAGGTAGGACAGGCCCCAGTCAATGCAGAGGGCAAGGATTCGCCGCCCCGCACGTGCCATGGAACCACGCCCGGATTCGGGCAAACCCAACCGTTCGCCTGGGAATTTGGATATATTGGAAGTGTCTGGCCCACTGAGCCAAGAACCTATGTCTTTACGATCTACCACTCCCCCAGCCTACCGGCGCAAGCGAGAAGCCGGGCATCGCGGGCTTGGGGCGTGCGTGTAACGTGCCGGAAACATTTCCGACACGATCGAGAAATAGCACAGTTCTAGTCTTGTGTCAGTTGCACATGCACGATGGCCACACCCAGCCGGCCAAAATCCCCAGCGCCAAGGAGCGTAGATGTTCAAGAACGCGGAAGAAGTACTTCAGTTCATCAAGGACGAAGATGTAAAATTCGTCGACATTCGGTTCACCGACCTGCCCGGCGTTCAGCAGCACTTCAACGTGCCCGCCAAGACTGTAGACCTTGACTTCTTCGTCAACGGCCAGCTCTTCGATGGTTCCTCCATCCGTGGCTTCCAGGGCATCGCCGAATCAGACATGCAGCTGATCCCGGATCCCACCACAGCCTTCGTTGACACGTTCCGCCTGGAGAAGACCCTCGCGTTGAACTTCTCAATCGTGAACCCCCGCACCGGCGATCCCTACCACCGCGACCCGCGCGGCGTTGCCGAAAAGGCTGAGGCCTACCTCGCCTCAACAGGCATTGCCGACACCGCATTCTTTGGCGCCGAAGCCGAATTCTTTGTTTTCGACAACGTCCAGTACGAGTCCTCACCGCAGGGATCCTTCTACAAGATCGACTCCGAAGAGGCTTACTGGAACACCGGCCGCAAGGAAGAGGGCGGCAACCTCGGCTACAAGACGCCCATCAAGGGCGGCTACTTCCCTGTTGCACCGATCGACCACCAGGCCGACCTGCGCGACGCCATGTGCATTGAATTGGATGCCGCGGGCCTCGAAGTTGAGCGCTCACACCACGAGGTTGGCGCAGCCGGCCAGGCTGAAATCAACTACAAGTTCAACACCCTGGTTCACTCAGCCGATGACCTGCAGAAGTTCAAGTACGTCATCAAGAACACCGCCTGGGCCTGGGGCAAGTCTGTAACGTTCATGCCCAAGCCTGTCTTCGGTGACAACGGCTCAGGCATGCACTGCCACCAGTCACTGTGGAGCAACGGCGTCCCCTTGTTCTACGACGAGAAGGGCTACGCCGGCCTGTCCGACATGGCCCGCTGGTACATTGGCGGCCTGCTCAAGCACTCCTCCGCTGTCTTGGCTTTCACCAACCCGACGGTCAACTCCTACCGCCGCCTGGTCAAGGGCTTCGAAGCCCCCGTGAACATGGTGTACTCGCAGGGCAACCGCTCCGCCGGCATCCGCATCCCGATCACGGGTTCCAACCCCAAGGCCAAGCGCCTCGAGTTCCGCGCACCGGACCCCTCCTCCAACCCGTACCTGGCCTTCTCAGCCCAGCTGATGGCCGGCCTTGACGGCATCAAGAACCGGATCGAACCCCCGGCTCCCATCGACAAGGACCTGTACGAGCTGCCCCCGGAGGAAGCCAGGGACATCCCCAAGGCTCCCGAGTCACTTGAAGAGGCTTTGATCGCCTTGGAGAACGACAACGAGTTCCTGCAGGCCGGCGGCGTGTTCACCCAGGACCTCATTGACACGTGGATCGACTACAAGCGCGAATACGAGATCAAGCCGCTTTCACTGCGCCCGAACCCGTACGAGTTCGAGTTGTACTACGGCTGCTAATCGCCACTGTGCTCTGAGCACAGATCAATGAGGGGCCGGAACGCACAGTTCCGGCCCCTCATGCATTGCCCCAAGGGCCCTGGCGGCTGCCTCTGGTAGGCGGCACGCCCATGAATACGCAATCTTGCTGTAGCGTTTATGGTTGTGCGCTTTTCAGCTGCACATACTTACTTTCGTTGTGAGCGCTCATATTGGCGTGTCAAACGAATTCATGTGGGCTTAACAGCTCGATCAGCCGTTGGCCTGCTGGGGGCCAACAGTGGACAGTAAAGGGCATTTTCTTGCACAAAATAGTGTCACGTCGAACGATTCTTTCCTTGGCAGCAGTCACCGGGGGCTTGGCATTGACGGGGATTTCCGGGGCCTACGCTGAAACAGTCGCTCCGGTGTCACCTGCCGGACCCCAGGTCCACGAAGGCGCACTGAAGGCCATGCTTGACGCATCAGGCGGCAGCACCCCGGGAAGCAATGCCAAGATGGCAAGCCCGCTCGCGGCGTCGGCCCTGTCCACTGTGGATGCGTTTATTGCCCAATGGAACAACAAATACGTCGACGCCGACGGTTACTACGGCGCACAGTGCTGGGACTTGTGGGAACAATACTGCCGCAGCGTCATAGGCTGCGCCGGAATTTCCACCCAATACTCACCAAACCCGGGCTACGCAAGCGGTTTGTGGGATGGCTATGCCCGCAATGGTGCAGCTCAATACTTCACGCAGATCTCCGCCACGTCCGTGCCGCAGAAGGGTGACGTTGCGATCTGGAAGTACGGGCAATACCCCAACTACCCGTATTCCCATACGGCGATCGTCATCGCAGACGCTGGCAGCTACGTCAATGTACTGTCCCAAAATTCAAGCCCGTCGCTGCCCAACAATCCCTACCCCGGCCAGTCCACGGGGCCCTCAGTCAAACAAAACCTCCCCAAGGCGGGCTTGGCCGGGTATTTTCGCCCCAAGTCATCCAATGCGGGCCAACCGACAACCCCTCCGCCCGTTGCACCGCCACCCACCACCGCTCAACCTTCGGCCGCTCCGCCTGTCACCGCACAGCCTCAACCCCGCATTGGCTCCCAGGCGGACATTCTGGCTGTCGACAACGCCGGGGTATTGTGGATCTATCCCGCCACAGGCCGAGGCGGCCTCGACAGCCGGGCCAAGGTCGAGGGCGACTGGGCCGGCATGGTCACTGGCTGGACAGTCGACTGGACCGGCAACGGCATCCTGGATTTGGTGGTCAAGTGGAATGATGGACAAATTCGGCTGTACCCAGGCCGTGCCCAAGGCGGCTTCGATGCTCCCCAGGTCATTGGCACCGGCTGGGGCAGCATCGACATTGCGCCAGCCAGATGGCGGTCCTCAGACATGCTGCCAGGCTTGATGGCCAAACTGGCAAATGGCGATCTTCGCTACTATCCAAATAGCCAGGGTGGGGCCATGAGCTCATGGGTCAAAGTTGGGCACGGCTGGAACGGCATGACCATCAACGTCTTGAACTTCAATGCCGATTCGCATGCAGATGTCATTGCCCAGGATCCAGGCGGACTCCTGTGGCTCTATCCCGGAACGGGCGCCGGCACCTTCGGCACGAAATCTCGCGTTGGGAACGGCTTCAACAAGACGGGCCTGATGGCCACTGCCGGCTTCAACGGCGCGGCCAGCAAGGGACTCATCCTGCGTACTTCCGCCAGCACCCTGACGTACTACCCCCTCACAGCGGCCGGCCAGTTCCAAACACCCTTTATGATCAGCAACAGCTTCAGCAACATGAGGCTCCTCAACACCCAGTAAGACCTGCACACGTCCGGGCCGGCGGGTGGGCCCACGCCGCTAGCGAGCGGTGGGAGCCGGTGGATGGGCCCCGTGCCCGAGGGGCCCCGTGCCCGAGGGGCCCCAAGTGCCGACGCGCCAGCGGCTGCACTTGGGGAGGGTACGGGGACTAGCGTTTCCCGTACCTCTTGTGCACGGCCTGCTTTGTCACACCCAGACACAGGGCTATGGCTTCCCACGACAACCCGGCGGCACGGGCACGGACCACCATTTCGGACTCCGTGCGGGCCAACTCCTTGCGGCACGCCGCAACAGCGTACAGCGCCTCGGCCGGCCCCAAGGCGTCCATGTCTCCCACCAATGTTTTCATCTCCAACACCTCCTGCCGTCAACTTTAGTTGACTAACCCCGAGGCGTCAATGAAAGTTGACGCCGTGACCCGAAAGCCGTGACCCGAGAGCCGTGACCCGAAAGCCGTGACCCGGGAGCGATAACCGGAACGGGATGACCCGAAAGAGCCATCCGTCGTTAGAAGATGGACCACCCGGTCTTGGCGGTGAACTCATCCAGGGCGGCAATGCCTGCCACTGAGTTTCCATTGGGGCCCAGCGACGGGCCCCAGACAGTGATGGAGCACCGCCCTGGCACAATCGCCACGATGCCGCCACCCACGCCGCTCTTGCCGGGCAGGCCCACACGGTAGGCGAACTCCCCCGCCGCGTCGTAGGTGCCGCAGGTCAGCATGACTGCGTTGACCCGCTTGCTTTGGCTGGGTTGCAGGAACGGACTCCCGCCGGCTGACACGCCGTCGCGGGCCAGGAACAATGACGCCTTGGCCAGGTCCTCGCAGCTCAGCTCAAGGGCGCATTGGTTAAAGTAGCTGGCCAGGACGTCGTCAACAGGGTTTTCGAGGTTTCCGTAGCTGGCCAGCAGGTGCGCCATGGCAGCATTGCGGTGGCCGTGGTCCGCCTCGGACGCGGCCACCACCGCATCCACCTCAATGGTGGGGTTCCCTGATTCCTGCCGCAGCAGGCCGCGAACAGCGCCGGAGGCGTCGCCTGTCAAGGTCAGCAGCCTGTCGGTCACCACCAGCGCGCCGGCGTTGATGAACGGGTTCCGCGGGATGCCCCTGTCAGCTTCAAGCTGGATCATTGAATTGAACGGCGTGCCGGAAGGTTCACGGAACACCCGCTTCCAAATGGAGTCGTAGTCGTAGGACATGACGAGCGCCAGCGAGAAGACCTTGGAAATGCTCTGGATGGAGAATGGTTTGCGCCAGTCCCCCGCGCCGTACACGGCACCGTCCGCCATGGCCACACACATGCCAAAATTGTCCTGCGAGACGCCACCAAGACTTGGAATGTATGACGCAACTTCACCCTTGAGGCACAGCGGTGCAACGTGGTCCACTATGTCATCCAGGATGCCCTGCAGATCCATGACGTGCACTCCTTTACTGTTGGGCCGGCGTCGGCCAGTGAAAAATTAGACGACAAGGGTGGCCGGCCACGTGGCCGACCACCCCTCACAACGCTTAGAGGACCTTCGCGAGAAATTCCTGCAAGCGCGGCTGCTGTGCATTGCTGAAGATGGCCTCAGGGGTGCCTTCCTCGCAAATGTACCCTGCATCCATGAAGATGACGCGGTCGGCGACTTCGCGGGCAAAGCCCATCTCGTGGGTCACCACCACCATCGTCATGCCCTCGGCGGCGAGGTCGCGGATCACCTGGAGCACCTCACCCACCATTTCGGGGTCGAGGGCGCTGGTGGCCTCGTCAAAGAGCATGATGCCTGGGTTCATGGCCAGCGCACGGGCAATCGCCACCCGCTGCTTCTGGCCGCCCGAGAGCGACGCCGGACGGGCATCAGCCTTCTCCGCCAGGCCCACGCGACGCAACAGTTCCATGGCCTTCGCGCGGGCTCCGGCCTTGTCCAGCTTTTTCAGCTCGACCGGCGCCAGCATGATGTTTTGGATGACGCTCATGTGCGGGAAAAGGTTGAAGTGCTGGAATACCATGCCAATGTTCTGGCGGACGGTGTTCAAATCAACCTTGGGATCGGTCAGGTCAAAACCGTTGACGGTGACAGTGCCTGCAGTGATGTCCTCAAGCTTGTTCAGGCAGCGCAGGAACGTTGACTTTCCCGATCCCGAGGGGCCGATGACACACACCACCTCGCCCTCGGCAATGTCAACGTCCAGGCCCTTGAGCACCTCATTGGAGCCAAAGGACTTCTTCAGTTCGCGGACACTGATTTTCGCGGACTTGTCAGTTGCGGTTGCACTCATTTGTTGAACTTCCTGTCCAGGACGTTGGAAAGCTGGGTCAAGAGGGTGATCACAATGAAGTACATGGCAGCCACAATCAGCAAGGTTTCACCCGTGCGGAAGTTGGACGCGTAAATCTGCTGGCCCTGGTAGGTCAGCTCTGCGAAGCCGATGACAGCCAGCAGGGAGGTGTCCTTCAAGGTGATGACAAACTGGTTGATGAACGACGGCGTCATGATCTTGATGGCCTGGGGCACCACCACGCGGCGCATGGAGGTGACGTAGCCCAGACCCAGGCTGCGGCTGGCTTCCAGCTGGCCCGGATCCACTGACTGGATGCCGCCGCGGACAATCTCAGTCATGTAGGCACCGGCGTTGAGGCTCAAGGTGAGCACGCCGGCGGTCAGGACATCGATGGGCTGCCCGGTCATCTGCGGCAGGCCAAAGTAGAAGAAGAAGGCCTGGACCAGCAGCGGCGTGCCCCGGAAAATGGACACGTAGACGGTGGCGATGCCACGCAGGATTTTGCTTTCGGAGACCTTGCAGAAGCCAAAGAGCACACCCAAAACCAAAGCGATGGCCAGGGACAGCACGGTGGCCACAACTGTCAGCCACAGGCCCTTCATGAGGGCCGGGAAGCTGTCCTTGACCAGCTGGAAGAAGCTGCCCTGTTTTGTGGCCTCGGCTTTTGCCAGGTACGTGTCCAGGATCTTGTCATACTCGCCATTGGCCTTCAGATTGGCCAGGCCGGCATCGAAGGCCGCCAAAAGGTCCGCGTTGGCGCCCTTGTTGACGGCAAAGCCGTAAGAGCTTCCCTGTTCCTTCTCGGTGACAATTTTCAGGCCGTTGTTCTGGCCCACACCGTAGGCAAGCACAGGGTAGTCGTCAAAGACGGCCACGGAATTGCCGGCCTTGACGTCGTCGTACATTGTGGCCGAATCTGCAAGGGCCTTGACCTTGAAGCCGTACTGGTCCTTGATGGAGTTGGCAAACGTTTCGCCTTCGCTGCCACGCTTGGCCGTGACAGTCTTGCCGGCCAGGCCGTCGTAGGACTTGATGTCCTCGTTGTTCTTGGCGACGGCCATCTGCACGCCGGAGTCAAAGTACGGGTTGGAGAAGTCAAAGATCTTCTTGCGCTCGTCAGTGATGGACATGCCGGCAATGACGCCGGCAACCTGGTTGGACTGCAGCGCCTGCAACGCAGCATCAAAGCCGAGGGACTTGATGTCCACCTCAAAGCCCTGATCCTTGGCAATGGCACGGATCAGGTCCATGTCGATGCCCACCAGCTCGCCGCTGCCGTCACGGAACTCAAACGGCGCAAAGGTGGTGTCGGTGGCGATCGCGAACTTCTGACCCTTGACGTCGGCGCCCTGGACTCCGGCGGAGACGGCATGTGCCGGGGCCGGGGCACTCAGCGCTGATGCGCCACCCATCCCGAAGAACATGATGACAACAGTAAAAAAGGCGGCGAGGGCGGCAAAGGAGCCGCCTCTGCGCCGCCGTACGGGTGGTAGCTTTCGCATTAATTTTCCCTCACAACGGTTCTTCGCCCCTCCTGGGCCGAATCAAGTACCCCTCGACGTTACAGGTTTTGGCGAAATCATGCGAGACGAAGGCCACTGTCGGCACAATTTACACCCATCTTTGCACCAGCCAAGTCCAGCGATCAAGACCAACATCTCGGGTACTGTGGATATGGTTTGGATAACACCAGCCCCGGCAGGCCGTGACGGCCGAGCGAAGGAAGCACATGAACAAGCCCAATGTGATACTCATCTGTGTCGATGAGTGGCGCGGTGACTGCCTTGGCGCCGAAGGCCACCCCCACGTTCAAACACCGCACCTGGATGAGCTGGCCGGCAAGGGAACCAGGTTCCGGCACGCCTACTCCGCCACCCCCACCTGTGTCCCGGCCCGGGTGGCATTGTTTACCGGCCAGTCCCAGGAGCGCCACGGCCGGGTGGGCTATCAGGAGGGCGTGAGGTTCGAGGACGTCCATCCCGTCACGCTGGCCGGCGAGTTCGGCAGGGCCGGCTATCAGACCCAGGCCATTGGCAAGCTGCACGTCTACCCGGAGCGCAACCGTGTTGGTTTTGACGACGTGATCCTTCATGACGGCTTCCTGCATTTTGCCCGCAAGGAACACCGCCGGGACTTTAAGTTCTTTGATGACTACGTCCCCTGGCTGCGCCGCCAACCCGGCGTCACCGCCGACGAGGAATACTTTGACCATGGGGCCGGCTGCAACTCCACCGTGGCCAGGCCCTGGGACAAGGCCGAACGCCTGCACCCCACCTGCTGGACGGGATCCCAGGCCGTTGAATGGCTGTACCGGCGCGACCTCACAGCCCCCTTCTTCCTGTACCTTTCCTTCCACCGCCCGCACCCGCCCTACGATCCGCCCGCGTGGGCCATGGACATGTACCTGGACCTGCCGGCCTTCAAGCGGCGGGTCGGCGATTGGGAACACCACTACGAGTCGGTACGCACCAACGGCAACCACCAATTGGCCTTCGGCACCTTGTCCGAGGCTGTGACCCACCGGGCCAGGGCCGGCTACTACGGCCTCATGACGCAGATCGACATGCAGTTGATGCGGGTTTTCGAGGCCTTGAATGAGTTTGGCCTGGCCGATGACACCATCATCGCCTTCACCTCCGATCACGGTGAAATGCTTGGCGACCATGATTTTTACCGCAAGGCAGTGGGCTACGAAGGGTCCGCCCGGGTGCCCTTCATCGTGACCCCGGCCCCCAACGACCCTGCGGCCAGGCGAGGCGGAGTCGTCGATGAAGTGGTTGAACTTCGCGACATCATGCCCACGTTGCTGGAGTTGGCGGGCGTTCCTGTACCGGAATCATGTGACGGAAAATCGCTGGCACGGTTTGTGCGAGACTCCCCCGCCGATGGGCGCGAGCCGTGGCGGGAATGGCTGCACGGCGAGCATGTGTACTTTGGCCAGTCGCTGCAGTGGGTCACCGACGGCCATGTCAAGTACCTGTGGGCCTCCGGCTGGGGGACTGAGGAACTCTTTGACCTCGACGCCGATCCCGGCGAGCTACACAACCTTGCGCCCGAACCCGAGCACGCACAGCTGTTGGCACTGTGGAAGGGCCGGCTCGTCGCCGATCTCACGGGGCGTGAGGAAGGCTTTGTGCACGACGGCGAACTGGTGACGGGCGCCGCCGTGGTCACCATGCTCGGGCACGCCCGTGCCCTGGTGAAGTCCTAACTACGGGCCACACCAGCTGTGGAAGAGGCGTTCACTAAACGGCGCAGGCACGGATTCGCTTGCGGCTGTCCAGCCCGGATGCCGGTGGATCAACTGTGCAGGCGTCTGCACTAGCTGTGGGTGGCGCCCTTGCGGCGTCGCACAACTGTCACGCCCGTCAGGCAAGGCCGCCAAGGAACAGCAGTCCGGCCACACTGAGCAACTGGGCACTATTGCTGCCGGTCTCCGACAGTTAAGCGGCGCCGGGCGGGGAGGGATTGCCGGTGGCCGCAACCGTGCCGCCCGCTGCCTTGCCGGCGGCTGGTTGGTGCCTGTGTTGTTGGTGCCTGGGTGGCAGGTTCGGTGCTGGCACCAGGCTCCGCCGTCGGGCTGGACGACGGAGCCACGGAAGGGTCCGTGGTTGCCGGTGCGGTCGTGGCAGGAGCGGTCGTTGCCGGTGCCGTTGTTGGCGGGACCACGACGGCCGGAACAAACGCCATGGCAAAAATGTGGATGTTGGCGTTGTTGGGCAGTCTCACCATGCTGACAGACTTGGCCTGGTCAATGGCGATGGTATTGATGAACACGCGGTAGTCAAATTCGGGATTTGCGCAGCCGGCCGGCGTATTGCGGCCCTTGGTGGTCATTTCCAGCGTGGCACCGTGGGCCGTGGGCTCCTGGAAGCCCCAGTTCGTGACGCCAAAGGTTCCCTTTGAACTTGATCAGTGGGTGTAGTGCACAGTGGTCTCGCCCGAGGCGCCGTTGGCAACACCTGCGCCAAGGAAGGCCAGCTTGCGGCCTTGACCTTGGCACCGGGCGTGATGCCCAGGGTCGGGTGGCCGGAGGGGGTTTCACCCTCCGGCTCCCACAGATCCCGGCGTGACAGTCTCCCGTCACCGGGCTCTTCTCACCCTCTTCACCAAGCGGTGGTGACCCATTGCCAATGACGGAAGAAGCGAGGATACCCGAGGGTGATCTCCACCAGTTTCTTCCGGCCACGGCGAGTGGAGTCATACCGCCGATATTTGTTGCGGATCCAACGCACCAAGTAGGCATTGATGCGCGCCAGAAGGGGATACATTTTTGACGGGTAAAACCGCCCGTAGTACTGCATCCACCCGGAAACAATCGGATTGATCGCCCGGGCCAATTCACCAAAGGTGTGATAGATCCGCCGGTGCAGCCGCCAATGGCGGACCTCCCGACTGGTCCTTTTCAAGGCCTGCTTGCTGATTGCCGGCAGGAACGCCAGGAAAGTTACCCCGTGGCGGTCCCGCGACGCGCGCGGCCGAAACGTGTACCCCAGAAACGTAAACTCAGTCCGTTCGTACTTTTGGCTGCGTTTGCCGTCCTTGCAATACACAATCGCGGTCTTTGCAGGGTGCAGGACCAGTCCCAGCTCTCTCATTCGTCCACCGATCCCTGCGAGCACCTCTCGGGCACGGTTCTCGCTAGTGCAGTGCACCACGGCATCGTCAGCGTAGCGCTCAAACACCACATCCGGGTGTTCTCGCACCAGCCATTGATCGAAGGCGTAATGCATGAACAAGTTCGCCAAAACTGGGGACACTGCAGAGCCCTGAGGGGTTCCGCGGTCACGTCCCACCAGCACACCATCGGAGTGTTGCAACGGTGCAGCAAGCCACCGCTTCACATACAACAACACCCACGGCGCCTCGGTATGGGCACCGACGGCCTTCAGGACGAGATCCCACGGCACAGTATCGAAGAACGCCTGAATATCCAGATCGATCACCCAGTCGTACTTCCAGCACCGCTTCCGGCACACCTGAACCGCATCCAGGGCCGAGCGCCCAGGCCGGTAGCCATAGGAATCCGGATGGAAGATCGGTTCGACCTTCGCTTCCAGATGCCGGGCCACGACCGTTTGCGCGATCCTGTCAGCAACGCAAGGTATGCCCAGCGTGCGGACCCCACCATCGGCTTTCGGTATATCAACTGCCAGCACCGGAGGCGGAAAATAGGTTCCCGAAGACATTCGATTCCAGATCTTGTACAGGTTTCCCTGCAAGTCTTCCTCGAACACCTCCAAGGTCTGCCCGTCCACTCCCGGTGCCCCTTGATTACCCTTGACTTTCTTGTATGCCTCCCAGACTTCCCACTTCGAAATATCGAACGGTTTGCCCGGTAATTCTGGCTTTGACATCTCCAGTTCCTCCCGAAAACTACATCGGTTGACTCTTGACCAAATGGCCACAGATGAGCCGGTCCCTTCGCTCCACCACCATTACAACGGCTTCATCACTACTACGAACCAGTCCGTCAGCACCCCACGCAACAAGGCCTAAAAACCCATCCGCCCACCCACAAAAGCGTGCCGGGCATGTCGTGAAAGTGCTTTCTCACGTTCCTTACAAGAGCAGCAGATCAGGCTCACGTCGCCTCCATGCCGGACACCGCCTGGCCAATCAGCGCACACCCGCCAGACTCATCCCGAAACAAAACGCAGCGCCCCGGTTTTGATGTCATCTATCTTTGTTTCGACACGTCAGCAGCGATTCGCTTACGCTCGTCTTCCTGATCCCCACCTGACACCTCATAGGATGCCTTTTCCCCGATCGCTCACCACGACGGTCTTCAACCAACGCAGCACGAGGCGGTTTGAAACCTCCCTGCGCAGGACGGTTCCGAAGGGCCAAACCTTCATCTCCTGTAAAGCACCATCAACTACAAATCCCGCCTACATTAGGGACTCCCTTCGATGTTCGTGACACACGCGATTGCAAAGTCCTTTGCGGGAATTCAGCGTCTTAACATGTGAGACAAACCGGGTCGCAGCTTTTAAAAAGTTGAGAACTCCTGTTAATCCAGATGGTGTCTAATCGTCTGTATTGCCAGGAGTTCTCGCATGCCATCATCCCATCTTGCTGTCTTCATTGACGAATTCACCTCGGTTGGGGAGGTCGAGATTGATCCTGGCAAGGTCCTTGCCGCGTTGTGCGGACTACCGGATCCAAGAAAGCGGCGCGGGGTCCGGCACCGCTTCCCACATTTGCTGGTCATCATGGTCTGTTCGGTATTGGCTGGTGCGAAATCGTTGGTAGAAATGGCTGAATGGGCCGCTGACACGGCCCGGGACCAGCTCGCTACCCTGGGTATTGGTTCTCCGCACGCAACTACATTGGCCCGGGTACTCCAACTCCTGGATGCCGATGCGCTGGACCAGTTGATCGGTGCATGGGCACAAAGCATGGCACCGGTGTCGGCCATCGCCATTGATGGAAAAGAAGTCCGTGGCGCCAAGAACGGCGGCGGTACCAGGATCCACCTACTCGCCGGGATCGACCACACCACTGGGGCCGTCCTCGTGCAGCAAAACGTGTCCGAGAAGCACAATGAGATCACCTACTTCCAGCCGCTGCTGGAGGGAATCAAAGACCTTGCCGGCGTCGTGATATCTGCCGATGCGTTGCATACCCAGCGGGAGCATGCCGAGTACCTGCATTCCCGTGATGCCCACTATGTCCTTACCGTTAAGGCGAACCAGCCCAAGCTTCACGAGCAGTTGTGCGCCTTGCCGTGGAAGCAGGTCAGGGCCGGGCACAAGAGCCACGAAACAGCCAATGGCCGCGAGATCCAGCGGACCGTCAAATGTGTCAGCGTGGCAGCTGGGATCAAGTTCCCGCATGCATCCCAGGCCGCGCAGATCACCCGCAAGTCTCGACCGCTCGGAACCCGCAAGTGGTCGACCGAAACGGTCCACATCGTCACCTCGCTGACACCGGCAACAGGGAAACCTGAACTCATTGGGTCTCTGATCCGCGGCCACTGGGGAATTGAAAACGGCCTCCACTGGCGCCGGGATGTAACTTGGCGAGAAGACTCCAGCCAGGTCCGGCGGGGCAATGC
>JBDTQM010000095.1:0-14003 GCA_039932175.1 Specibacter sp.
AGTCAGCCGGGCGCAGCTTGCACAGTGGAGCAGCGCTGGCTGGAGGGCGTGCGCATGGCCAAAGCCGCCGGCCCGGCTAGAGGTCGGTGCGGGTGTCGTTCCAGTAGTGCACACCCATCTGGCGGCGGGCGTCGTCGAACAGCTCCATGATGGCCAGCGAATCCGCCAGCGGCATGGTGGCGCTCTCGGTCAGACCGGCCTGGATGCAGCGGGTCACTTCACGCAATTGGTAGGTGTAGCCGCTGCCGGGGTGCTCAAACATTTCCGTGCGCTCGTTCTCCGCGCCCACGCTGATCCGCAGGCCCTTGGGGTTGTTGACCGAACCAATGGTCTCGATGCAGCCCTCGGTTCCGGACACTGTGGCCACGCGCGGCCCGTGCGAGGTCAGGTAGCTGATGAGCTGGGCCTGGGCGCCGTTATCGTAGCTGAGCGTCAAGGTGTTTTGCGCATCCACGCCCAACGCCGTCAGCTCCGCGGTGGCAGCAACGGCGGCCGGCTTGCCCAGCGTCCCCCAGGCCCACAGTAGCGGGTAGACGCTGATGTCCAGAAGCGCGCCGCCGCCGTCCGCGGGCGCCCAAATCCGGGCGGAATCATCCAGCGGGGCGGGGAAGCCCAGATCGGCGCGCACCCACTTGACCTGGCCGATTTCGCCGGATTCGAAGATCTCCAGCGCCCGCTGGAAGCCCGGCACAAAGCGGGCCCAGACTGCCTCCATGAGGAACAGCCCCTTGGCGCGTGCCAGCGTGATCAAGGACGTCGTTTCGGCGGCAGTGATGGTGAGCGCCTTCTCACACAAAACATGCTTGCCGGCCTCGAGGGCGGCCTTGACGATGTCGAAGTGCTGGGCGTGCGGGGTGGCCACGTACACCACGTCCACGTCCGGGTCCTGGACCAGCTGGAGGTAGCCGGGGCCGCTGGTGCCGGCGGGTCCGCCGTCGTAATAGTGTGTGGAGAAGCCGAACTTGTCGGCGAACGCCGCCGCGCTCGTCTCGCCACGGGAGCTGACGGCCAGCAGCACGGCGTCCTCGAGCAGGGCCAGATCCGCCGTGACAGTGTTGGCGATGCCTCCTGTGGCAACAACGCCCCACCGCAGGGTTGTGCCGGTGGCGTTGAGGGTTTCGGGGTTGAACGTGGTGTACCAGTCGGGCGTGCCGATAAAACGTGAGATGGTCATGGGCCAATTCTGCCAGCAAGCACCGCGGAATGAGCGAACATGACAAAGGCCCCTTGCATCCCGTCAGGTGCAACCACCGGTGGTGGTTCCTGCCGAGACCCAAGGGGCCCGTGGCGCAACAGCGCTCAGCCCTTGACGGAACCGCTCATCAGGCCGCCCACAAAGTACTTGCCCAACAGGATGTAGACAATGAGTGTGGGGACGGAGGCGATGAGAGCGCCGGCCATGGAGGCGGCGTAGTCGGTGAGCTGGCCGCCTGCCAGGAAGGACAAGGCGATCGTGACGGGCCCGTTGCGGCCCGAGGAGAAGAACGCCGCGAAGAGGTAGTCGTTCCAGGCTGAGGTGAACTGCCAGATCAACACGACCACGAAGCCGGGCATGGAAACGGGCAGAATCACCGAGCCGTAGGTGCGCAGAATCCCTGCACCATCCATGCGTGCCGCCTCGACCAGCTCATCGGGGACGGAGGCATAGTAGTTGCGGAAGATCAACGTACAGATCGGCAAACCGTAAACGATGTGAAGCAGCATCAGGGAGGGGATGCCCTGGGGCACGCCCAGATCGCTGACCAGCTGAGTCAACGGGATCATGACTGCCTGATACGGGATGAACATGCCGAACAGGATCAAGGTGAAGACAATGTTGGAGCCGGGGAATTTCCACTTGGACAGCACGTAGCCGTTGATGGAACCCAGGAACGCCGAGATCAGTGCGGAGGGGACCACCAGCAGCACTGTACGTCCCAGGGAGGGGGCCAGGGTCTGCCACGCCTTGGCCCAGCCGCCCATTTCCCACACCTTGGGGAGGTACCAGGCACGCGAGGGATCGGCGTCGGCAGTTCCCTTGAAGCTGGTGATGATCAGCACGTAGGCCGGCAGCAGCACAACAACCACGAAGAAAATCAGCAGCGCGTACTTCAGCGTGCGGTTGATGCGGCGTTTGGTGTTGCGCTTGGAATCGGACTTCATGTCCTGCGCGGAACGGGCGCGGTTCTTGTTGTTCGCCGTTGCGGTGGTCATTAGCGCTTCTCCGCTCGTGAGGTGTACATCAAGTAGGGGATGACCACCAAGGCGACCAGGACCAACAAGATGGTTCCGATGGCGGCGGCATCTGCATAGTCGCTGCCGATGTACTTAACCCACATCAACGTGGCGGGAACCTGGACGTCGTAGGTGTTGGCGTCGGGAACGATGGCCCGGATGAGGTCGAAGAGCTTCAAGGACATGTGGCCGATGATGATCACGGCTGAGAGCATCACCGGGCTCAGCTGCGGGAAGATCACGTGGCGGTACAGCTTCCACTCGGTGCAACCGTCAATGCGGGCGGCTTCACGGAGTTCATCGGGGATGCCGCGGAAGCCGGCCAGGAACAGTGCCATGACGTAGCCCGAAAGCTGCCAAATGGCGGGAACCGCAATGGCGGCAATGCCCCAGGTGGGGTCGGACCACCAGTCGTTTTGCAGGCCGCCCAGGCCGACGCTGTCCAGCAGTCGGTTCAGGCCCGTGGTGCGTTCACCGCCGGGCTGGGTGGTCTGCAGGCTGGAGAGCAGCCAGCGCCAAACAACGCCCGAGGCGATGAAGGAGATGGACATGGGGAACAGGTAGACCGAGCGGAAGAATCCTTCACCCTTGGCCGGTTGTTCCAGAATCCAGGCCCAGAGGAAGCCGAAGATCAAGGTGCCACCGAGGAACACGATGGTCAGGATCAGCAGGTTCCATAGTGAGTGCTGGAAGTTTGAGTCGGCCAAAAGGTTTGAGTAGTTCTCGAAGCCAACGTATTTGTTACTGGGCTTTGCCGTGTGCTGATTGGTCAAGCTGACACGGAAATTTTCAATGATGAGCCAGTAGACGAAGACGCCGACCAGGATCATGGTGGGGGTTAGGAGCAGTACGCCCGGACCCCAATGTTTTGCACGTTTTAACATGATTTTCCTCCTTCCGAAGTAAATCGTCGACAGCATGGCTTGGGGGCGGCGCAACATCTCTGTCACGGCCGCCCCCAGGCTCAATGCGTTTTTGTTACTTGGCGAACTTCGCCGCGATGTCTGCAGCGGATTTCTGCAGGGTGTCAACGTTCTTGTCGCCGCCGAACTTGCTGACGGCTGTGCTCAGATCGTTCAACCAGGCCACGGGCACTGCTGCACCGTGGGCCAGGGAGGAAACAATCTTGTCCTGGCCGAAGTCCTTGATGGCGCTCTTCTGGTATTCGGAGAAGTCATCAGTCTTGGCAGTGGTGTTGGCCGGGATGGAACCCTTGACCTTGTTGAAGGCAGCCTGGCCTTCAGCGGAGCCGATGGTGGTCAGCCAGGCCTTGGCGCCGGCCGGGTTCGGAGCGCCCTTGGGCAGGGTGAACGAGTCGGCGAGGAAGTCGAAGGTGCCTGCCGTTCCCGGGGTGGGGAAGTAGACGTAGTCGACGCCGGGCTTGTCGCCGTCCTGGGCAAACTTGGCTTCCGCCCAGTCACCCATGACGTTGTAGGCTGCCGCGCCGTCCTGAACCAGCTGCGTGGCCGGAGCCCAGTCGCTGAGGGAGTCGCGGTCGGTGTTGGTGTATGTCAGGGCCTTTTCGTAAGCCTTGATGGCTTTGGTTACGTCGGCGCCCTTCCAATCGGTCTTGCCATCCCACAGGCCGTTGTAGCCGTCGGTGCCGAGGCTGGAAAGCAGGATGTTTTCAAACAGCTGCACCTGGGTCCAGGAACCGGCAACAGCCAAGGGGATCTTGCCGCTGGCCTTGACCTTGTCCATGTCGGCGAACCAGGCATCGAGGTCCGCGGCAGGCTTGGTCGAGTCAACGCCGGCCTTCTTCAGGACCTCAACATTGGCCCAAACCACGTTTGCGCGGTGGATGTTGGAGGGGACGGAGTAAATCTTGCCGTCAACAGTCAAGCGGTCAATCAGGTCCTTGGGGAACTGGGCCGTGAGGTCATTGTCCTTGTAGAAGGAGGAGAGGTCTTCGAGCTGATCCGCGTCGATGTAGTCCTGGAGTTCGGCGCCTGCGTGGGCCTGGAAGGAATCCGGCGGGTTGCCGGCCTTCAACTGGGCAGCCAAGACGCTCTTGGCCTGTGAGCCTGCGCCACCAGCCACGGCCAGGTTGTCAAACGTGACATTCGGGTAGTCGGTGCCGAATACCTTGACCAAGGCATCCAGGCCGGCCTTCTCGGAACCGTCGGCCCACCAGGTGAAAACGCCAACCTTGCCTGTTGCGTCCTTGGCGTTGGAGCTGTCACTGGGGGTGTTGTCGCCGCCACCGCCGCAGGCTGCCAGGGTCAGACCCAGCGCTGCAACTCCGGCAAGCAACGATAGACGACGTCGCATGTTTTTCCTCCGTGAATAATTGTTCGAAAGTGATGATCGGCGGGTGCACAACACGTACCCGCCCTCCAAAAGTTACCTGCATCACTATTTGCAGTCAACTGTTTAACGCAACATATTGGTAACAGTCTGATGTTTGGGTGCACCGGCCCATGTTTTCCGGGCGGCTTCAGCCGTCAACGGGGCCCCATTGACAGGTCCCTGCGGGACAAGGCCAAGGAGATGGCGCCCAAGGCTTCAGCCCTGTCTCCCAGCGAAGACATGACAACTGTTGTTCCCTCGCCAATGGCGGGCACGGCATGGCGGACCAGGCCACGGCGGATGGGATTGAGCAGGGTTTCGCCCAAGGGGGCCAGTGGGCCGCCCACCACGATGATTTCGGGATTGATCATGTTGGCAACGTTGGCTATGGCCCGCCCCACGGCCATGCCGGCGTCGTCAATGACACGCAGGGTCGCGGAATCGCCGGCCATGGCGCGGCTGATGATGGCAGCAACCGTGAGGGTTTCGCTTTCGCCCCGGCTCAGCAGTTCGATCATGACGGCTGTCGAGGCTACGGTTTCAAGGCAGCCGCGGTTGCCGCAGCGGCACACCAGTCCCTGGTCAAAGATGGTGGCGTGGCCAATCTCCCCGGTGATTCCGGTGTGCCCGTAATAAGGTGCGCCATTGAGTATCAACCCGGCCCCGATCCCGCTGCCGATCTTCAGGAACACAAGGTCGCGGGAGGCCCGGTGCTCACCCCAGGTGACTTGGGCCAGGGCGCCCAGATTGGCGTCATTGTCGGCAAGAATGGGCATGTGCAGGGCTTCTTCCAGCCGTGCCACAATATTGACCCCCACCCATTCGGGCAGGATGGCCCCGCGGATGACGGTGCCCGTCCTGTGGTCAATGGGCCCCGGCACGCCAACACCGGCACCCTTGATCTGGCTGCGCTCAATGCCGGATTCCGCCAACAGCTCCGCCAGCATGGCAGCTGCCGTGGTGATGCTCTCGGCGGCCAAGTGTCCCACGGGCAGCGGCGCAAACTTTTCGGCCAGGACACGGAGTCCCGGGCTGGCCAGCACCACCCGCACATGGCTGCGGCCAAAATCGATGCCGGCGGCAATTTCCGCAGTTTCCAACAGGCTTACGGCCAGTGCCCGCCGCCCCGAACTGGTGGTGGGGTGGGTCGTGGTCAGGCCCTGGGTCGTGAGTGCCTTGACGATGTTGGAGATGGTTGCCGTGGACAATCCCGTGGTGCGGGCCAGTTCCGCCTGGGACAGTGCGCCAAGTTCCCGCAGCGTTTCAACGATGAGTTGCTCATTGCGCTGGCGCAGGGCTGATTGTGAACCGGGCTTGGATGTGTGGCCGGAGGCCGGTGTGGGGGCATCGCTCATGCTAGTAGCGTGCATCACACCCACGCTTGCAGTCAAGAGGTGAACGCAAAAATGGCCATTTGGATAATGTTTGCCTTAACGCAAGACACTGTGATCCCGTTGGGGATGCCGGTCCGGCGGCCGGAAGGGGTCCATGCACGCTCGATAACTCTGCCCTATGCGTTCGCAAGTGTCCACTATTTATCGAAATTGTTGGAATGTTACCCGGCGAGTTTTGCGCCGGGGCGCAGCTGTCCCGCCGGCGGCCGCCGGCCGGCCGCCGGCATGCCGTCGGGTTCCGACAGCAGGGGTTCCGAAAAGACCCTAGGATTGGGCCACTTTGTGCTTGCGGGCCAGGGCCACATAGTTTTGGGCGTTCTCGCGAACATGCTCTCGTTCCTCGGCACTTAGTTCCCTGCGCACCTTGGCCGGAACGCCCGCCACCAGCGAGCCCGGGGGAATGATGGCTCCTTCCAGGACAACCGCGCCGCCGGCAACGAGCGACCCGGCGCCAATGACGGCACCATTCATGATGGTGGCGCTCATGCCAATCAGGCAGTCGTCCTCCACGGTGCATCCGTGGATGACGGCGCCGTGGCCAACGCTGACACCGTGGCCAACGTGTGTGGGGAAGCCGGGATCGGCGTGCAGCACCACATTGTCCTGCAGATTGCTGCCCTGACCCACGGAAATGGAGTTGGTGTCTCCGCGCACCACCACGCCGTAAAAGGCGCTTGAGTCTGCGCCCAGTGTGGCCCGGCCAATCAGGACTGCCGTGTGCGCCACGAATGCGCTTTCATGCACCGAAGGGGTAAAGCCGTCAAGGGTGATCAGTTGCTTCATGGTGGGTCCGTTCCTGGAGGCGGGCAGGCTGCTGCCAACACGCGCATTTGCTCTGTCCTAGCCGATGGTACCCAATGCCGGCCGGCTGCAACGGGCAAATCGTCCCAAGAGCGCTGTTGTGTGGTGAATTTACTCCCATACGCACTGTGGCGGCACCGCTACTGTGGAACCCAAGGGAACAGCCCGTGCGGACGAACCGTGCAGACCACCGAGGAGCAAAGATGTTGTTGGCAGTGTTGCAGGCTAATGCCGTCCCGCTGGACATGGCGGGAAACCTGGCCGTGATTGATGCGGCGGCCCGTGAAGCTGCCGCAGCCGGCGCGGGTTTGTTGCTGACGCCGGAATTGTTTGTGCCCGGCTACGATCCCGAACGCATTCAGGCCGAATTTGGGCCCGGGCAGTTGCCGCAGCTTCGCGGGCAGCTTGCCGGGATTGCCAGGAGCCATGGCATTGCCCTGGTCTACAGCCTCCCGCGACAGGACGGCGGCCGCCTGAACATCAGTGCCACGCTGGTGGACGCCGCCGGCGCCGAGCTGCTGGATTACGGAAAAGTGCATCTCTTTGGCGACGCCGAGCGGGCGGCCTTCAGCGGCGCGACGGAAGCTCCCGGCGTCGTGCAGTTCAAGGGGCTCAATCTCTCCATCGTCATTTGTTACGACGTCGAGTTCCCCGAAACGGTTCGCGCTGCCGCGGTGCGCGGGGCCGACGTGGTGTTGGTGCCCACCGCGCTGGCGCATGGATTTGATGAGGTCCCGCAGGTCCTGGTGCGAGCCCGTGCCCTGGAAAATCATGTGGCCCTCGCCTATGCCAACCACTGCGGCGTGGAATCATCCGTGGCCTTTGGCGGCGGAAGCGTCATCGTCGGGCCCGACGGCGGATTTCTCGCCACCGCCGGGGCCGACGCCACGCTGCTGTACGCCCAGCTGGACGCCGAAACCATCCGGGCCGCCCGCAGGGACGTGCCCTACCTGGCCGAGCGCCGCCCCGAACTCTACGAACAGTGGGTCCGCGAGGCCTGACTTTTCGCCGAGTCAGACCGATGCCTGCCGAGTCCGACGTCGGGATGCGGCTTCGTGGCGGCCCTCGGTCTGACTCGGCGGATGAGGTTGGGAGATGAGGCCGGCGGATGAGGTTAGGGCGCAGGCAGGGCGTACTGCAGGGCGATCCAGAGGTCTGCGCGGGTCTGGGCGTCATTGAGGTCGCGGTCGAGCAGTTCGGCCACGACGCCGATCTGGCGCCGGACGCTGTTGCGGTGCAGCCCCAGCGCCTTGGCCGTGGCATCCCAGTTGCCGTTTTGGGCCAGCCAGCCGCGGAGCACGTCCAGGAGCGCATCCTGGCGTTCTGGCTCCAACAGAGGTGCCAGCAGCTGCCCGGCAAGCATGGCCCCGGCTTCCCGGCCCAGCAGCCCCGTCACGGACCACGTCACTGAATCCACCCGCAGGGTCTCCGCTGTGGCGCGTGCCCGGGCGCGCAGGGCGCCGACCCGCTGGTAGGCGGCCGGGAGGTTGTTCAGTTCCACGGGGTCGCCAATGACCAGCCGCCAGCCGAGCCGCTCAGCCTCCGCCACCGCGGCGTCGTCCACCTTTAGGCGGGTCACGGCGGCAAAGCCGTAATCGGTGATCTCCACCAGCTTGGTGTCGAAGATGCGCCGCCACTGCAACAGTTCACGCACGGGTGAGTCGGAACTGCGCCACTGCGGGGCGTCCACATTGACGCCCTGGACAACGCGCATGGGCGCCGACCTGGTTGAACCGAGGCTTTGCGCCAGCAAGTCCTTCGCGGCGGACACCTGCCGTGCCGTGCCCGTCGCAGCAAGGGTCTCCGGGTGCAGCAGCAACGCCGTGGCCAGCTGGCTGGGGGCCAGCGAACCGCTGGTGCGCTGCCGGGAAAGCAGCTCCAGCAGCCCGACGGCGGAGGAGACAATGTTGTTGTGGGCCGGGGACAACCGTTCAGCCGAACCAATGACCAGGGCGCCAAGGTTGACATCCCGGGTGCTGCGCAGCGGATGCCCCACCACGAACTCTGAGCCGGGGGACGGGTAGCTGTCCAGTTCCACGCGAGGGCCGGAGCCCGAGAACAGCCGCTGCAACAGCGGGCCAAGGGTCACGACGTCGGCCGGGGTGGTGCCGGCACGGGAACGCACCTTGCCGTCGGCCCCCACCAACACCGCCCAGCAGGGCACGCGCTGCACCAGGGTCCCCAGTACTTCCTGATCCGGGCGCGGGGACAGCACCGAGCGCATCAGCAGCCGGTTGGTCTCGGCGAGCTGGCGGAACACCTTGGCCGAATCGGACTCCAGGAGCTGGGCAAACTGCAGCCCGATGGCGGCAAACGGCACAGTGGGCGGCACCTCCACCAGTGTCAGCCCGTGGCGCCGGCAGGACGCGGCCAGGGCGGGCGGCACCTCATCGTGGTACGGGGTCAGGCCAAACCCCAGGGCACAGACCTTGGCTGCGGCCAGGCGCTCCACATAGGCGTCAATGGCATCCGCCGTCCCGCCCCCGCCCAGCAGGGGAAGGCCTGCGGTCAGGACAAACTCGCCGTCCATCAAATACGGCGTGGGGTCCGCCAGCTCGCTCGGCTCCACCCAGCGCAGGCGCGCCTGCAGGTCGGCGTCGTGCAAAATGGTCAGCTCATCGGGCAGCTCCGCCAGGAACTGGGCCAAGGTGACGGAGCGGAACCGGGACTCAACTTCCTCGGTGGACAGGGGCAGTGCCCGGGCCCGCCGGCCGTTTGAATCAGCGGCCATGGGTGTACACCCGCTGCAGCCTCGGTGCGATCCGGTTGATGATCTCGTCGCCATGGCTGTTGATGGCCGCGCCCCAGTCGTCGGCGCTCGCCGCGCCCGCCTCCGGATCGCCGAACAAGAGCGCCGTGTCACCGACCTTGACGCCGCTCTGGTGCCCCAGGTCCACCATGAACTGGTCCATGCACACCTTGCCGATCACCGGCACCTTGTGCCCGCCCACCATGACAATGCTGCATCCGGAGATGCCCTTGGGGATGCCGTCCGCATAGCCCAGCGGGATGAGCCCCAGGTAGCGTGATTCGTGCGTGATGGCCCGGTGTTCGTAGCTGACGCCCGTCCCCGCGGGGACATGCTTGACCAGCACCACGGGAGCCGAAACGGACAGTGCCGGGCGCAGGCCAAAATCTGCCGGGTCAAGGTGGTCGGCGGGGGACAGCCCGTACATGGCAAGGCCCGCCCGCACCATGTCGAAGTGGAACTCGGGCCGGGCCAGGATGTTCGCCGAGCTGGACACGTGCCGCAGCGTTGGCGCCAGCCCGGCGTCGTGCGCTTCCTTGACCGCCTCCTCAAAGTCCGCCACGGCGGAGGTGTTGGCCGGGTGGGCCGGGACGTCGGCCCAAGCGAGGTGGGTCCACACCCCGCGGACGGACACGGCACCGGTGAGTTCGGCAGCACGCGCCCCGGCCACCAGCGCGGGCCAGTCCTCACGCCGGGCGCCGCCGCGGCTCAGCCCGCTGTCGAGCTCCAGATGAATGAACGCCGTCCGGCCCAACGCCTGCGCGGTACCGGCTACAACCTCCAGCTGGGCTGTGCTGCCCAGGGACACGTCGATGTCATGCTGCACGGCGTCAGTGATGGCACCGCCGGAGGAAGTGGCCAGGTAGAGCCACGCCAAAATGGGTGTGGTGATGCCGTTGCGACGCAGGGCCAGGGCCTCCGACAACTGGGCCGTCCCCAGCCAGTCGGCGCCGGCGGCCACGGCCGAACGTGCCGTTTCCAGGAGGCCGTGGCCGTACGCATTTCCCTTGACGACAGCCATGAAATGCGGGGCGCTGGTGTGGCCGCGCAGGATGCGCACATTGTGCTCAATGGCATCGAGGTCAACGCTGACCGTGCCGGTGGTGAGCTCCGGGGTGCCGTAGGC
Source organism: Specibacter sp. (assembly GCA_039932175.1). Classification (GTDB taxonomy): domain Bacteria; phylum Actinomycetota; class Actinomycetes; order Actinomycetales; family Micrococcaceae; genus Specibacter. Next base: position 10,574 of record JBDTQM010000095.1, read on the forward strand.
TGTTGGTGCATTTAGTCTCATGGGCACAGCGTACAGGAGGTTTTGCACTTCAATGAGATACGTGTCACAGGAATAGTGTTGAGGAACTTGCACAGCATTGCCTGCACCCGCAGGACCACACAGAATGGGATTTAGGGAATGTCACTACGTGATCAGCTCAGCCCGCAGTCAGCGTCGACTGCAACCGCCGGGGGTCCGCGCCAAAGCAGGCCGGCCGTCGGCCTGGGGCGGCAACTGCTGCGCCGCAAGCCCCTGGGGCAGATGCTTCATGAGGCCCAGAACGGCTCCGGCGGACGGAAACTGGTGCGCAGCTTTGGCGTCCTCCAGCTGACCATGATCAGCGTGGGCGCCACCCTGGGCACAGGCATCCTGGTGATCCTGGGTGATTCCGTGCCGTTGGCCGGGCCCGCCGTCTTCATCTCCTTCCTGATCGCCGGCGTCGCGGCGCTGCTCTCCGCCGTGTCGTACGCCGAAATGGCGGGCATGGTGCCGGTCTCAGGCTCCAGCTACTCCTACACCTACGTCACCTTGGGCGAGGGGATGGCCTGGATTTGCGGCTGGTGCCTGGTGCTGGAATACGCGGTCTCGGTGGCCGCAGTGGCCGTCGGCGCCGGCCAGTACATCAACGAATCCGTGGCCGGCTTTGGCTGGGTGCTGCCGGACTTCATCTCGCAGCCGCCCGGGTCCGGCGGATTCCTGAACCTGCCGGCCATGGCCATCGTGCTGCTGTCCATGGTGCTGCTGGTCCGCGGGGCCAAGGAAAGCGCCTGGGTCAACACCATCATTGTCATGGTCAAGATTGTCATCTTGCTGTTCTTTTGCGCCATCGCCTTCACCGCCTTCAACGCCGGCAACTTCAGCCCGCTCATGCCCATGGGCGCCGCCGGTGTATCTGCCGCAGCATCCCGGGTGTTCTTCTCCTACATTGGCTTCGACGCCGCCTCCACCGCGGGTGAGGAAGCCAAGAACCCGCAGCGTGACCTGCCCCGGGCCATCATGCTGTCCATGATCATCGTGACCACCTTGTATGTGCTGGTGGCCGTGGCCGCCGTCGGGGCCCGCGAATGGACGTGGTTCGACGGAACCCAGGCCGCCCTGGTGCAGATCCTGCTGGAAGTCACGCATCAGCCGTGGATTGCCCTGGTGTTCTCCGTGGGCGCCGTGCTGGCCATCGCCAGCATTGTCCTGACGGTGCTCTACGGCCAGACGCGCATCCTGATGTCCATGTCCCGTGACGGCCTGGTGCCTGAGATTTTTGGCCGGATTTCCGAGAAGCGCGGCACCCCCGTGGCCGGCACCTTGATCGTGGGCATTGTGGTGGCACTGACTGCCGGGCTGGTCCCGCTCGGGGCCCTGGCCGACGCCACCAGCATCGGCACCCTGTTTGCCTTTGCCCTGGTCAACATTGCCGTGATTTACCTGCGCCGCAACCGACCAGAGCTCAAGCGCAGCTACAAGGTGGCGTTCTACCCCGTGACCCCCATCCTGGGCGCGCTCATGTGCATCTACCTGATGGTCAACCTGGGCGGCATCACCTGGGTGGTGTTCCTGGCCTGGATGATGGTGGGGCTGCTGGCATACTTTGGCTACGGCCGCCGCCACTCCCGGGTGGCCGCCCTGAGCGAGGATGAATACCAGGATCTCTCCACCCGCAGCTTTGCGACGGACAACGATCTTGCCGATGACACCAACACCGTGAAGGCACCCCAACCATGACCGACGCAATCACCATGCTGAACCCGGATTTCCCGTTCAGCTACGACCACTACCTGGCCCACCCGGCCGGCTTGGGCAGCGTCCCGCAGCTGGCCCACGGCACCGAGGTCGGAGTCATCGGGGCAGGGCTTTCGGGCCTGGTCGCCGCCTACGAACTCATGAAGATGGGGCTCAAGCCCGTCATTTTCGAGCCCGAGCAAATTGGCGGGCGGCTGCGCACAGCCAGTTTCCCGGGCGCGCCGGAGGTCACTGCTGACCTGGGCGGGATGCGCTTCCCGGTCTCCGGGCGTGCCTTCTACCACTACGTGGACGCGATGGGACTGGCCAGCGAGGAATTCCCCAACCCGCTCTCCGGGGCAACGTCCAGCACTGTCATTGAACTGACGGGCGAATCCCACTACGCCGTCACCGAGGCGGACCTCCCGGAGTTCTTCCACGAGGTGGCCCGGGCTTGGCGTGCCTCGGTGAACGACGGCGCCGCGTTCGCCCGGATGCAGGAAGCCATCCGCACCCGGGACACCAAGACCATCAAGGAAATCTGGAACGCCCTGGTTCCGGCTTTGGATGAGCAAACCTTCTACGGCTTCATCGCCGCCAGCGAGGCGTTCAAGAAGGCCGGATTCGGCCACCGCGAGGCCTTTGGCCAGGTGGGCTTCGGCACGGGCGGCTGGGATACCGACTTCCCCAACTCGATCCTGGAAATCCTCCGCGTGGTCTACACCGATGCCGACGACGGGCACCGCAGCATCGCCGGCGGGGCCCAGCGGCTCCCCGAGGCGCTGTGGGAGGATGCGCCGTCGGGCATGGAACACTGGCCCGCAGGGACCTCGCTGAAGTCACTGCACGCCGGCTCCCCGCGCGGCGGCGTGGCCAGGATTGCCCGCGCCGGGGACGGCTCGCTGGAAATCACCGAGCGCTGGGGCAGGACGCACCGTTTCCCCGTGGTCATCAGCACCTGCCAGTCGTGGCTGCTCTCCACCCGCATCAACACGGAGGAATCGCTGTTCGCCGCGCCCATGTGGACGGCCATTGAGCGCTCGCATTACATGCAGTCCTCCAAGACGTTTGTCATGGTGGACAGGCCGTTCTGGAAGGACATAGACCCGCAGACGGGCCGCGAGGTCATGTCCATGACGCTGACCGACAGGCTCAACCGGGCCACGTACCTGTTGGACAACGGCCCGGACGCTCCCGCCGTCATCCTGCTCTCCTACACCTGGAACGACGACGCGCTGAAGTGGCTCTCGCTGTCGGCCGAGGAGCGGGTGGAGCTGATGCTGCACTCACTGGCACAGATCTACCCGAACGTGGACATTGCCTCGCACATTGTGGGGGCGCCCATCACGGTGTCGTGGGAGGCCGACCCGAACTTCATGGGCGCGTTCAAGGCCAATCTGCCCGGCCACTACCGTTACCAGCAGCGGCTGTTCACGCACTTTGACCAGGCGGGGCTGCCTGAAAGCCAGCGGGGCATCTTCCTGGCCGGCGACGACGTCTCCTGGACGGCCGGTTGGGCCGACGGCGCCGTCACCACAGCGCTGAACGCCGTGTGGGGTGTGGTGCAGCACCTGGGCGGCAGCTCGGCGGCGGACAATCCCGGCCCGGGGGAGCTGCTGGCCGAAATCGGGCCAGTGTCCCTGGACTGAGCCGCTGCAGGCAGCGGTGGGCTCCGGCCGGGCTGCGCGCGCGGTGGCCGGGCTGCGCGCGCGGTGGC
>JBDTQM010000096.1:0-13740 GCA_039932175.1 Specibacter sp.
CAAAAGAGGCACGCACCCCAACTCGGGAACATTTTGGATGAGTCTCGTCGTCCTCTTGACAGCACGGAAGTAACGCGCGTAATCTGAATCACATCATCTAGTTGCGCGCGTTACTAGATGATCATTACTGGAATACACCTACCGCTGGAAGCTGGCACAACGTCCAGCATCAACGAAGATCAACGGAGCTTTCAATGGCGAATACCACCAACCTGAGCAGGCCCGCGGCCGTGCGTCAGCGGGCGGTCACCATGAAGGATGTAGCCGAACACGCGGGCGTCTCCAGGACAGCGGTCTCCTTCGTTCTGAACAATCGTCAAGACGCCAGCATCTCCGAGGACACCCGGGCCCGGATCAAAGCTGCCGTGCAGGCTTTGGGGTACCGCCCCAACGCCGGCGCCCGGGCTCTGGCCTCCCAGCGCAGCGACTGGTACGGAATTGTCACCGAGATAGTTACAGCCCCCTTCGCCGTTGACACCATCAAAGGTGCCCAAGACCAAGCCTGGCTGGACCGCCGCTTCCTCCTGATTGCACCTTCTGACCAAGCCGATGCTGTAGGTCCAAACAAAGGCATGGAAGATGCGGCAATCGAAAAGCTGCTGGAACAGCGTGTCGAAGGTCTGCTCTACGCTGCAACGTTCCACCGTGGTGTCCATGTTCCCCAAAGCGCACATGAAGTTCCCACCGTGCTGATCAACTGCTTTGATATTGACGGCAAACTCCCCTCGATCGTCCCTGACGAACATGGAGGCGGCCGAGTGGCCATTGAACGCTTGCTCAAAGCGGGACACCAGCGCATTGGTGTAATCAACTTGGATCCCATCATTCCCGCCTCAGTTGGCCGCTTGGCAGGTGCCCGCGAAGCCCTTGCCGAAGCCGGCCTGGAACTGGACCCGGAACTTGTGGTGACCGGACATGCCACTGCCGACGGCGGCTATGATGCTGCGTGCCAGATTCTTGATCGCTACCCGGAAAAAGACCGCCCAACAGCGCTGTTCTGCCTCAATGACCGTATGGCCATGGGCGCTTACGACGCGATCAAGGAACGGGGACTACGAATCCCCGAGGACATTGCCGTGATCGGCTTCGACAACCAAGAGCTCATTGCGGCCTATCTAAGGCCCAAACTCACAACGGTTGCGTTGCCCTTCCAAAAAATGGGCGCCCTCGGCGTCCAAACGCTCGCCATCCTTACAGCGGGACAGTCGATTGTTGCCAATCAGCAACTAGTCGACTGTCCGCTGCTAGAACGCTCTTCGGTCTGACCGCGAAATCAATTTCGAAGAGCTAAACCCCACCCACCCCTTCACCTTGCTGATGAAGAATAGGAAAGAGATAACTCCATCATGGCACAACTGAGATTTTTGACGTCTACCCGCATCGCCGCGGCCGGACTGGCAGTCGGCGCAATGTTGCTGACAGGCTGCGTGGCCACCGTCGACAAAACCACCGGTGCGGACGCCGCAGCGAACGCGAGTGCATTCCTCACCATTCCTCGCGAAGACATGAGCACCTTTGACAAGAACTTCAACCCCTTTGCCCCGGCCGTGAACCCCATGGTCAACCAAGCAATCTACGAACCCATGATGGTATTCAACCCGGCCAAGGGAGACACCACTCCGTGGCTCGCCACCGAATGGAAGCCCGCCGCCGATGGCAAATCCATTACCTTCACCCTGCGTGACGGCGTGAAGTGGTCTGACGGCAAGCCGCTCGTTGCTGACGACGTTGCTTACACCTTTGAGCTTCAGAAGAAGCTCAAGGGTGGCTTCGAATACCTCGTCGGCGCCAAAGCTGAAGGCACCAACAAAGTTGTATTCACCTTCAACAAGGCATGGTCTCCCGCTCTCTACGAAGTAGGCCAGTTGCCCATCCTGCCCAAGCACATTTGGTCTGCAATCGCCGACCCAGGCAAGGATCCCAACGCCAAGCCCGTTGGCACTGGCCCGTACACCGAGGTTGACTCTTTCCAGGCTCAGTCATACGTGCTGAAGAAGAACCCCAACTACTGGCAGCCGGAGAAGCAGAAGATTGCAGGCATCAAGATGCTCGCCATGTCAGGCAACGATGCAGCCAATTTGGCAAGCGTAAGCGGAGACGTGGACTGGTCCAACCAGTACATCCCGAACATCGAAAAGACCTTTATCTCCAAGGATAAGGATCACCGCCATTACTGGTTCCCTCCCACAGGTTCCATGATCAACTGGCAGTTGAACACGACCAAGGCCCCGTTCAACGACCCCGAGGTCCGCAAGGCTTTGAGTATGGCCGTTGACCGCGATCAGGTGACCAAGATTGGTATGAGCGGTTACGCCCAGCCAGCTGACTGCACCGGCCTTTCCGGCAACTATGACAAGTGGAAGAACCCGGCAGTTAAGGACAACTGCACATGGACCAAGCTGAACGTAGACGAGGCCAACAAGGCCCTCGACGCCGCCGGCTATCCCAAAGGGTCAGACGGCTTGCGCACTTTGAAGGACGGAAAACCATTCGAGTTCAAGATCGCCGTTGGTTCTTCCTCCTCGGACTGGCTCTCAGTAGCCAACGTGATCGCCCAGAACCTCCAGACCGTTGGCGTCACTGCCAAGGTTGATTCCCCTGACTGGGCCTCGGTTGTTGCCAGCTACGAACAGGGCACCTTTGATACCGGTATTGTCTGGAGTGCCAACGATCCCAGTCCTTTCAAGTACTTCAACAACGCCATGGGCAGCGCCACCGTCAAGGCTGTTGGCACCAAAACCTTCGACAACTATCACCGTTTCGGGGACAAGCAGGCAGATGTGCTCTTGAACGAATTCGTTGCCGCCGGTGATGAAGCCAAGCAAAAGGACATTGCCAACAAGCTCCAGGAAGAATACAACGCCACCGCCCCGCTGGTGCCGTTGTTCTCCGGTCCTGAATGGGGTAATTACACGGACATCCACTTCAGCGGATGGCCCACAGAAGAGAACCCTTACGCGACTCTGAGTGACCGTTCTCCCACCACGGTGCTGGTTCTCACCACCTTGGAACCCAGCAAGTAGCACTACCGCCGCACGGTGGTGGCGCCGCTCACTGCAGGTGAGCCGCGACGCCACCGTGCGCGCACCATTACCGTCTCAAACACCAAACTTCTTGAGCCGCAGCGTAATGGTCTGCCATCTTTCCCGGCCGTGAATTCCCGCGGTTCCGGCCACCCGCACTTACCGAACGGAGGGAATCCGTGCGCTTTATCCTGCGCCGTCTGGGTTTCTACCTGATCGCCTTCTGGGCCTCAATTACCCTAAACTTTTTACTTCCCCGCTTCATGCCGGGCGACCCCGTCTCACGCATGTTCGCCCGCACGCAGGGCAAGATGCAGCCAGAACAGCTTGACGCACTCCGCAAGTTGCTCGGTGTGGATGACCGCCCCATTTGGGAGCAGTACGTCGACTACCTGCACAACATCGTCACCGGCAACATGGGCATTTCTATTTCCCGCTTTCCCACCCCGGTCACGGAAGTCATCGCCGGACAGATTGGCTGGACTCTCCTTCTGGGTGGAACCGCACTGGTGATTGCCGCCGTTCTGGGTAACCTTCTCGGTATCTTGGCCGCATGGCGACGCGGCGGGACTATTGACTCCGCCTTGCCGCCCATCTTGATCTTCATCGGATCCTTCCCCTACTTCTGGCTCGCCATGGGTGCCCTGTACCTTTTCGGTGTGATTCTGGGCTGGGCCCCGCTGCGGCACGCCTTCAGCGACGGCTTGGAACCTGGCTTCTCGTGGGAATTCATTTCCGACGTCGGAGCCCACCTTGTGCTCCCAGCCTTGACGATAGTTTTGGTCTCCGTCGGTGGGTGGATGCTCGGTATGCGCAACACCATGATTGCCACCAACTCCGAGGATTACATCACCATGGCCGAGGCCAAGGGCCTGCGCCCCGGACGCATCATGTTCCGTTACGCAGCTCGCAACGCCATGCTCCCCTCCGTCACAAGCTTTGGCATGAGCCTTTGCTTTGTGGTCGGTGGCGCCATGCTCACCGAGGTGGTCTTCGCTTACCCCGGTGTTGGCTACCAACTCCTCACCGCAGTACAAGGCCTGGACTACCCGCTGATGCAGGGACTCTTCCTGACCATCACCGCCGCTGTACTGATAGCCAACTTCCTGGTGGACATACTCTATGTCCGACTCGACCCGCGTGTACGCAGCAACTAGGGATCATCATGACCACACTTATTGAGCCCACTCCGGAGCTCCGCAAAACAAAACCAAAACAGGGTCTGGTTCACGGCTTGTTTACCAACACCAAAGCCATGGTCGGCGCCACCATCCTGCTGATCTTCATTGCTCTGGCATTGTTGGCACCGCTCCTGTTTCCAGGGGACCCTTCCCGGATCACGGACATGGCAAGTCTTGAACCCTCTCCCGAACACTGGCTTGGCACCACCGCCAAGGGCCAGGACGTCTTGGCTCTGACCGTGCACGGCTCCCGCAGCTCGCTGCTGGTGGGTCTGACGGTAGGTTTCGCCTCAACCTTCGTGGGCATCCTCGTAGGACTGGCATCGGCATACTTCGGCAAGTTCATTGACGAGTCCCTCTCGCTGATCACCAACGTATTCCTGCTCCTGCCCGGATTGCCCCTGCTGGTGATCCTCGCAGCATTCTTGCCGCCGGGACTGGGCACAGTCATTGTTGTCCTGATCATCACCGGTTGGGCCGGATCTGCACGTGTACTCCGCTCCCAAGCACTTTCCATCCGTTCCAAGGATTTCGTTGCAGCAGCAGTGGTCTCCGGTGAACGCGCCGGGCGGATTATGTTCCGCGAAATCTTGCCCAACATGGCCTCAATCGTCATGGGCACTCTGTTGGGCTGTGTCATCTACGGCATCGGCGCACAAGCTGGCCTGGAGTTCCTGGGCCTGGGTGACACCAGCACCGTCTCATGGGGAAACAACCTCTTCTGGGCCGGCAATGAAGGCGCACTCTTGACCGGCAGCTGGTGGGTATTTGTTCCCTCAGGTTTGTGCATCGCACTTGTGGCCTTCGCCCTGTCCCTGATCAACTACGCGGTCGACGAGGTAACCAACCCGCGCCTTCGCAAGATCAAGGCACCCAAGTCCGCTGCCGTCGTCGTACCTGCAACCGCGGCAACCACCCCCGAAAGGAGCGTCACGAAATGACCGTCTCCCAGACATCCCTCGGATCGCATGAGCCAGTTCTTGAAGTCAAAGATCTCACCGTGAAGTACATCGGTGACACCCGCTCCACCACCGCCGTGGACCGCGTCTCCTTCAGCATCGGCACCGGCGAAGTTTTTGGCCTGGCCGGCGAATCCGGTTGTGGTAAGTCGACCATTGCCAACTCGATCATGCGGCTACTCAAGGACCCGGCGAAGATTGCCGGCGGCAGTATCCGCTTCGGCGGCAAAGACGTGCTGGCCATGAACACCGAAGAGCTCCGGCGCTTCCGCTGGCAAGACGTGGCCATGGTTTTCCAGTCCGCTATGAACTCGCTCAACCCGGTACTGACCATTGGTGAGCAGATCACAGACATCTACTCCACCCACGCCGGCTACTCCCGCAAAGAATCCCTGCACCGTGCGGGCCAGCTGCTTGAACTCGTGAGGATCAACCCCTCGCGTCTGAAATCCTATCCGCACCAACTTTCAGGCGGAATGCGCCAGCGTGCAGTCATCGCCATGGCCGTTGCTCTCAAGCCGTCGCTGCTTATTTTGGATGAACCCACCACGGCACTTGACGTGGTGGTACAGCAGGAAATCATGGCCCAGATCAAAGAACTTCAGCGTGAACTGGGTTTCTCGGTCCTGTTCATCACACACGATATGTCCTTGATGGTGGAGCTTTCCCACCGCATGGGTGTGATGTACGGGGGCCGGATCGTGGAAACGGCCAAGGCATCTGAAATCCACACCAACCCGCAACATCCCTACACTCAAGCGCTCATGGGCGCTTTCCCGCCCCTGACCGGTCCGAGAGTTCCCCTGACAGGCCTGGCCGAGGGAGTGAAGTTCCGCAACATCCCAGATCTTGCTGAAGTGTTCCCCGGTCATTTTGTGGCCCCCTCCGGCGACTCTCCGGCGATCACCCCAGCCGTCCTCGAAGGAGCTGCACAATGAGCCACTCAGCAATGCCTACCTCAACTCGGCCCACAGATGACACGCCGGCACTTGAGATCCGTGGCTTGGGCAAGCAGTTCCCCCTGGGTGGACTGTTCTCCAGGGAATCGGTCCGTGCTCTGCACGGCGTTGATTTGTCCTTGGGTCGTGGTGAGATTGTGGCCCTCGTAGGCGAGTCCGGTTCCGGCAAAAGCACCCTGGCGCGCTGTGTTGCCCGCTTGGAGCGACCCACCACCGGAGCGATCCTGTTGGACGGAGTTGACGTTCTCAAACGCGATCGCTTCCAGGCGTCCCGGGCATTCCGCGCCCAGGTTCAAATGGTGTTCCAGGACCCCTTTGGCTCCTTGAACCCAGCTCATCGCATTGAGCACTTCTTGCGCCGATCCTTGACGATCCACGGCAAAACCGGTGGCTCCGAGAAGGAAACCCAGCGCCGCCTCGAAGAACTCATCACCACGGTTGGCCTGCAGCCGGACATGCTCAACTCCTACCCGCACGAGCTCTCCGGCGGGCAGCGTCAACGCGTTGCTATTGCCCGGGCGCTTGCGGTGGAGCCGGAAGTCATTCTGGCTGACGAGCCCACCTCCATGCTGGATGTTTCGGTACGGATCGGTGTGCTGAACCTGATGCGTAAACTGCGCGATGACAAGGGCATCTCGATGCTCTACATCACCCACGACCTCGCCTCCGCCCGTTATTTGGCTGACCGAATTGCAGTGATGTTTGCCGGGGAAATTGTTGAACAGGGCGAGTCGCTTGATCTTCTGGCCAACCCGGCCCACCCGTACACCCAACTTCTGGTCTCGGCGGTGCCGGATCCGGCCCGTGCCGGCTCCTATGATCCTGTGCGCCGGGCAGAACTGCGCCAAGCAGTGATGGCGTCTACCTCGTGTGCTTTCGAAGGCGATCCGAACCAGGCCTGCTCTTCCGAAGTGTCCGTCCGTCATCAAGTGGGTGATCCGGAGAACCGGCACTGGGTGCGCTGTCACCTGTACCGTCCGTGGGCTGGCGCCGGGGGACACGCATTGGCAGGCGAACCTGCACTGCCCGCCGACGACACTGAAATGAAGGTTTCCGCATGACCGTAATTGCCCACCCGCTCGCTACTGTTCCGCAGGGTGAACTGATCGCACGGGCGGAGGCTGACCCGCTTCGACCGCGCTTTCACTTTGTTTCCCCCGCGGGCTGGCTCAACGATCCCAACGGCGTCAGCCAGTGGAATGGTACGTACCACCTCTTTTACCAGTACAACCCTGAGGGTGCTTTCCACCACCGGATCCAGTGGGGACACGCCATCAGCACTGACCTGGTGACGTGGAAGGATGTCCCGGTAGCTTTGGAACCGTCCGCGGGTCCGGACGCCGAGGGCTGCTGGTCAGGTGTTCTAGTGAACGACGGCGGGACACCCACCTTGGTGTACTCGGGACGCCTCGGCGAACACGAATTGCCCTGTGTTGCTGTGGGGACCCCGGACTTATTGAACTGGACCAAAATTTCCGAGAATCCGGTTATTGCCGGGCCTCCCGCCGGCGTTGAGGTCACTGCCTACCGCGATCACTGCGTGTGGCGTGAAGGCACCAAGTGGCGCCAGTTGATTGGTTCCGGTATTCGCGAAATGGGTGGAACTGCGTTCCTGTACGAGTCTGATGACTTGCGTTCTTGGGACTACATTGGACCCTTGTTCATTGGTGATGCCGCACAAGGTGACCCCGCTGACACAGACTGGACCGGGACCATGTGGGAGTGTGTGGACTTGTTCCGTGCAGGTGGCGGATCTTTGGGTGCTGCTGCCGAGGAGGGCTCACCGGACGTGTTGGTTTTCTCAGCATGGGACAACGGCGACACGCGCCATTCGCTCTACTGGACAGGCCGCTACGCCGGAGACAGTTTCGAGCCAGCAGCGCTGCACCGTTTGGACTACGGCGGACGCTTCTTCTACGCGCCCCAATCCTTCCAGGACGAGTCCGGGCGCCGGGTGATGTTTGGCTGGATGCAAGAAGGCCGCAGCGATGAGGCGATGGTGGAAGCTGGCTGGTCCGGCGTGATGAGCTTGCCCCGGACAGTGACTGTAGCGAAGGATGGTTCGCTGTGCTTCGCTCCGGTTCCGGAAGTCGAGCAATTGCGCCGGGATCACCGCAGTGTGGTCGCTCAGGTTGTAACTGACGCCTCGTTTCTTCTGGACGGCGAGTTCTGCGGTAACCAACTCGATCTGGAATTGGATCTTCAACTCCAGACCGGTGCCGTGTTCAGGCTCGGAATTCTCGCCTCGGCGGAGCTAAATGATTCTGGGCGCGCTCGAGAAGAAACCATTGTCGAGCTCGGCTGCAGCACCGACGGGTCGGCTGCAGGAACCCTGCGTCTGGACCGTACCCGCAGCAGCCTCGATTCCGAGGTTGATGTGGAGGACAAGTTCGGACCGGTTTCCATGCCGGAGGGACGAGTTCACTTGCGCGTCATTGTGGACAGGTCTGCGGTGGAAATTTTCGCCAACGGCGTTGCCCTGACCGGCCGCATCTATCCCACCCTGGGCGGCAAATCCGTCACCCTCACCGCCGAAGGCACAACCGAATTGGTGCGCTTTGACGCATGGGACATGGCTGATTCACAGCAGGAATCCCGAACGCTCTTTCCCTAGACCGGGGCGTTATTTCCGGTGAGGGCGCTGTTTCGCCGAAGCCGCGCCCTCACCGGACCATCGCACTGTCCACTGCCTTCACCGCTCCCTCCCGAACAACCTGAAACGCAAGAAATTCGACGTCCTGCACTAAATCGCACCATTGCGGCGGAACCCTATGCAGGAGCTCCGCCGCAGCTATCACTCACAACCAGCGGCGGGCGATGAATTCACCTTCCGCCCGCTGACCACAACTTGAAAGTACTTACGATGAATCCTTCTGCCGCTGCTTCCGACGCTTTAGACGTAATTGTGATCGGTGAAGCGCTAGTCGATGTAGTTCATGCCAATGGTGTTATCTCCGAACATCCTGGAGGTTCACCCGCAAACGTAGCCTTTGGCCTGGCACGGCTCGGAATGTCCACCGGATTCCTCACCGCCATCGGCAACGACGCTCGCGGTACCGCTATCCAGGCCCACCTCGCAGGCGCTGGCGTAACACTTCTGCACGGCTCACGGTCCATGGACACCACATCAACAGCCACGGCAACACTGGCCGACGACGGATCCGCCACCTACGCTTTTGACCTCACCTGGGACTTGGGCTCGGCGGCGCTCGCATACCAGCCCAGGCTTCTTCATACTGGATCTATAGCGAGTTTTCTCAACCCTGGAGCCGCGGCTGTAGAGGCCATTCTGCAAACTTGCGCTGGAACCAGTATCGTCACTTACGACCCGAACATTCGGGCCGATCTGCTCGGTAGCCACCACGAAGCACTCTCCATTTTCGAAGAACTCGTACCCCTCACCAACGTTGTCAAACTCAGCGATGAGGACGCGACATGGCTCTACCCTCGTAAGACACCGGAAGAAGCCGGACAGCACATACTCGCGCTCGGTGCCGATCTGGCAGCAGTTACGCTCGGAGCCAAGGGCTCGCTGTTGATGACTCCGGACTCTGGCGTCATCGTCCCAGCGGTACGGTCGGTTGTTGCCGATACCATAGGTGCCGGTGATTCCTACATGGCCGCACTGATCTTCGGACTACTCACCAATAACGCCGATGACTGGACACCGAGCGTTCTGGAATCACTCGGTCGAACGGCGACCAAGGCAGCTGCCATCACCGTCCGACGCCCGGGAGCCAACCCTCCCTCTCTAACAGAACTACACGTTGGCCTTACCGAGTTGTAACAGCCACCGGTCGTCCTGAGATCCATGTCAGGATGCTTCGGGACAGTTATTACCCGTCGATACCGGGCCGTCGAGGACTAGGAAATCAGTCGACTGGGTCAAGCGAACTGCCTGACTCGTCTACAACGAGAGAGGACCGGTTTGACGCGGAGCCAAGTGCGTCCTCCTTGGTGCGCAGCGCTGGAAGCCGTTTCTTCCAGGCCCGGTAGGTTCGTGCGGCGACCTGCACGCCCTGCGCTCGCAGGACAGTGCAGATCGACTCGACCGCGTAACCAATAACGCGCATAGTGCGTAGACGGTTAGTTCAGGTTTGATGTTTAGCGTGGGGCCCTTTTGCCGTGATCTGCCGGTATGTGGCCGGCGTCTGCTCGCTTTCGAGTCCAAGGATGGTCCTGAAAGCTGCCATCGGTGTGCCCCGTCGGTTGTAGCGGACGACGAATTCATCCAGATAAACCTGAAGGTGTTCATTGCTGACCGATCGGTGGGTGCCGCGGAGCCATGATTTGAAGTTGCTGATGGCCCGATGGACGCGAGGCATGACGGGGTCTGGGTCGTCGGCTTTCCGTCCAGCGCGTTGAGATCGTGGACGGTGCTCGCAGCCCTTCTTGGCCAAGGGTACATAGCCCATCCAGCCGTCCGTGTGCACAATGGAACCGGGCGCCACGTTCTCGGCGACGAAGCCGCACAATGTCTGGGAGGTGGCATCGTGGATGACTTGCATCCGGACGCGTCCGGAGCCTTGCCCGCGCACTTCCACGGCAACAATGACTTCTGCGGCCCTGGCAGTCAAGCTGCGGCCTCCGCGCCGGCCAGTTTCCCGGCCCCCAACCTCGCATTCGTCAACTTCCACTTCACCCGAAAGCATCTTGCGAGAGGGGTCTTTCATTGCGCGGCGAAGCTTGTGCAGCATGGTCCACGCAGTTTGGTACCGGTTCAGTCCCAGCTGACGCTGAAGCTGCACGCCGGAAATGCCGGGCGTTCCGGTCGTCATCAAGTACGCGGCCCAGAACCACAGTTGCAACGGTGTATGCGTCTTGTGCAACACCGTCCCGGCGGTCAGCGACGTCTGGCGGTGGCAGCGGGAACATTCCCAAGTGCCTCGCGCGGAAACCGGCCAAGCTTTCTGGCCATGGCAGCGCGGGCACACGAACCCGTCTGGCCAACGACAGGCAAACAGATAGTCCAGGCACGCCTGTTCATCGAGGAACCGCGTCTGGAACTCCAAAATCGTCCTCGGAAAATCTGGCCGACCCATGCACTAATTTTACCTGAGCTAACCGTCTACGCACTACGCGCATTTCATCGATAAAGCGGCAAATCAGCGGCGGCGAGGGCCGAGTTCCCTTTGCCCATGCCGCGTAGCTGGAGGTGTTTGCCTTGGCGGGTGTGGATTTGCCCGAAGACTGGTTCCACGATGGCCTTGCGACGGGCGTAAACCTCCCTCCCTTTCTTCGTTTTCAGTTTCCGGGCCATGCGTTCGCTCAGGGTTGCTTTGGCAGGGATCCTGCCGCGGGGTGTTTCCGGGATCGGGGCACTGTGTTTCATGCGCCGGGTGGAGATGAAAAACCCAGTCTTGTGGGCAGCTTCGATGTCCTTGATGTGTTCAAGGTTCGCCGCTGAGCAGTAGCCGGCATCGGCACTCCACGTCACAGGGACCGCCCCCACCGTCGCGGTGGTGTGTTCGATCATGGGGATCAGCTGTTGGATATCGGTGGGAACATTGTTCAGCACGGTGGCAATGATGACTTGGTGGTCGGCATCGACCACGGCCTGGGCGTTGTAGCTGTAATGGTAGGACCCGTCAGCGGTCTTCATGATCCGCGCGTCCGGGTCCGTGAAGTTCCGCTGCGCGGTCGGCTTGGGCACGGCCGCCGCAGCTGCTGTGTCGCCGGCACCGGTGATCTCATCATCATCCCCGCCACGGGCACGGGCTTTCTCCTCAGCTATGTGGCGGGCCTTGTCCGCGGCTTCTTCCTCGAGGCCCGTGCCACCGCCATCGCCTCCGCCCTTGCAGCCCGGTTCGCCAATTCGGCCGGGAGCTCGTCTCCGCGCTTGCCGGGCCCGAAACGGGCGTCTTCTGCGGCGTCAACGGTTTTGGCTTCTTCCATCAACGCACTGATCTCCTCAGCCAGGACCTTCTGTTTCTCCGTGAGTCGGGCGTAGGACATGGCCTTGTGCCGGGACGCGTTCGCCCGCACTTTCGTCCCGTCCAGGGCGACCTTGCCCAACGAGACCATGCCCGCGGCCTGGCACAGTTGCAGGGCTTGGAGGAACACGTTCGCCAACGCAGCCAGGTGGCGTTCACGGAAACGACCGATCGAGCGGAAGTCCGGGGCTTGCTGGGCAGCCAACCACCGAAAAGCCACCACATCAGTACACGCCCGCTCCAGCTCCCGGGAGGAACGGACCCCGACGCAATACCCGTACAACACGATCCGCAACATCAACCGCGGGTCATAGGGCGGCTGACCCTTCGCCTTGCCATAGGCCTTATAGAACCGGTGAAGGTCCAGTTCCTCATCCACAAGCTCACCGATGAACCGGGCCAGATGATCCTGGGGCAGCCACTCATCCAAGGACGGCGGGACCAGCATCACCGCGTCAGGCTCAAAAGCTTTGAAGCGTTTATTCACGCCGCCGTTGGCATCGATACGGCCGTCATCAACAACCGGCACACGCTCAATCGCTGACTCGTCAAAAAGGCCGTCCTAGGCACCAACATCCATACCCCCAATTCTCCCAGCCACCCACCAAAAACCCGGCTAATCCCCCGGCGTTTTAAAAATCAACCACCGGCTACTGACCCACGCACTGTGACGGCGGCTTTGCCGATGAGGGTTCCCATGAGCGAGGGTCGGTTCACTTTGCCGACTGACTCGCCGGCTTCAACTTCTACGACTTCACTCTGATCGATAGCCTGTTGGACGGCAGGGGCTGCGATCGTGGTTCCTCCGGTAGCGCCCGGGCGGTTCTCGCTGCGTTCTCCCGTGAAGCGGGGGATGAGTACATCGACGACTGCCTTCTCTCGTAGCCACCGGTGCTGGTGGCCCGTCAGTGATTCCCCTGCTGAGGTGAATCCCAGCAGAATGAGCGTTGCTGTGAATGTGTGCAGGTGGTGGGG
This sequence comes from Specibacter sp., assembly GCA_039932175.1. Classification (GTDB taxonomy): domain Bacteria; phylum Actinomycetota; class Actinomycetes; order Actinomycetales; family Micrococcaceae; genus Specibacter. The sequence continues at coordinate 13,031 of JBDTQM010000096.1, forward strand.
GTAGGTGCGGATGTCCAGCGCAAAATCTGCATCCTTGGTGGGCCGTGGTGTGCTCGCGCGGCGCTCGACTGCGTGAAGGTATACCGATTGGCCTCCTACAAGAACCCAGCCAAGGGGGAGTGCTTCGTAAATTTCGAAGATGGCGCGCCATGATTCTTCTTGTTCGGGAAGCATCGCAGGAAGTCTAATTGCCATTGAGGACGCTCCTGATGATGGAATTGGCGGCTGATTGTTCGCGGGGTCCTGGGTATTCGGCCAAGTCCATGGCGGAAAACAATGCTGGAATCTCTGCGGGGAGTTTGTCGAGGACGTGCAGGATGACGTTGGCTTTCTGGCGGTTTTTTGCGGGCACAAGAAACCATTCTGATCGGAGCCGGTCGAGCTCGCTTTTTGAAATGTAGGCTTCGAGTTCGTTGCCTGGCAGCAGCCCGGACCTCGGGTCCGAGACGCCTGAAAGCTTGATCCTGGGGTCTTCCCGCAGCTCGAAGATGTCAGAGTCGCTGACCGAGAAATCCAGTACTTGCGCCCGGGCTGCAAGCCATGACTGTAGTTGGCTTTTTGGGTCGCCGTGGACAAGGAGGTTCCTGACATGTTTCTGCAGTCGATGTTTCTCGACAGCGCTCAGATCAGAAGGCTCTTTGCCTTCTAGGGCTTGGGCTAGTACCGCGGCCTGCAAGGTTTGCTTCCGTTCGGTGAAGGGGTGGGCGGGT
>JBDTQM010000097.1:0-13716 GCA_039932175.1 Specibacter sp.
CATTTCGTGTTTAAAACGCCGAGCGACCCCGCCCTTTTATCGGTGGATCAAGGCTAAGGGAATCGACTCGCCTTCGCCTTGGCGGATCTTACGCCCGGCGACGGCTGGGATGCCGCGGTGGACGGCGTCGACTACCTGCTGCATATGGCGTCCTCGCTGGGAAACGAGAATTCACGTGGCTCGGAAGCCGGCGCCATTGGCGAATCGTTGTGGACTGACCCGAACGACCCCTCGCTCATCCCATACCGCAAGTCGAAGATGGTTGCAGAGCGGGCGGCATGGGACTTCATGGCCGGGCATCCGGGAACCAGCACGCCGACCACGATCCTTCCCGGTGCCGGTTTTGGCCAATCCTGTCCACGGGCAACCTGGGGGCGGTGCAGATCATTGCCCGCATTCCCAGTGGAAAGATGCCTGGCAACCCGGGCATCGGACTTTGGATCGTGGACGTGCGGGACCTGGCGGACATCCGCATCCGCGCCATGAGATCTCCGGCCGCCGCGGGCGAGCGATACCTTGGCACCGGCGAATTCACTTGGATGCGTGAGTTGGCCCTGCACCTTCGTGCCGGGCTTGGCGCCGCGGCCTGTGAGGCGCCAACCCGCCAGCTTCTGGTTTTCCTGGTGCGGTTCGCCGCGCTCTTTGACCCCGTGCTGCGGGCCCTTGCTGTCTCGCTGGGGCGCCGCAACCGCCACAGCACCGACAAGGTCAAACGGGTTCTTGACTGACGGCCGCGGCCCGCGGCAGAAGCCGTGGTGGTCTGCGGCAATAGGCTGATCGACTGGAAAGTTGTTTGAGGGGCTGCCCTGGCGGGGAGCGGACGGTTTAGCTCAGCGGGTGCCGGTGTTGGTTCCGCCCAGGTCTGCATCGCCGGCGCTTGGGGTTGTGCTGCGCTTCCCCTCCGCACGCAGGAGCACGTCGAGAATCTCACCGACCGCTTTCGGCCGTTCACGCTGGCCCAGGATGCAAGCCGCCTGGCACGGCTGTGCAGTGGGCATCCACTATCGCTCTCACGCGGTTTCGCATTGGTGAAGTGGTGGCTGCTCGCGCTGCCGCACGAACTGACATATGTGTGTTCAGCGGTCCAGCCTTCGCCGGCTGATCGTCGGCCGCCATCCCCGCAGCTTGTTCGACCTCGTCGTGGGATTGCACCGGTGGATGCCACGCGCAGGTGCGTGCGCCGCCGGGACCTCCATGGACGGATTCGGTTCAGTAGTGGTTCAGGAAGTCGCCAGTACTTTTCGCTTCAGTCTTTTCGGATTTTCGGGCGCCAATAATTCCGTCCATTAATTTTCCCCCAAGAATGTTGTTGTCCGGATGCAGGCGATGCGATCGTACTTCAGAGGCGCAGCTGGACATTGCCTGGGTCCGGTAATAGCTCCTTGGGTAGGGGGTTTCTCCCGTGTCCCGGCGAGTCACAGTGCCGACGGCGTAACTATGGCTGGGCCTGTCAGGACAACTCTGTGCGGGCCGTACGTTCACCGGGCTTTTTGCGGGACTAGTCTGACCAAACCGCGCGCAAAACCCGAACAGCCTGGTCCAAGTCGACGCCCTCGCGCTTGCTCGCAGTGGCGAGTTGCGTGGCGGCGGCGAGAACGTCGCGAGGTGTGGCTGACGTGTTAGCGCTGACGCGCGTGCCACTGCCGATGCGCGTGACCAGGAAGCCGTCGCTTTCGAGCGTTTTGTAGGCTTTCGCCACTGTTCCGGGAGCCACCCCGAGGTCACCGGCCAATTGGCGCACGGAAGGGAGCCTTTGGCTGGCGGGAAGCAGCCCGGTGGTGATGAGCCCGAGAATTTGGTCCTGGATCTGGTCGACCAGGGGAGCGCCAGACGCGGTGAGGGAAATAATCATGCCGGTACGGACTTGTTGGCCTGTCGTGACCAGGACGGCAGAACTGACAGGAGGGTGGACCACCACAGTGCCATGCCCAGGATGAAGGCAATGACGGCGGCCAATTGGAGCGCTGGGCCGACCGCGGCGAAGGACGTGCCGAGCTCGACCCAGCCGGCCGGCCCCGCTGTCATGCCGGTGCGCAGGGATGAGGTGGCGTACAGGGATTGCAGCACCGCACTGAGGTGGAGAAGGAGACCGCCGGCGGTGACCGCCAAAATGTTGCGAACGCGTGCTGTCCTGATTGCAGTGTCGCCTTGTTCATCAAGGGCCAGCGCCGGGTGTGAGATCACGATGAGTCCGATCAGTGCCATTGCAACAAGGATCGCAACCAGGATCAGGCAATGCGTCGAGAACCACCAGCCGTAGATGGTGGTGCTGGCGCTGCTGTTGGAGGAGGCCTGCACCTGGTACATCAGATATTTTCCGCTCCCGTCGGGTCTCGAAGCGAGTCCGGCAAGGACCGCCGTCGTGAAAACCGCAGCCACCCCGCAGGCCAGGGTTCCCAGCCATGCCCGGGATGTGAAGGACGTGAGTGTGCGGGGTGCAAGTGCTGCGGTCCCGCTCCGACCGGGAACGGGCGCCGGGACGATGAGGAAGATCAGGGCAACCGCGCACAGGACCAGCGGTGCGATGTACCTGGTGAGCTGCAGAACCAGGATTCCGCCTTCACTCAACGGCGGCATCCACCAAGGGAAGACCGACCACGCCGTGAAGGTGACCAGCAACCCGAGAGCCAAAACCATCCCAGAGGTCGTGCATTGGCGAACAGGTTTCGGCAGGACAACGCGCGACCGTCGAGGGATGAACGTTGCCCCGAGCGCAACAAGCAGGCTGGCGACAGCAGGACCGAACTGGTACAGAAAAAGAATCATTAACTCTTGCCCCCAATAGGTGTGTCAACTGACTGACACATAGTGTGTCATGAGACTGGAACTCTTTTCAGTGCCTTGATCGTCCCACCTGCCCAAGTCGCAGTCTGGGTTGGGAGTTTGGCCCGGCCAACGAGCCGGCATGAACCGTGGTCCTTGAGTAGTGCGGCGACAATGGAATACGATCCCACTATGTTCCCCCTTGAAGTGGTTGAGCCGGCATCGGACCCCTTCAACAGCCCCCAGGTGTGGGCTGCCATTATTACCTCGGTCCTGGCCTTGGTGGCAGCGGTCATCGCTGCAATCGTCGCCGGGCACCAAGGCAAACAGACGCGAAGTCACGCCGACAAGCTGCATCGGGCCAATTTGCGGGAGGCCCGAAGAAAAGAGCGGGTCGATGACCAAAGGTTTCGTGACTTCACCGGTCGGGACCAATGGTGGAGGGAATTCACGTGGGCGGTTGAAAAGCTGCATCAGCAGGACGAAGGACTGCGGTCAAGTGCATTGTCCGTCCTGAAACACTTGAGCAAGGCTCCATGGGTTGGCCCAGATGAAAAGCGTACAATTGCAAATATCCTGGTTCCCAGATCGCCTAAGTCAGGAGGCGGCAAATGACAACCGAATATGATCGGGTGGACGTCGAAGCGGCCCGCTTTCGGATGGCTTTGCTTGAAGATGTGGGAGATCCGGTAGATGATCTGACCCTGTCCATTGCCTCGATGACTCCCACGGAACAAGATGGCCCCGATTCAACTCCGGGAGAGCCCATAGTCTTGGAAGGTGTTGTTGAGGTCCCGGAAAGCCTGTCGGCCGAGTCGGATGTGGTGGCAAGCAAGGTCTCCGAGATTTCTGACTTCGCCCGAGGCCTTGGCGTTGCAACACGGATCAAGCTCGAACATCCTGCCCATATTGACCGCGGGAAACTTCCTGCGACAGCGTTATTTAGTCCCAGTGCTGCGCGTGACGTCTTTGAAATGAAGGGCAGATACACACACAACTTAATTCTGCCCCGAGGATTCGCCCTGACGTGGTCCAAGCGTGGCGAGAAGCAGGTTGCCGCCATCGAGGCTGACCGCGCCGCTCGCGAGCAGGCTTCCGAACTGGCGGCCAAGCCCGTCACGCTGACCGTCAAGGTCGGCGAGTCCGGTCGCCTGTATGGCACAGTCAAGGCCGGCGATGTTGCAAAGGCTGTTGCTGCTGCCGGTCTTGGCACTATTGACAAGCGCAAGATTGAATTGCCTGCCCACATCAAGTCGGTCGGCAAGTACACGGCAAACGTGCATGTTTATGGTGACGTCACCGCCGTCGTGACGCTGAACGTGGTTGCAGGTCATCCGACGACAGGGCATGGGGCGGGGTAGCTCCCTGTACCGCTGCATGGCGGGGTCATATGGGCCGGACCGGCAAAACCTGTTGAAAACGTGCTTGTCCGGGACTGCACGCCGCGGTCCGCATCCCTGTGTGGCCTTGGTGGGCGGCTAGGATGTGACAACAAGTTTCTGTTGAGGAGCGTGACCGTGCCAGATTCCCTTCGCCATGTCTATTTTCTTTCCGATGGGACAGGCATCACCGCCGAAACCCTGGGCAGCACGCTGCTGACCCAGTTTCCGCACAGCCAGTTCTACCGCACCACGGTGCCGTTCATATCGACCATCGCCAAGGCCCAGTTGATTGTCCGTGAAATTGACCGGGTAGCCCAGATGGGAGAGCCGCCGCTGGTCTTCTCGACCGCCGTCAATGAAGGAATCCGCAACGAGTTGGCCAAATGCAACGGCGTCCTGGTGGACTTGATCGGTGCGCATGTGCAGATGTTGGAGGAGGCGCTGAACACCAAGGCCAGCCACCAGGCAGGCCAGGCCCACGGCCTGGGCAACGTATTGCGGTACCAGTCCCGGATGTTGGCCGTTGAGTACGCCATGGAGCACGACGACGGCCAAAGCCTGCGTGCGCTGGAAAAGGCCGAGGTAATCCTCATTGCCCCATCGCGGTGCGGAAAGACGCCAAGCACCATGTATTTGGCCCTGCAGCATGGGGTTTATGCGGCCAACTTTCCACTCGTGGACGAGGACTTCCCCAGCGGCACCCTGCCAGCGCCTTTGCAACCCTTTCAGGCCAAGTGTTTCGGCCTGACGTCCAACCCGATGCGCTTGAGCCAGGTGCGGACGGGGCGTCGCCCGGGATCGGACTATGCATCGTTGCGGCAATGCGGAATCGAACTGCGCAGTGCGGAACGGCTGTATGTTGCGCACGACATCCCGTACTTGAATTCCGCCAGCATGTCCGTGGAGGAAATCTCGGCGGTCATCCTTGAACGCATGGGGCTGCGGCACTAGTCAGCGGCGAAGGCCGGTTGCCGAAGCCGCCAAGACACCGGAAATGTGACGCAGCCAACATAGCCAGCCTGCCCCGGTACTGCGACGATGTATTGACGTGGCGGTAAACAGCCATGACATAAATTCAAGGAGCACTGACAATGACGACAGACATCCTCTGGTTTTCCGAGCTTGGCCTCAAGGACTTGGACCGGGTTGGCGGCAAGAACGCTTCTCTCGGTGAGATGGTTGGGAACTTGACCAGCGCCGGGGTGAAAGTTCCGGACGGATTTGCAACGACGGCGGATGCCTACCGGCGGTTCCTGCGCGAAACAGGCGTCGAGGCGAAGATCGCCGGCATTCTGGCGGATCTTGACACCGAAGACGTCAGGGCGCTGGCCACGGCCGGTTCCGCCATCCGGCAGGCCATTGTCCAGACGCCTTTTCCGTCGGATCTTGAGGCTCAATTGCGCCAAGCGTATGAGACACTCGTGGCAAAACATGGGGGTTCCGCGGAACTGTCCTGGGCGGTGCGCTCCAGTGCCACTGCCGAGGACCTTCCTGACGCATCCTTTGCGGGGCAGCAGGAGACGTTCCTGAATGTTCGCGGCATCGAGAACATCCTGGCGGCGGTCAAGGATGTTTTCGCCTCGCTCTACAACGACCGTGCCATTGCCTACCGCGTGCACCACAAATTTGAGCACTTGGACGTGGCCCTGTCGGCGGGCATTCAGCGGATGGTTCGTTCGGACGTGGGCGCATCAGGGGTCATGTTCACCATGGACACCGAGTCCGGCTTTCAAGGCGCCGTATTTGTTACGTCCTCCTATGGCCTTGGCGAAGCCGTGGTCCAGGGGGCCGTGAACCCGGACGAGTTCTATGTTTACAAGGACGCGCTTAAAGCAGGCCGTCCGGCCATCCTCAAACGCGGTTTGGGGGAGAAGGCGTTGACCATGGTCTACACGGCAAACGAGGAAGTTGGCCACACCATTGAACTAGTCGCCACCGATCCCGCGCTGCGGGCCCGCTTCAGCATCACGGACGACGACGTCGCGCAGCTGGCCAGGCATGCTCTGGCGATCGAGGAACACTATGGCCGTCCCATGGACATCGAGTGGGGCAAGGACGGCGTCGACGGCGAGCTGTACATCCTGCAGGCCAGGCCAGAAACAGTGGAGTCCCGCAAGTCCGCGGGCACGTTGTCACGCTACCGGCTGGAGGGGAGCGGGCCGGTGCTCGCGGAGGGCCGTGCCATCGGTCAGCGCATTGGATCCGGGCCTGTCCGCATCCTGGCTTCAATCGACCAGATGGCCGAATTCAAAACAGGCGACGTGCTGGTGGCGGACATGACCGACCCCGACTGGGAACCGATCATGAAGCGCGCCTCCGCCATTGTCACCAACCGCGGCGGACGAACCTGCCATGCCGCGATCATTGCCCGCGAACTGGGCATTCCAGCCGTGGTGGGCACCGGAGATGCCAGTGTGGCACTGCCCGAGGGAACCAACGTCACTGTTTCATGTGCCGAGGGCGAGGCCGGCTACATCTACGCCGGCTTGCTGGATTTCCGGGTGGAGGAAACCGAATTGGACAGCCTGCCGGAAGTGCCCGTGAAGGTCATGATGAATGTCGGCACCCCTGAGCAGGCATTTACCTTCGCCCAACTGCCCAACCACGGTGTGGGGCTTGCCCGGCTTGAGTTCATCATCAACCGGCAGATTGGCATCCACCCCAAGGCGCTCTTGAATCTGGCGGACCAGCCGGCCGACGTTGCGGAGATCATCCACGAGCGGATTGCCGCCTACGACGGCCCCCTGGACTACTACGTCAAGCGCCTGGCCGAGGGTGTTGCCACGCTCGCCGCTGCGTTCGCACCGGAGCCGGTGATTGTGCGCATGTCCGATTTCAAGTCCAACGAGTATGCAAACCTGATTGGCGGGCCGGCCTATGAACCGCGCGAGGAGAACCCAATGCTGGGCTTCAGGGGCGCATCGCGCTACCTGGAACCGTCGTTTCGGGACTGCTTTGACCTGGAGTGCCAAGCCCTCGCCTATGTCCGCAACGAGATGGGCCTAACCAACGTCAAGCTCATGATCCCGTTTGTTCGAACGCTTGATGAGGGCCGCGGCGTCATCGACCTGCTGGCAGAAAACGGGCTCCGCCGGGGAGACAACGGCTTGGAAGTGGTCATGATGTGCGAGGTCCCCTCCAACGCCCTTTTGGCCGATGAATTCCTGGAGATCTTTGACGGATTCTCCATCGGCTCCAACGACCTGACCCAGCTGACCCTCGGCTTGGACAGGGATTCGGCCACCGTGGCAGCCAGCTTTGACGAAAGGAACGCCGCGGTCAAGAAACTGCTCAGCATGGCCATTAGGGCGTGCAAGGCCAAGGGCAAGTACGTGGGCATCTGCGGTCAGGGGCCCAGCGACCATCTTGATTTTGCCCAGTGGCTGGTGGCAGAGGGGATCGATTCCATCTCACTGAATCCTGACACGGTGGTGGACACCTGGCTGCAGCTCGCCGCCATGGCGCCCGCGTCCTAGATGAGCCGACAGGGGCGGCCCCTTTCCGAAGGAGGGGCCGCCCCTGTCATGTTTGGCTTGGTTAGCGGGAGGACAGACTATGCCCCGAGAAGTCCTTTCAACCCGCTCAACTGTGTGACGGCACGTCCCGGTGCCCGCGGTTCGGCGGCAAGCCACCGGCGCGCGTAGGTCCGGGACCAACCGTATCGAGGGACACAGATAGTCGAGCATCACGCCCTTCTGACCCTTGGCTCTCTCCGCTTACTCGGCGGCAAAGCCACCAACGACCACTTGCCGAGTTTCCATCGACAGCCCCTGTTTCATCACCCCAGCACACCGCGCTGCCCGCCCCGGTGGCCAGAACTTTCGCGAGCAGAAATGGATGAGGCATTCACCCCATTTCGCGAGCACTTTAGTTGAGTCTCGTCGATTCGTTGACAGCCGTGGTGCCGCGGCTTACGATCAGCTCATCCGGACACTTCTGTGATCGGGCGAGCCACGTTGTTCTGGATCGCAATTGACAGTAATTTGGGGGCAGCGCATGAAAAACCGTTGTGTGTCGTCTGGAATTGTTCTGGCTGAAACGGTGGCCCTGAGCGGAACTGGGACGCGACTTCGTAACTCCACCCCTTCACGGGATGTCTGGCCATGGGCGCAGATTCTGGATCTGCGACGAGCTCGGCCAATGAAAATGCCAATGCCAATGGCCGGATTAAGGGGGACACCGGGGTGAACCGCATCGTGGTCATAGAGGACGAGCCCACCCTTGCCAGGCTCCTGGTCCGAATACTTGCTGGAGCCGGCCACACGGTGACCGTTGCGGGCACGGTGTCCGGCGGACTGGCGGCGATACGAACAGTTGACCCGGAACTGATCATCCTGGATCTCATATTGCCGGACGGACGCGGCGAGGATGTCCTGGCCGAACTGATGCGATTCCGTCCGTTGAGCCGGGTCTTGGTGCTGTCATCGATGACGCAGGTGGCGACCAGAGTCGGGGTCTTGGAGGGCGGTGCGGTGGATTTCCTTGCCAAACCGTTCGCCAACGCAGAGTTGCTGGCCCGGGTTGGCGCCCGCATCCGAACGTCCTCGGACGCCGCGCCTGTTCCGCGCTATCTGCGCAGGTCCGGAATCGAAGTCGATGTGCAGCAACGCGAACTCATGGTCGACGGGCGCCGCATCTCGTTGACCCAGCGGGAATTTGCGCTGCTGGCCTACCTCCTGCAACGAACGCCCGAGCCCTGCACCCGGGCAGAGCTGCTCGAGCGGGTCTGGGGGACAAGTTTCGACGCCGGCACGAACGTCGTCGACGTCTGCGTGGGCCGCCTGCGGTCCAAACTCTCGAACGATAAAATCGAAACGGTGCGCAATGTTGGATATAGGATCGCGACCTAAGGCAGTCCTCGCCGTCATCTGGGTGGTGTTCGCAGGCGTAAACTGCTACCTCACCTTCACCCTGCCCGGCAAGGAAACCATCCCCTTTCATCTGGTGTGGGCCAGTTTCGCGTTGCTTTACGGACTGTGCCCGTGGCCCCGGCGTGCCACCCTGGTTGTCTTTGCCGCCATCACGGCGGTGACCGGGACCGCCCTGGTGCGTCACGCCATGGCAGGGACCATAGAGTGGGAAGAATGCAGCGAGATCGTCTTGATGGGCGCCATCATATCGCTGTTGATCTGGCACGTGAACCGGCAGTGGGCAGCCCAGGGGCGGCTGCGGGCACTGCAGCAGGCCGACCGACGCCGCAGCCAGCAGCGGGAGAACGCGGCACGGTTCGGTTCGCACGAGGTGCGCACCCGGCTGACAATCGCCAGGGGCTACGCGCAACTCATCGCCGACCAGTCGGCTGAGGCGGCGGTGCGCGAGGACGCCGAGCTCGTGGTGGCCGAACTCGTCAAGGCATCCGCGCTGGCGACCAACTTGCTCACCCTCGTCCGGGTCGTGGAGCCGTCGGTGGCCGAGCCGGTCGACTTGGACCGGATGCTGGCCGAGATCCTGCGCCGATGGTCGGTCACTGCCGACCGGGCCTGGAGCGCCCGGAGTACGGTAGGCACCGTTCAGGGCGACAACGAGCGGCTCGAGGCGATACTGGACTGCCTGCTCGAAAACGCGGTCAGGTTCACCGGCCCGGGGGATGCCATCGAGATGACGGCCGACGCCCAGGGCGACGAGCTGGTGCTGATCGTTCGGGACGCCGGGGCGGGCATGCCCGCCGACGATTTGGACACCATTTTCGAAACCTTCCGGACCGGCTCGACCGCAGGCGAACGCGCTGGCAGCGGGCTGGGCCTGGCCATCGTCAAGGCCGTCACGGAAGCACGCGGCGGCTCCGTCTCGGTCACCAGCTCGCTCGGCCGGGGCACGTCCTTCACCCTGCGATTCCCGTTGCTGCCGGCGCCGCCGGTCCAGCCCGGCGAGCCCACCTCCGTGGCTGGCCGTGGTCCGCTCAATGCGGCGGTCGACGTCGGCAGCTGACGCGGACACCTCTCCGGATTCAGGTGCCGGGCTCCCGGCGTCGTGGGCTGGGTTGGCACCGTCCCGGCTCAACCGCTGACGACCACTTCGACGACGGCGGCAGGTTGCTCCAGCTCGTTGACCCGGACGGCGATGGTGATCTTCCACTGACCTGCCACAGGCAGCACCATCACGGACCGGAAGCTTCCCGGCTTCCCTCCGGGTTCAACCGTGGCAGCCAACGGTCCGAGACTCAGATTGGGCTCAGCCACACTTACTTGCGGCATGCTGATGGGCACTATCGGGGCGCCACCTGAGTCTGTCAGGTCGAAGGTGATGACGTTGCTCCCCACCGTTCCCGGACCGAAACTGCCGGTCAGATGGCCGGTGCCAAGTTCGACGAGAACCGGGGTGCCACCTGGGGCGGGCGTCTCGCCCACCCGTGGGTTCTGCAGGGTCAGGACCGAGGTGAGCCCAATGACGAGCACCACCCCAACCGCCTCCAGCCGGATGGCCAAGGCCAGCCGATTCCAGCCCGTGCCCCTGATCCCTTCGCGCGCCAACCGGGGGACCAGGCCGAAGCGGTTCCACGCCGCAAACCCGCCGATCACCGCGACCACGGCGAGTTTGACCAGCAACAACTGCCCGTAGGAACTGCCTAGGAGGACTGGCACCGAGCCGACCATCACGACCGCCATGACGGTCCCGGTGATGCCCAACAAAACGACGACGCCACCGGCCAGGGCCGAGAACCTGCCGATAGCCACGGCGGCCTCGGCAGGGTTCCCGTTGCGCCGTCGTGCACGGGTGACGTGCAGGATCAGGGCCAGGAGTCCACCGAACCAAACCGCGGCCGTCGCGGCGTGGGTCAGGTCGGCGCCCATCATCAGCCACGTGGGCCCGAAGGTCCGCGTGTGGCCCACGGGCAGCACCGAGGCGAGCGCAATCACGGCCCCCACAGTTCCGGCCCAGAAGCCCGCCCGGCGCGGCAGACCGCCGCGAACCACCATCAGCAGTGCCCCGGAGAAGGCGAGGACAAGCGTCAGTGCGGCTCCCCCCGACCATCCAGTGGCGGCGACTCCCGGATCGAACAGCGCGTGGAGGCCGTCACCCCTCTCACGCGCCGCGGTGAGGGGCACGAGCACAAGATAGGCGCTCACGGCAACCAGCGCGGCCACCACGGGCAGGCGAGGGCCGGCTGATGGGATGCGGGAAACGAACAGGTCAAAAGCCGTCAGGCCCACAAGACAGAACAGGCCCAAATAGCCAAGAGCATTGAGCGCCCCGTAAAGGGCGTCAATGGATGCCGTGTCGTTCTGGGCGACGGCGGGCGCTGCAGATCCGGACAGACCCACGGTAAATGAAAGCACGCCGGAAACAGGATGGGAGTCGTCGGAAACCACCCGCCAACCGAGCGTGTAGCCGCCCTCCGGGAGGTCCGACGGCAGGGAGACAATCACAGTCGCGTCCAGCTGCTCGGCAGGCATGGTGCGATGGCCACCGGTGTTGTCGTAGAGCTGAACGCCATCGGGGACCAGGGCCACAGGTTCGCCGAAGACCAGCTCCACCACGCCAGGCGCCTGGGCCAGCACCGCACCCTCGGCCGGCGTCGAATGCAGCAGCGAAGCGTGGGCCACTGCCGGGGTCGCAGGAAGCACCAGACCCATCGCCAGTGCTGCGAACACCAAACCGAGGAACCGGCGCACCGTGAAACTCCGGACTCGTGAGTGCCGGTCCCTGCCACTATGGGTTGTTCTGGTCACGATCGCTTCCTCGTTCCGTGTCGCAGCGCCCAGGCAAATCAGGATGCACCGCCGCCCGGCCACAGGGGCGGACGGCGGTGCACGTTGGGGTGGATGCTAGTTGCCTGTCGTGAAGCTCCAGGTGACTGATGCTAGCGGGTTGCCGGCGGTGTCCTTGATTCCGCTGCTTAAGGTGACAGTGTATTTGGTGTTGGCCAGCAGGGTGCCGGTCGGGTTGAGCGTTGCCACCCTCGTGGTGCCGGAGTAGCTGACCACCGAGGTGAACGCGGCGCCGGTGGAGCTCCTGGTGATGGTGAAGTTTCCGCTCGCCGCGGCCGTGCCTGGCAGGCCGGTGACTGCCTCGCTGAACGTTGCCGAGATGTTCGCCGTCCGGCTGACATTCGTGGCGTTCACTGCTGGGGTCCGGGCCGTCACAACTGGGACCGGACCGGTGATGAACGTCCAGGTTTTGGCGGTGAGCGGGTTGCCTGCCACGTCCTTGACCGCGCTTCCCAGGGTCAGGGTGTAGGTCCTGTCACTGGTCAGCGGGGCGTCCGGTGTGAGCGTGGCGACCCTGGTCGTGGCGTTGTAGCTGACTTTCGAGGCGATCGTCGCCGTTCCCAGCTTCAGGGTGAAGTTGGGGGTGCTGGCGGCGGTGGTGGGCAGGCCTGTCACTGCTTCACTGAAGGTTGCACGCAACGGGGTGCGGCTGGCGGCCGTGCCCAAGCCGACGCCGGTGGCTCCGGCGGCGGGGTTGGTGGAGGTGACCGTCGGGACGGGACCGGTGATGAACGTCCAGCCAGTAGCCGTCAGCGAACCACCCGACACGCTTTTGATGGCCGAGGTCAACGAGAGGGTGTACGGCTTGTCAGCGGTCAACGCGGACGTCGGGGTGAGGGTGGCCGTCCGCGTCGCCGTGTTGTAGGCGACCGTGGCCGGAACAGCCGTGGTGCCCTGCTTCAGCGTGAACGTGGTGTTGCTGACGCCGGTGACAGTCTCGTTGAACGTGGCGGTCGGCCGGACGTTGCTCGCCACACCGGTCGCCCCGGCAACGGGGTTCTGGCCGGTGATTTGAGGCACGGTTGAAGCGGTCAGCAATGGCGCCGAAACAGTGTTTCCAGCCGCGTTCCAGGCTGTCACCCTGTACGCGTACTGACCGGTCCCGGCCGTCTTGTCGGTGTAGGAGGTCACATTCGCCAGTGTGGTGGCGATCTGCGCGTAGCTGCCGACAGCGCCGTTGACCAGCGGTGCACGCTCGATCTTGTAGCCAATCTCGTTCTTTGCGCTTCCCCAGGTGGTGGGATCGGCGATGGATATCGGCGTCCCGTCGGTCCATGTCAGCAACACGTCACTGGCGGGCCGGGTGAAGCTCAACACCGACACTTCGGGCAGCGTGCGGGGTGCGCTGACCGTGATGGGCCGCATCATGTCCATCTCCTCATGGCTGAGAATGTGGCAGTGCCACACATACTCCCAACCAAAATTGGTCATGTCATTGCTGATGGGGTCGATCGGGTTGGCGTTGGTGTCCGTGTTGTTGAACCCGGCTTCGGACCCGTTCGGACCGGTCGTCGAGCCCTTGGCGCCCAGGGGCATCATGGGGTTCAACGGGCGGTTGCTGTCCGGGATGGCGAATGGGAGTTTCGGCAGGATGGGCCGGACCGCCACGATCGTGTCCTCCAGGGGACTGACCCGCACAGTGTCCTTCCAGCCGAGTTCGGTTGGTTCGGGCGGGATGATGATGTTGTCCCAGGTGACCCTGTTCAACACCTGCACGTCGTTAAGGTGGAAGTGCAGCGGGTGGGTGTCCACGCCGTTGTGGGTGATCTTCCAAATCTGTGTGCCGTCGGCGTTGGTGGAGATGGGGGCAACGTTGAGGCTGTTCGTCCCCTTGGTGCCGTCGAGCTTCTCGGTGGCGGGGT
>JBDTQM010000098.1:0-13368 GCA_039932175.1 Specibacter sp.
GTGGCCAGCGGCGCCTCCGTGAGGTCCGTGACCGTGCGGGACACGGCGTCGGGAATCACCCCGGGAGCCGGAATGCACAGTTCCCCGCCGCTGATGTTGGAGCACAGTGCGGGGTGGACGCGGAACAGCTCCGCCAGCGCCGCCCGGAGCAGCTCGGCCGTGAGTCGGGCCGGGACGGTGACGCAGACTCCTTGGGCGTAGCGGGCGTTCAAACCGGCAGTTTCGGCGAGCCAGTGCTGGATGGGCAGCGCGTCAACAACGCCCGCGGCCTCCACGGCGGGGCGCTTCTTGGTGTCCAGGGGGACCAGGGCTGTTGCCATGGCGGCGGGCGTCCGCTGGGCGAACACGTCCCGGGGCCGCAGCAGGTAGCCTGCCCGGCGGGCTGCCCCGCACACGGCCATGGCGGAAATGCTGTCCCCGCCGAGTGCAAAGAAGTCGTCGTCGGGGCCCACAGCAGGCTGGCCCACCACGTCGGCCACGGCCACGCACATATTGGCTTCGAGGTCGTTGGCCGGGGGCCGGGTGGTGCCCGCGGCCAGGACGGCGGGTTCGGGCAAGGCCGAGCGGTCGACTTTTCCGTTGACAGTCAGCGGCAGGGCGGGGAGGCGCACCAGCACGGCGGGCACCATGTAGTCGGGCAGGGTCGCCGCCAACAACGCACGAAGTTCCGCCTCCGGGGCAACCGCCCGGGCCAGTTCGCTGCCCGCACCCGGCACAAAGTAGCCCACGAGCCGGTTGGTGTGGCCCAGCACTTGGGCAATCACGACGGCGGCAGCCACCTGGGGCAGGCTCCCCAGGGCGTCCTCCACCTCGCCAAGTTCCACCCTGTGTCCGCGCACCTTGACCTGGTCATCGACGCGGCTGAGATAGTCGATCCGGCCGTCGCGCTGCCACCGCACCAGATCGCCTGTGCGGTACATGCGCCCGCCGGAGCCGAACGGGTCGGCCACGAAACGCGAAGCTGTCAGCCCGGGTCGGCCCAGGTAGCCGCGAGCCAGGCCGTCACCGGCAATGCACAGCTCACCCACCACGCCCACAGGCACCTGGCGCAGCTGCCCGTCCAGGATGTACACCCGGGTGTTGCCGATGGGACTGCCCACCACGGGGTGCAGGGAATCAGCCACGGAGGCCCCCAGGGTGTCCACCGAATATTCGGTGGGGCCGTAGAAGTTGTGGCTGTGCGTGCCGGTGCTGCTGTGGGCGCGCAGGGCGGTCCACAACGCTGCCGAGGCAGCCTCGCCGCCAAAGAGGATCAGGGCGGGGTGGTGCTCCCCCGGCGCCAGCAGTCCGCAGTCGAGCAGCTGCGAGCCCAAGGACGGCGTCACGTCAATGGCGTCGATGAGGTCAGCCCGGACCAGGTCCACAATGGCCTGCGGGTCGCGGCGCTGTTCATCGTCCAGAACGTGCAGCTGGTGGCCCAGGTACAGCCAGATCAATTGCTCCCAGGAGGAATCGAAGGAAAACGACGCACTGTGGGCGGCCCTGACCCGGCGGCCTGCGAGCGCTTCAACTGTCATTCCAAAGACTCCTGCTTCATGGTTGGCCAGGAGGTTGGACAGCCCGGTGTGGGGTGTCATGACGCCTTTGGGCCTGCCGGTGGAGCCGGAGGTGTAGATGATGTAGGCCAGGTCGGCGGGAGTTACGGGGCGCAGCCGCTCGGCTTGCTGGATGGGTTCGCCGGTTTCCCGTGCGATGAGGTTCTGGGTGGCTTGGGCATCGATGGTGACCACGTGCCCGGTGAAGGGCAGCTGTGGTTGGAGTTCGGCGGTGGTGATGAGGACCCGGGGTGCGGCGTCGTCAAGCATGTACGCGAGGCGTTCGCCCGGGTAGTCCAGGTCAAGGGGCAGGTAGGCGGCGCCTGCGGCAAGCACCGCCGCAATGCTCACCACTGTTTCCAGAGAGCGTGGGAGTGCGACGGCGACCACCTGGCCGGGCCCCACGCCGCAGCTGATCAGGTGCCTGGCCAGTGCGTTGGAGCGCTGGCCAAGGTGGGCAAAGCTGAGGGTGTCGGTGCCGGCCACGAGAGCCGTGTCCGTGCCCTGCCGGGACACGAGCCGGTCCAGGCGTTCCATGACAGTGGAAGCTGCTGTGTCTGTGCCCAGTACGGGTCCGGTGCCCCATTCGCCGGCAATGGTG
Organism: Specibacter sp.; assembly: GCA_039932175.1. GTDB lineage: Bacteria > Actinomycetota > Actinomycetes > Actinomycetales > Micrococcaceae > Specibacter. The sequence continues at coordinate 2,137 of JBDTQM010000098.1, forward strand.
GCGAGCTCACTGGCCAGCGGCAGCACCGCGGTTGTGGGGCTGGCATCATCCCCGGCTGCGAGCGCTGTGATCCAGGCATGCAGGCGCTGCCCGTGAAGATCCAGGTCCTCATCCGTATACCGGGCCGGGGCGGCTTCGAGTTCCATGCCAATGCGCCCGCCAATCTTGTAAACGGCGATCTCCAGGTCGTCCACGGGACCTGCTGACAGGTGGTGGGTGGAAAGCGTGGCTCCGGGCAGTTCGAACATGTATTCGAAGATCTTCAGATTCAGGACCGGACCGTGCAGTGCACAGTCACTGCCCACCCTGCCGGTGTCGCGCAGAATCTGTTCGGCGCCATAGCGGCTGTGCCCGCGCACTGCGCCCATGGCTGCGGCGGTTGCCACGGCCATCTCCCCCAGGGAGAGGTCCGCCGGGATCTGCAGCCGCAGGGGCATCACGGCAACCACGGGTCCGGCCGCCCGCAGGGCCGGTGTTCCCATGCGTCCCATGAAGGGGATGCCCAGGACCACCTCGTCGGTGTTGGCCATGCGTGCCAGGTAGGCGGCAATGGCAGTGGTCAGGACATCGGCCCAGCTGACCCTGTGCGCGGCGGCGATGCGGGAGAGATTGGCCGTCAGTGCCGCATCAAGGCTGATCCCGCTGCGCCGGGTGGCTCCTGCGGCTGCACTCTGTGATTCGGGGACTGCCAGGGTCAGTGCCGGCGGCAGCTCCGTGCAGTAGTCGCGCCAGAAGGCGGCGTCCGCCTCCTCCGCCGTCGAGCCGCGGTAGCCGGCCTCTGCCGCAACCACCTCCGCAAAGGACGTGAAGGCAGGCACCGGTGCCGGTGTGCCTTGCACCAGGGCCCCGTAGTGTGCCCCGATGTGCCGGGTGATGGCGCTGAAGCTGTAGCCGTCCACCAGGATGTGGTGGTAGCGCTGGTACCAGTACCACTGCTTCTCCCCCACCCTCAGTAACAGTTGCCTGTACAGGGGCTCGTCCCCTGTGAGTGAGACCTCCGCGGCAAGGTCTGCAGCCATCAGCTCATGGGCCGCACCCCCGCCCCCGGCACGCAGGTCAATGACCTCCAGCGCTTTCGGCGCTGTGTGCTCCCGCCATTGCATGGGCGCACCAGCCACCTCGCCAAAGCGGAAGGCCACGGTGTCCACAGCCAGCAGGCCCCGGCGAACGGCCTCCGCCATCGCCACGGGATCGAGCTCGCCGTCAATCCGGGCATAGCGGGCAACGTTGTAGCTGCTGCTGTGCTCCCCCTCCAGGTGATGGGCATACCAAATGCCCGGTTGCGCACCCGCCAGGGGCAGCAGGGTGGGGGCAGCCAGGGGTTCCTGGTGCTGGGCAAGGGCTGGGGATGACGGCGTGGCCATGGAAGTTCCTGTCGCTAAGAAGTGGGCTGGGAAGCGCTGGAGCGGGCATGCTCGCGCAGGCTCAACGGCCGTAGGTCGATCCAGTGCCGCTCGATGTACTCGGTGCACGCGGTGCGGGAGTCGGGGCCAAAGATGGTGTGCCAGCCTATGGGGATGGGCACAAACTCAGGCCACAGGCTTTGCTGCTGCTCCACGTTGGCCAGGACCAGGAACACGCCGTGTTCCTCGTCGAAGGGGTTGCTTGGCGCGCTCATGCGTTGGCCCCCACTCCGCTGGGTCCTGCCGTGCTCAAGCGCTGTGCTGGGAGTTCCAGTGCCTTCGCCCACTCGTGCACCGTGGCGGCGGACGCCAGGGCCTCAAAGGATGCCTCGAAGCCGTCACCGCGGAGGGTTTCCACCAGGTCCATGATTCTGATGGAGTCCAGCCCCAGCTCCAGCAGGTCGTCGTGGTCGCCGATGCTGGCCGCCTCGAGGTACATGAGCTCGGCAACACGTGAGCGCACCTGCTCGCTGACAGTGACTACGGCGCTCGCGGCCGGTCCCGGCGTCGGGGCCTGAGACCAGGCGGCGGCCAGGGACTCTGTGGGGGTGACGACGCCGCAGCGTCCGGCAACCCAGGCCACTGCCTGGGCGTGGTGGTCGGCGCTGAAGTCGGCAACGGCGTCGGAGACCAGGAATGGCTGGACATCATTCATGAAGGCGTCGGCGGCTGAGACCTGGCAGCCAATGTGCGCGTAGACGCCCGTGATGATGAGCTGGTCGCGGCCGGCTGCGCGCAGGGTCTGGGCCAGGTCTGAGCGCTGGAAGGCCGAATAGCGCCACTTGGTCAGCACCGTGTCCTGTGGCTGGGGTGCGAGCTCGTCAATGATGCGTGCGCCCTCCTCGTTGGCGCCGATGCCGGGACCCCAAAAGTCGTTCAACAGGGCCCTGTCAGCCGGCTGCTGGTGGGCCGGCTGCGCCGTGTAGTACACGGGAATGGACAGTTCGCGGGCCAGCTCAATGAGCGCGGCAATGTTGGCTACCAGGGTGGTCGCTGGTTCCTGGCCCGTGCCAAAGGGACGCAGGAAATGGTTTTGCATGTCATGGACCAGCAGGGCGGACCGGCCGGGGTCGGCCGTCCACGGGACGGAGGGCTCCGGCAGCTGCCCGGCGGCGGGCATGGGGTAGGCAATGCTCGGAGGAAGGTCGTTGTGCATGGGAATCCTTTGCTGGTGGGTGGGGTGTGGAAGGGGTTGGCCTCAGGAAGCGGGGCTGAACTGCTCTTTCAAGGTGCGGCGCAGCTCTGCACGGCTGTTCTTGCCCACACCGGTGACGGGGAACGCCGCCACAATGTGGACCCGGTCCGGGATCTTGTGGGCTGCCAGGCCCCGGCCGCGGATGAAGGCGTGAATGTCCGCACGGGTGGGCGGTGCGCCGTCGGGCACAATGACGGCGCAGGAGATTTCTCCCAGGAACCTGTCCGGGACGGCAACCATGGCTGCATCAAAAACGTTGGGGTGCGCCAGCAGGTGGTCCTCAACCTCTTCGGCGGAGATTTTCTCCCCGCCCCTGTTGATCTGGTCCTTGCTGCGCCCCTCCACGATGAGGTGGCCGCTGGGTAACTGGCGGGCAATGTCCCCTGTGCGGTAGAAGCCATCGTCGGTGAAGGCCGTGCTGTTGTGTTCGGGAGCCTTGTAGTAGCCGCGGATGGTGTACGGGCCGCGGGTGAGCAGGTGGCCCGGATCCCCCGGCGCCACCGGGTGCCCGGTGTCGTCCACAATCAGCACCTCGTCGTCGGCGCTCATGGGACGGCCCTGGGTGGTGGCCGTCATCTGTGCGTCGTCGTCACCCCTGGTGTAACAAACCAGGCCCTCGGCCATGCCGAACACCTGCTGCAGCCGCACCCCCAAAACCCTTTGAAGCTCGACGGCGGCACCCGGGCCGAGCTTGGCCCCGCCCACCGAGATGGTGTCCAGACTGCCCAGCGCGGCCTTGCTGTTGGGGGCTGCCCGCGTCCACGCCAACGCCAGCGGCGGCACCAGCGGCACATGGGTGACCTGTTCCGCCTCAATGAGGGCAAAAGCAAGCTCCGGTGCACCATGGGCGGCCAGCACCACCCGGCCGCCGGCCAGCAGGGCGCCCAGGAAGCCCGGTGAGCTCATGGGGAAATTATGCGCAGCGGGCAGCACCAGCAACAGGACGGTGTCCTGGTTGTAGCGGCACACAGCAACGCTTTGCCGCACCGAGAACAGGTAGTCGTCGTGACTGCGCGGGATGAGCTTGGGCGTGCCCGTGGTGCCCCCGGACAACTGCAGTAACGCCAAATCGGAGGTGTCAACCTCAGGGGCGGGGCGCGGACTGACGGCCCCAAGCCGGGCCACGGCAGCCAGCTCCAGCTGGGAGGTGCGCGGGGCGCCGTCGACCATCACCATCAGGCCCCCGGGGATGCCCTGGGCCAGAACGGCAGCCATGTCCCGGAAATCAAAGCCGTCGTGGACGGAGGGGCCAATGTAGGCCACCGGATCCGCCTGCGCGGCAATGGCTGAGAGCTCACTGATCCTGTGGGCCGGCAGCAGGTACACGGGGACGGCCCCGGCCCGCATGAGAGCCAGGGCGGACACCACAAAGGAGACCCGGTTGGGCAGTTGCAACAACACCCTGTCCCCCGGACGCATCCCCTGCGCCGCGAAACCCGCAGCCAGCTGGGCCACCCGGCGCTCCAACTCGGCGTAGCTGACACGCTCGCCGGCATCCACCAGCGCAATGGCGTCGGGTGTTTGTGCCGCGTGCACGGCGGCGATGGCGGCCAGGCGCTCGCCGGACCAGTGGCCCTGCCGGCGGTAGTAATCGGCCCGCTCCTGCGGCCACGCGACCGTTCCGGTCGTTCCGGTGCCCGGGGTGCTCATGCCTGCGGTCATCATGCCTGGCACACTCCCAAGCCGGCCAGGATGGTGCGGAACTTGGCTTCAGTTTCGGCAAGTTCCAGCTCCGGATCGCTGCCGGGAACAATTCCGGCCCCGGCGTGGACGCGCAATTCGTCATTCGAAACGTCGGCGCAACGAATGCTCACGGCCCACTCGCCGTCCCCGGCCGCATCCATCCAGCCCACGGCCCCGGCGTAGAAGCCCCGGTTGGTCTCCTCCAGCTCCTCAATCAGCTCGCACGCCATCTGGGTTGGCCAGCCGCACACCGCGGGTGTGGGGTGCAGGGCAAAGGCGAGGTCCAGCGAGGTGGTCTCGGGATCCTTCAGCCGGCCGGAAATCTGGCTCGAAAGATGCCACATGGAACCGGTGCGCACCAGCTCGGGGGCGGCGGGGACCTGCAAATTGATGCACAGCGGGTTCAGCACCTCTGCCACCATGTCCACCACTATGGCGTGCTCGCGCAGGTCCTTGGCGGATTCGAGCAACTTGCCGGCATTTGCCAGATCCTGCACCGGATCCGCACAGCGTGGAACGGAGCCGGCCAGCGGGTTGCTCAACGCCATGGTGCCGTTGCGGCGGATCAACAGTTCCGGGCTGGCCCCCACCAGGGTCCGCTCCTGCGGCAACGGGGCGGCAAAAACGCAGGCCGAAGGATTCTGGCGAACCAGCCGCGACAGCAGCTCGTTCATGTCCAGGGGCTCCGGCAAGGTGGTGCTGCGGGACCGGGCCAGCACCACTTTTTGCAGGCCGTCGGCGGTGAACTTTGTCAGCGCCTTGGCCACGGCATCCGTGTAGTGGGGATCCGCGGCATGCAACGCCATCGCGGTGCCGGCATCCCGTCCCGCACCCGCAGCCAGTGTGGGGGCAAGGCGCGGGCCGCGCAGGGTTGAATCCATGACCACGAATTCACCGTCCCGCCCCGGAGTGAAGGGCAGGACCCCAGCAATGGCTGAGCGCCGTCCGGCGGCGGCAAAGAATTCGGCCAGGATCTGGCGGCTGTTGTGGGCGCCCATGCGCAGCCGGCTGACGCCGCGGCCCAAAATGCTGCCGGCCGTACCGGACATCAGGAAGTCCCCCTGCCTGTACTCGGCGAGCGGGTCACGCAGCCACTCGGAGGCCGGGATTGAATAGTCTGCTTCTTGCACAGTCATGAGATGCCTTTCATTGAATGTTGCACCGATTCACGCACGCAGCGTTGCGCCGCCGTCAACGTAGATGTCCTGCATGGTGATGTGCCGGGCCTGCTCGGAAAGCAGGAACGCGGCGGTGTTGGCAATGTCTTCCGGTTGCGCCATCCGGCCCAGGGGAATACCAACGCGGAACTGGGCCAGGTCGCCGTCGAGCACCGACTGCTCTCCGGCGGCGGGGTCATCGCCCCAAAATTCCCGCTGCATGGCGGTGTTGGTGGATCCCGGGCACACCGTGTTGGCGCGGATGCCGTGCGGGGCCAGCTCCAGGCCAACACAGCGCAGCAGGGCGGCGGCTGCAGCCTTCGACGCCGAATAGATGGGCATGGCGGCCCGCGGCACCCCTGCGGCGTTGGAGCCGATCAGCACCATGGCCTTGTTGGGTGCCGGGCTGTCCATCAGCATGCGTGCCGCCGAGGTGACGACCAGGAATGTGCCGTCAGCGTTGACGGCCATGGTGCGCCGCCAAACGCTGAACCCGGCCTGCAACGCTGAGCCCGTGGCCAGCACCCCGGCCGCATGGATCACGGCACCCAGAGGTTCCGGACGTTCGGCAATGAGGGTGAACAAAATGTCCACGGATTCGGGGTCGCTGACATCCGTGGGCACCGCAATCACGTGCCGGCCCGTCAGCTCCTTGGCCAGCTCGGCCAGGCCCGCCACGTCCTGGTCGGCCAGCACCAGCACATCCGCGAGGCGGTTCTGCGCGTGGACGGCCTGGGCACACGCCCGGCCAATGCCGCCGGCCGCTCCTGTCACGAGCACTACTTTCGGGAACTGCATGGTGGTGGCCTCGCTGAATCTTTTTCGGTTGCCCATGACTTTCGGACAAGTGAACAAAAGCGAGCATAGCCTTACCTAAGTTCTTTAAGTCATATTTCCATGACGTTATTGAAATTTTCGGCGCTTGACACGCGCAAACTCCAGGCGATAAAGGGGCCTCCGTGCGAGCCGGATGCGATTCGACCTTGATGGGGAGCGCAAATGAGCCGCGTTTCAGCGGTTTTGCCCGGCCTTCCGCCCGGCACCCTTGTGGCGCCGATGGTCGGAACCGCGAGAGGAGCAGGGTGACGAAAACCCGAAATGCGTCAGCAAATGTGCCTAAGTGTGAAACATCTCACATTTGGCGGGGGTGGCCGGTTCCTGGAAATAGTTCGACACCTGCAGTCGGCGGCACAAAGCATGGAGTTTCATTAGGTTAGGCTTACCAACGCCTGGCCGTTCGCGGCCACAACAATGTGCGCCCACACCGACGAATCGAGAATGACCATGATGCCCCCTGCCGGATGCGGCGCCTAGAGGTGTTCCAAACCCCGCGCCCCCGCTCCTCAAACACCGTGGCCTGGGCCGTCAGCCTGACCCTGCTGCTCATCCTGGGCCTTGTCAGCCTGTCCACGGGCAGCCGCGCCATCGCCCTGTCCGATACGTGGAACGCCATCACGGCCTTCGATCCGTCCCGGAGCACGCACCTGCTGGTCATCGAATTGCGACTTCCGCGAACCATCCTGGCCGTCACTGTGGGCGCCGCCTTGGCCTTGGCCGGGGCCCTGATGCAGGCCCTGACCCGGAACCCCCTGGCGGAGCCCGGCATCCTGGGCATCAACGCCGGCGCCGCCGCAGCCGTTGCCGTGGGGTTGGCGTTCTGTGGCGCCACCTCGCCGGCGCAGTACATGTGGTTTGGTTTCGCCGGCGCGGCCGCGGCCTCCCTGGTGGTCTATGCGCTGGGACGGGCCCGCGACGCCGGAAACAACCCCGTCCGGCTTGTTCTGGCCGGGGCTGGGCTCAGCGTCATGCTGGGATCGTTCACCGGCATCATCATCATTGCCGGCGATGCGCAACGCCTGCGCAACTTTGTGAACTGGGCCAGTGGATCGCTCCAGGGCCGCGGCTACGACGTTGTCCCGTGGGTGCTGGGTGCCTGCCTGGCGGCCATCATCATGGGTCTTGCCACGGCGGGGAGCCTTGACTCACTCTCGCTCGGCAATGAGATGGGCAATGCCCTGGGCGTGAAGATGCACACCACCTGGCTGCTGGGAACAAGTGCCATCCTGCTGCTGGCCGGGGCCGCCACGGCCGCCGCCGGCCCCATCGGCTTCCTGGGCCTGGCAGCCCCCCACATGGCACGCATGCTGGTGGGCCCCAACCACAGCAAACTGCTGCCCTTCTCCATGGTTTTGGGCGCCATCCTGTTGCTCATTGCAGACATCCTGGGACGCTTCATCGCCGCGCCGGGTGAATTGGGCGCCGGCATCATGAGCGCCGTCATTGGCGCCCCGGTGTTCATTGCCCTGGCGCGACGACGAAAGCTGGTGCAGCTGTGAACCACACCAAGACAGCTACGGCCGGTACGCCCGGCAGCAGCCCAAAGCCCCCGCCCGGCTGGCTTCCTGCGGCGCCGTGGCGCAACCGCACGGTGGCGGTGGGGCTCGCCATCGCAGCCCTGACAGCCATCTTGGGGCTGGTCTCCATGCAAACCGGCACCATTTCCTTTTCCTTCCCCGAGGTGATGGCTGCCGCGTTCGGACTCTCCGAAGACCCCAAGGCCAGCATGGTCATCCACCGCATCCGCCTCCCGCGCACCGTGACAGCCATCGGCGTCGGACTCTGTCTGGGGGCGGCCGGTGCCACGTTCCAGTCGATCTCCCGCAACGCCCTGGGCTCCCCCGACATCATTGGCTTCACCACCGGCGCCGCCACGGGCGCGGTGGCCCAAATCATGATCTTCAACGCCGGGCCTGTTGCCACAGCCATGGCCGCCATTGCCGGCGGCCTCATTGCGGCAGCACTGGTCTACCTCCTGTCGGTGCGCGGCGGCGTCAGCGGCGGGTACCGCCTGGTGCTGGTTGGCATCGGCATCGGCGCGCTCCTGTCGGCGGTGAACACCGTCCTGCTCAGCAAGGGCAATGCGGACCTGGCCGCCCAAGCGCAGATGTGGCTGTCCGGGTCCCTGGCGGCCCGCAGCTGGGACCACGCCGTCCCCGTCATGCTGGCCGCTGTCCTCCTGCTGCCGGTGCTGATGGTCCAGGGGCGCAGCCTTGGACTGTTGGAAATGGGCGACGACGTGGCCCGCGCCTTGGGCGTTCGGGTGGAGGCGAGCCGGCTGACAGCCATGGCCGCCGCCGTCGGACTGACAGCCATGGCAACCGCCGCCGTGGGGCCCATCGCCTTCGTGGCCCTGGCCGCCCCGCAACTCGCCGCCCGGCTGACCCGCTCCGTGCAGGTCCCCCTGGGCACCGGCGCCTTGATGGGCGCCGCCCTGATGGTTGCCTGCGACCTGCTCACCCAACGCCTGCCACTGCAGGCCCACGTCCCGATCGGCCTCATGACGGGACTGGTGGGCGGCTGCTACCTGCTCTGGCTGGTCACGCGCAGCAAACAAATCTAATGCATCCGCCTGCCAAACCTTCCCTCAAAAGGAGAAACCACGTGAAGAAAACATTCACCGCCCGGGGCGACGGCGGCACAACCGCTGACGTGCTGTCCGGGCACGGCCTGGACCTTGGCTATGATGGCCGCCAAATCTCCACCGGGCTTGAGGTGGTGATCCCGCCCGGCTCCTTCACGGCCATCATTGGGCCCAACGCGTGCGGAAAGTCAACGCTCCTGCGGGCCTTGTCGCGACTGCTCAAGCCAACGGCCGGCGACGTGCTTTTGGAGGGCCGGGACATTCACAGCTACAAGACCCGTGACGTTGCCCGCCGGCTGGCGCTGCTCCCGCAACAGTCCTCCGCCCCGGACGGGATTACAGTGGCCGATCTGGTGGCACGCGGCCGTTTCCCGCACCAAGGATTACTGCGCCAGTTCTCTGCGGCCGACAAAACGAAGGTTGCGGAGGCCATGGCAGCCACGGGCGTGACGGACCTTGCGGACCGCTCCGTGGGCGAGCTGTCCGGCGGGCAGCGCCAACGGGTGTGGCTTGCCCTGGCCCTGGCCCAGGACACGCCGGTTTTGTTGCTGGATGAGCCCACCACCTTCCTTGACATCTCCCACCAGCTGGAAGTGTTGCGGCTGTGCCGCAGGCTGCACCGCACCGGGGACTACACCCTGGTGACGGTTTTGCATGACCTGGCCCTGGCGTTCCGTTTCGCCGACCACGTGATTGCCATGAAGGGCGGCAGGATTGTGGCCCAGGGCCCGCCGGGCGACATCGCCACCCCGGAGGTCATGCGTGAGGTGTACGGCATTGAGTCGGTGGTGATAGTGGACCCGGCCACGGGCGGACCGCTGGTGGTGCCGCTGGAACCGGCGGACGATCAGAACGCGGCGCGCCCGTTGCTGACTGAGCAGGTGGGCGCATGAGCCCGGGGCAGGCCGTCCCCTTGTCCGCGCCCGAGCAGTTCCCGGCACCGAAGGATCCTGTGGCCGGAGCCGCACCCACGGTGACAGTTTTGCGTGGTCATTTTGCGGCGCAGTGGGATTCCCTGAGCCCGGCTGAGAAGGAAGGCCTGTTGGCGGAGGTTTCCACAGCCGGCGGCACACCGCTGGTGGGGCAGGCCCCCGATGGCCACGCATGCCAGAACGCTGTGACGTTCCTGCACGCCGATGCCACGGCGACGGCAGTGGTTCTCTCGGCCAACGCGCTGGTCAACCACAACAACGTGGGTGCCAGCGAATTTGAACTGGTTGGTGAATCCGGCCTGTGGGCACTGACACTGCTCATGCCCGGCGACTGGGAATGCGGCTACAGGATCACTGTGCACCGCGGCCCCGGCCCCGCGCCGTGGCGGGCCAGCCCGGACCGGCGGACCATCCGCATGGCAGCCGACGCCGGCGGCCCGGACCCGCTGAACCCCGTGCAGGGTGCCGGCATGAACGGCGGGGTCAACTCGGTCCTGCGTCTGCCGGAGGCGCCGGCCACGCCGTGGCTTGCCCCGGCAAGGCCCCATCGGCTGGCAGGAAGCGCCATTATGGGCGGGACCCAACGTGGCGCTTCCGCCAGCACCCGGCCGTCAGCTGGACTGGAGGAACTGGTCATTGTCGATTCCCGGTCCGGGCGCCGGCGCATTGTGTGGGTGTATTCGCCTCCCGAAGGGACGTCCGACGGCGACACCGCCCTCCTGCTGTTGCACGACGGCCAGGTGTGGGCGAAGTTCCTCAATCTGGCGGCAACGCTGGACGCGGCGATCAGCGCCGGCACCATCCCGGCCCTGCATGTGGCCATGATCGATTCGCTGGACTCGGAAACCCGCTCCGCGGAGCTGGGCGGCCCCACCGGCACCGTGGACTTTGTGGCGGACGATCTGCTGCCGCTGTTGCGTTCGCGCCTTCCCGTGCGCTGCGATGCCGCCGGCACCATTGTGTCGGGGGCCAGCTACGGCGGGCTTGCATCGTTGTGGCAGGTGGCCCGGCACCCGCAACTGGTGGGCGTGGCGCTGGCCCAGTCCCCGTCGCTGTGGCGCTATGACCTTGCGTGGCCGCTGGAAAAGGTTCGCGATCAGGTGGTGCTGCGCCTGCAGGCCGGCGTGTACGAAGCCGATATTCACCAAACGTCCGTGAAGCTCTTTAACCATTTGGCACCGCTGGGGGCAGACATCCGCTTCAGTTCGGTCACCGGCGGCCACGACTGGACATGGTGGAACCCGTGGCTCATTCACGGGCTGCGGGAGCTGCTGGCCACGGAGGCCTGAGCGGCACTGCCGGGTTGATGCCCGGCACCTAGGTTAGCTGTAGTCGCCGTTGGCGATGCGCACTCCGGGGGTGTTCGCCCAGTCCCCGATGAACGTTGCGGCGGCCCCGTTGGTGATGTCCCAACCACCGGAACCATTCGAAAAGGCCACGG
>JBDTQM010000099.1:0-13135 GCA_039932175.1 Specibacter sp.
CTGCAGCAGTTGTGGCGGCGACTGTCTTTTTGCGATTCATGGCCAGGGTCGCACCGGCTGCCAGCACCAATGCGCCGCCGCCAACGAACCATGCAACGTTCGGCGACGTCGAGGCGTTGCTCGATGCCAGCTGCGTGCTCACGCCGGTTCCGGGGGCGCCGCCTGGCATCGCCGCCATTTGCGACACGGCCAACGTCCCGCACAAGGCCGGTGATGTGGCAGCCAATGGCAGGGACGGGACCAGTTCACTCTTGGCAGCCTGGCCTGCTGCGGACAATGTGGCCGGATCCAAGCCATGGACAACAACAACAGCCTTGCCAGCCTTCAGCGAAGCGATGGTTGCGCTGTTCATGGTGAAGGTGCGCTCGTACTTATAGCTGGCCCCCATGCCAGCAACGGCAAGATCCAAGGCGGCCTTGTCGCTGGTGTCGCCGCTGCTGGAAAGAGTGGTGCCGATCTTGCCGTACGACGGTCCGCCTTCAGTGGTGCTGATGACACCGTCACCATTGGTGTCGGCTGAAGGAGCCGGGCAAACACCTGCACCCTCGATGTGGATGTGTTGGACGTGCGGGTAAGGCTTGCCATCGAAGGTGGCGGCCAGGCCGCTGACGTTCTCGGTCACTGTTGCCTGGTCTCCATGGAGGGAGATCCACACTGAGCCGGTGGCATTGCTGCCGTTGATGGCACCCAGGCTGGCTTCATAGGTGGAGGTGTCGGCGTCGTGGGCCATTGCAGCCCCGGCGGACATGGACAAAGCTGCCAGTGCAAGCACGGGCGTGATCAGTAGTGCAGATTTCTTGAACATGAGAATCCTCCTGATACAGGGGTTGGCGTCCATCGTTGGGCGCGTCCACCATGTGATTCGGAGCACTGCTGGTGTTGGATTGGAAAGCGTTCAAACTGATGCCTGGCAGGCTTTGATGTGGGGCCGGCGATCGAGGTGTCTTGGCTGCTGCCTTGAGCAACTGAGGATTTTCCGTGGCTTATGCGCAGCCTTTGAAACGAGCGTGGCGCATAGACCGAATTCCGGACACGCCGGCTTTGGCTATGCGCTGCCCGGGCAGCCAGCCATGCGCAGCTGTGACACTGGCGCCGCGCCAGGTACTGGCAATGCGCATAACCAAAATAACTTGGGTCATGCGCCCCGCCGGGAACCACCGGCGCGCACGGCCAAAGCGGCCTTGGGCCGGTGCCCGGCACGCTAGAGTTTTTGGGTGACCTTGCCGTGCCCGGGGCAGAGCCAGGCAACATCCATCGCCTCAAGTTCGGCCGCCGTTTGAAGCGCGGTGGGCTTGTCCGTAATGATGAAGCCCGGAAATTGCTTCAGGGAACCGTCGCGCCGCACCAGGGCTGCGTCGCCGATGAACAGCGAGTCTTGCCAGTGAAATGCATAGTGGCCGGCAGTGTGGCCCGGCGCCGCAACAGCTGCTATTGCGGTGGGAAAGCCGTCCGATTCCCCAATATACGACACAGCCTCAGGGAGGTGAGGCTTACCAAACGCGGTGCTCAGGCGCCGAAAAAAGGTGCCTGGCGTCAACTCGCCGGTCAGCACCTGCGCATCGAGCCGGCTGATCCACACAGTGGCCCCGGCAGCTGCAGCCACAGCTTGTGCCGCTCCTGCATGGTCCATGTCGTAGTGCGTGAGCAGCACGTGGCGAACAGCCGTCAGCAGGCCGGCCTCTCGAAGCTCGCTGACAACGCCGGCGGAGCCCGATGCCATCCCCGGATCGATCAGGACAAGCTGTTCCCCGGTGGCAACCACATAGCCGTTGGCGCCGCGGGACTTGCTGAGTTGGAAGGCTCCGTTTGAGAGTTTATGCATGTTCGAATCCTACGTCCGGCGGAGGGGCAGGTCCTAGAACTCCTCGCCCTCGCCCACCACGGCGGATGCCGGTCCGACGATGTGGGGATCGGGCACGCCCACCAGTTCATGATCCTTGCCTGTTTAGTCAAACATGCTCAGGACGTGCCGCATGGGCCCCCCAGCCGGGCCCTTTTCTTGTCATTGGACTTCACCACGGTCCACGGGGCGTGGCGGGTGTCTGTCCGTTTGAACATGCGTTCCTTGGCGGCGGTGTAGGCATCCCACTTGTCCAGTGACGCCACGTCCATGGGTGAGAGTTTCCATTGGCGAACGGGGTCCACCTGCCGGATGAACTCGTCATATTGATCCTTGGTGCAAAAGCCCATGACGCGTTCCACGCCGGTCCGGTTGTACCACGAGCGGTCGAAGAGAACCATCTCCCCGGCGCTGGGCAGGTGCGCGACATGGCGCTGGAAATACCACTGGGTGGACTCGCGCTGGCTGGGCTTCTCCAGGGCCACCACGCGCGTGCCCGCGGGTTCAGGTGCTCCGTGAACCGCTTAATGGTGCCGCCCTTGCCCGCTGCGTCGCGGCCCTCGAACAAGATGACCACCCGGCGCCCGGTAGCCTTGATCCATTGCTGCAGCTTCAGCAGCTCAATTTGCAGCAGCCGCTTCTCAACGTCGTAGACGTCCCGTTCCAGCCGTGCACCGTACGGGTAGCCGTCCCGCCACGTGCCCACCGGGGATCCGTCCGGGGCCAGCAGCACCAGATCGTCGTCGTTGTCAATAACGGTAAAGCCGGTGAAGTCCGGGGTGGGTCCAGTCATGAGCCGACCCTAACGCGCGGGAAACTACGGAACATGGACGGAAGGTGGAACCAAGGTGAACGAGCCCGGAGTTGACACGCCCTTGCGCAGGCAGGTCACGCTGCGTGCGTTCGAGCTGGCGGCTGTGGACCAAAGCCTGGCCGAATTGCTTGAGCCGGCCGAACAGGCCCGGGCAGCCGCCATCATGGTGGACGCAGTCCGCCGCGATTTCACTGCCGGGCGCGCAGCACAGAGACTCATGGCTGCCGAATTGCTGGGGGCGGCCCCGCAGGACCTTGTGTCCGCCTATAGCTGCCCCGAGTGCGGCCCACATCCGCTGCCCTCGCACGGCCGGCCCGGATACTTGTTGAACGGGGTGCCTGCTGCCTTGTCGATCAGTTTTTCGCGCAGCCACGGGTGGGCCGTTGCGGCCATGGTGCCAGCCGCCGGCCTGTCCCTGGGCGTCGACGTGCAGTACATTGCCTCGGTGGGTTTTGCCGGGTTCGACGACGTGGCGCTGGGACCCGCCGAAAGGGCGCGGCTCGCCGCAGTCGCCCCGGCGGGACGGGACGCGTGGCGGGCTGCGGCGTGGGCCCGCAAGGAAGCGTTGGTCAAACTCTCCGGCCTGGGGCTGCGCACCGACCCGGCGCACATCAATGCCTTTCCGTCCCCGGGATCCGCCGTGGACGTCTGGGATGTTGCCCCGGGGTCCGTGGGGCTGCCGGACGGGTTCGCGGCCGCCGCGGCGCTCAACGCGTAGGCAGCGGCTGGAGCTTTTTTTCAAACAGCCACGGGGTGAGGACCTCGAGCGCTGAAAATCCGCCGGCGCGTCCGCACAGTTCATCGGCCAGGGCCACAAACGCTGCTGTGGACACCGAGCCGTGCCGGTTGCGGGCCGCCCATTCCCGCAGCAGGGTGAAGAAACCGGAGTCGCCGGCACGCAGCCGCAGGGCATCCAGGGCCAGGGCGCCACGTTTGTACACGCGGTCATCAAACATCAGCCCGGGACCGGGATCGCCCACGGCCAGGTCCATGGGCTCGGCGAGCAGTGTGGCGTGCGCCGCGGCTGCCCGCTCGGCAACTGTCATGGATCCGCTCTCTTCGGACCAGAGCCACTCGGCGTAGCAGGCGAATCCTTCGTGCAGCCAAATGTCGCGCCATGACGCCAGCGTGAGCGAGTTCCCAAACCACTGGTGGGAGAGTTCGTGGGCGATCAGCCGCTGGGATTCCCAGCCGGTGTCCAGATGGTTGCGCCCCAGGATGGACAGCGATTGCGCCTCGAGCGGGATTTCCAGCTGGTCGGCGGTCACCACCACCGTGTAGGTGGGAAAGGGGTACGGCCCAAAGGATTGCGTGAAGACATCCACCATTTCGCGTTGCCTGCTCAGGGCTGTGGCTGCCTTCGCCTGAAGCTGCTTCGGCACGGCCACCGTGATGGGCAGCTGTGACTGGGATTCCCGGGCGGGAAAAGTGAGCAGCTTGTACCGGCCAATCTGCACCGTCGCCAGGTAGGTGGCCATCGGGGCGGACTGCTGGTACACCCACGTTTCGCGGCTGGACTTCCTGGTGTGAGAGACGAGGGTGCCGTTGCACACGGCCGTGTAGCCGGCGTCGGTGGTCACGGTGAAGCCGTACGAAGCTTTGTTGCCGGGCCTGTCATTGCAGGGGAACCAGGTGGGCGCCCCGGTGGGCTGGCCGGCCACCAGGACGCCGTCGTCCAACTCTTCCCATCCCACCTCACCCCACTCGCCGTTGGCAGGGGCCGGAACGCCGCTGTAGCGGATGTCCAGGGTGAATTCCGCGCCGGCCTCCACGGGGGCGGGCAGCAGCAGCCGCAGTTTCCCCTGACGGTGGGAATGCTTGAGCACGCCAACGCCGTCCACGGCGGCCTTGTCCATGCCCACGCCGCTGAGATCCAGTTCCACCGTGTCCAGCGCAACCAGGGCCCGGGCGGTGATGACGGCCCGACCCTGCAACTGGTTCCCGGAGAGCCGGACATCCAAATCCAGCTCATAGTGCTCCACCGCGTAGTTGATGCTGCCGTGCAGGGGGATGTAGGGGTCAGGGGTTACCGGCGCTGCCGAATGCCGGGTGCGGTGCAGAAATCTCATGCTGGGTTGGGTGTCCGAATCAGTTGAGGGGGATCAGGCGCGGTCCGCGAATTCCGGACCCTTCCAGGGGCTGATGGGGTTGCCCATCCAGTAGCTGCTGGCAGGCACGCGTTCACCGCGCATCACCAGGGACGCCGGGCCCACGGTGCCGCTGGCGGCGATGGCCGCCGCAGGCAGAATCACCCCATGCGGGCCCATGGTGGCCCCTGCCTCCAGCGTAACGGTATCGATGGACATGACCCTGTCATGAAAGAGGTGCGTCTGGATCACGCAGCCGCGGTTGACTGTGGAGCTTTCGCCCAAGGTGACAAGATCGGCCTCGGGCAGCCAGTAACTTTCACACCAGGTGCCGTGACCAATCGTGGCGCCCAGGGCACGCAGCCACCACACCATGGCAGGCGTGCCCACCGCCGCGCGGGCAAACCACGGTGCACTGACCATCTCAATAAACGTGTCCACCACTTCGTTGCGCCAGATGAACGAGCTCCACAGCGGATGCTCGCCGGGCTTGATCCGGCCCACCAGCAGCCACTTGGCGGCGACGGCGCTGCCCGCCGCCACGGCGCCGGCCGCCATGATGACGATGCCGCTGAGCAGGGCGGCCAGCCAATAGCCGCTGGCCAGGGAGACGGCGTCGAACACGGCCAGGACTGCCGCAGCCACGGCCACGGACAGCACAGTGGGCACCAGCCGGCAGCTTTCCCACAGGGCCCGGGCCATCTTGAGCCGCAGGGGCGGGGCGAACGTGAGGGATTCATCGGTGTTCAAAGTGGTGCGGCGCAGGCGGACCGGGGGGCTGCCCAACCAGGATGTGCCGGCCTTGGCCTTGGCCGGGGCTGCCGACAGGACAGCCACGAGTGAGTTGCGCGGCATGGTCCGCCCCGCCGCCGCCATGCCCGAATTGCCCAGGAAGGAGCGCTTGCCCACCTTGGCGGGGGCGATGTGGATGTAGCCACCACCCAGTTCATAGGCGGCGATCATGGTGTCATCGGCCAGGAAGGCGCCGGAGCCGATGGTTGTCATCTTCGGCAGCAACAGCACCGTGGAGGCCTCCACATTCTTCCCGACTTTCGCGCCCAGCAGGCGCAGCCACACGGGGGTGAAGAGGCTGGCGTAGATGGGGAACAGCAGATCACGGGCCATGTCCAGCACCCGCTCGGTGGCCCAGACCTGCCAGCCGATCCGGCTGCGGACCGGGTAGTGGCCCTCCTTCAGGCCAAGCCCCAGCAGGCGCACCGTGAGCAGAATCAGCACCAGCAGCGTCACGAACCAGGCGAGCGCCGCCAGGGGCACCGCCCACAGGAGCGCCGGGAACGCCACTGACAGCGATTCCTGGCCGCGGATGGCCGCCATCACCGTCCAGACCGCAGTGGCTGCTGCCGCAAACGGCAGCAGGGACAGCAGGGCGGAGGCGCCGGCAAAGGGAAGTTCAACGCGCCACGTGGTGGCGGTGCCCAGATCCGGCCAGGCGTGCCTGGCCTTGCCGGTTCGCTCCGCCGGGGAACCGGAGACGGTGACGCCCGGCTTGACCTTGCCCCGCACGGCGGAACCGGGCGCTACGTGCGCGCCGGCGCCGATGCGTGCCCCCGGCATCAGCGTGCTGCGGGCGCCCACCACGGCGCCGGCGCCAATGGATATCTCGCCAATGTGCACCCAGTCGCCGTCGATCCACCACCCGGAAAGATCCACTTCCGGTTCGATGGAGCAGCCCTCAGCCAGGCGGAGCAGGCCCGAGACCGGCGGCACCGAGTGCAGATCAACGTTTTTGCCCATCTTCACGCCCAAGGCCCGGGCGTAGTAGGGCACCCACGGTGCGCTGGCCAGTGAGACGGCGGCGGACATGTCGGCAATTTGTTCGGCCAGCCACAGCCGCAGGTGCACCTTGCCGGAACGCGGGTAGCTGCCCGGCCGGACCCCTCGGAGCAGCAGCCGGGCCGCGATGACAGAAATGCCCATCCGGCCCCACGGTGAAACAAACACGGCCCAGGACGCCGCCACCCACCACCAGGAAACCGTCGGTGCGCCCGGCAGGAAACCTTGCCATGCTGCGATGTTATTCAGTGCCATCAGGTAGGTGAGCCAGCGCATTCCCACCAGTACGTGCAGCGGTACGCCCAAGACTGTTTGGAACACCTGTGAGCTTCGCCGGGTCCGCCCCACGGTGCGGTTGACGATGTCGCCCGCATCGGCGACAGGGACTGAGCCAAGGGCCAGGTCCAGCAAAGCGCCGATCCGCGGGTGTGAATAAACGTCGGCGACAGTGATGCGCGGGTAGCGCCGTCTCAGCGCGGACACCAGCTGGGCGGCGGCCAGGCTGCCACCTCCGCTCGCGAAAAAATCAGTGTCAAGCGAGGACGGGGCGCCGCCCAGCACCGCCTGCCACTGCTCAAGAACCCACAGTGCCTCCGGCGCCAGCGTCCCGGCGAGGGACCCGGCGTCGTCCGCGGGCTGTTCCAGGGGCCAGGGCAAAGCCTTGCGATCCACTTTTCCGCTGGTTTTGGTGGGCAGGGCATCGGTGCAGGTGAGCAGCGGGATCAAGGCGGCCGGCAGCGATTCGGCCAGCAGGGAGCGCAGGGCGCCCGCATCCGGGGTGGTGCCCGCGGCCGGGACCAGGTAGCCGACCAGCAGCTGGCTGCCGCCTGCCGTTTCCTGAACAGCGGCAGCGGCGCCGGAAATGCCGGGCAGGGCCTGCAGCGCGGCGTCAATTTCGCCGAGTTCAATGCGCCGCCCGCCCAGCTTGACCTGATCGTCGGCGCGGCCCAAGAAGACGAGCCCCACACGCTCCAGCCGCACCAGGTCACCGCTGCGGTAGGCGCGGTCCCAGCCAAACGCGGGCATGGGTGCGTACTTTTCGGCATCCTTGGCCGGGTCCAGGTAGCGGGCCAGGCCAACGCCGGCAATGATCAATTCGCCCACTTCGCCCTCGGCCACGGGTGCTCCGGCGGAGTCGACGACTGCCAGGTCCCAGCCGTCCAGCGGCAGCCCGATCCGGACAGGCCCGGGGCCGCCCAGGAGTGCAGCGCAGGCAACCACGGTTGCCTCGGTGGGTCCGTACGTGTTCCAGACTTCGCGGCCGCGGACCGCCAGGCGGGCTGCGAGCTCGGGCGGGCAGGCTTCCCCGCCAAAAATGAGCAGGCGCACCGATTCCAGCGCCTCCGCAGGCCACAGGGCGGCCAGTGTCGGCACCGTGGAGACAACGGTGATGCCGCGGGAAATCAGCCATGGGCCCAGATCCATGCCCGAGCGGACCAGGGACCGCGGTGCGGGGACCAGTGCCGCGCCGTGGCGCCAGGCCAGCCACATTTCCTCGCAGGAAGCGTCGAAGGCAACCGACAGTCCCGCCAGGACCCTGTCGTCGGGCCCGATCGGCTCAGCCTGCAGGAAAATGCGGGCCTCGGCGTCGACGAACGCGGCGGCCGAGCGGTTGCTGACGGCCACACCCTTCGGGGTGCCGGTGGAGCCAGAGGTGAAGATGATCCAGGCATCATCGCCCGGCACTGGTTCACGGGGTTCGGCAAAGGGGACCGGGCGTACACCGGACATGGTCAGGGCCTGGCCGGTCAGCGGGTCCCCGAGCACCGCGGCCACGCGGGCTTCGCCGAAAACCAGTGCCGCCCGTTCCGCGGGATCGTCGGCATCCACTGGAACATAGGCGGCGCCGATGGACAGGATGGCCAAAATGGCCAGATACAGCCCCGCGGTGCCGGAGGGAATCCGCACCCCTATGCGGTCCCCGGCGCCCAGTCCGGCCTGCGTCAATTCCCCTGCCCTGCTGCGCACAGCGCGCAGGAGGTCTTCGTAGCTCAGGGCTTTCGTGCCGTCATCCAACGCGGTGGCATCAGGGTGCAGCCCTGCCGTGGCCTGAACCATGTCCCACAAGGTCCGGGGCTCGGCAGCCTTGCCGCTTCCGGGCATTTGCGCGGCACATTCGGCGGCCGGCCGGTCTGCGGAGGGGGCGGATTGGAGCGTCGGGACGTTCAGTGGGGCACGGTTCACCAGTCCACCGTGTCCCAACAAGATGAACGCAAGTTGAATGGCCGGCAACAAGTTGCTGCGTGTGATGCCCAAACCCGCCCCGCTGTCCGGTCAACTGCGCCCGGCCGGGCAGGCTAAGGCTCCAAGATGACCTTGCCTGTGGTGAGCCGGCCTTGGAGCGCGCTGTGTGCCGCGCCTGCTTCGGCGAGCGGGAAGCGGGCACCAATCCGGGCTGCCAGGTGACCGGTGGCCACGGCGTTGAACACCTCTGTTGCACGCCAGTTCCGCTCCTTGGCATTGAGCAGGTAGTCGCCCAGCTTGGGGCGGACAACAGTCAGGGATCCGCCGGCGTTGAGCCGCTGCAGGTCAAAGGGCGGCACCTGTCCGGAGGCGCCGCCAAAAAGCACCAGCGTGCCCCTGGTGCGCAGCGACGCCAGCGAGCCGTCGAACGTGTCCTTGCCCACGCCGTCGTACACCACATCCACCCCCACGCCGTCGGTGAGCTCGCGGACGTTCCCGGCGAAGTTTTCATAGCCCAGCACCTCATCGGCACCCGCCACCCGGGAGAGCTCTTCCTTCTCCTCGGTGGAAACGGTGGTGATGACGCGGGCCTCACGCTCCTTCAAGAGCTGGGTCAGCAGCAGGCCCACCCCGCCGGCGCCGGCGTGCAGCAGGACGGTCTGGCCAGGCTCCACGCGGTACGTGGAGTTCATCAGGTAGTGGGCGGTCATGCCCTGCAGCGGCAGGGCCGCGGCAACATCCAACGGCACGGCTGCGGGTACGTGCAGGGCCTTCGCGGCCCCAACAAGGGCGAATTCGGCGTAGCAGGCGCTGCCCTCGGCCGTGGCAACGCGGTCGCCCACGGCAAAGCCCTGAACTCCGGAGCCCAGCGCAACCACCGTGCCGGCCGCTTCAGCGCCCGGCGTGAACGGGAAGGGCACCGGGTAGATGCCCTGGCGCTGGTAGCTCTCAATGAAGTTCACCCCGACCGCCGCCACCTTGATCAGCAGTTCGCCCGCGCCGGGGACGGGCACGGGGACCTGGGTCAGCACCAAGACCTCGGGACCACCCGGGGCTGAAGCAACAATGGCATGGCAATGCTCGGTCATGATGAACTCCCAATCAGTAACTGTTTTCGCGGTGCAGCAAGCCCCTCATGACCATCATAGAACCGACCCGTGACAGCGGGTTCAAACAAGATGCATAAATATCGGTGATGGTGAATAGTTCTGCTGTATAGTCGTCGTATGACAATTTCTGTAGCCGTCTCAGGTGCCAGCGGATATGCCGGGGGAGAGGTGCTGCGCCTGCTGGCCAGCCACCCCGAGGTGACCATCGGGGCCATTACTGCCCACAGCAACGCCGGTGCGCGCCTGGGTTCCCTGGCCCCCCACCTGCACGCCCTGGCCGACCGCATCCTCGTGGACACGACAGTTGAAAACCTCTCAGGGCACGACGTCGTGTTCCTGGCACTGCCGCACGGCGCATCCGCGGCCATCGCCGCGCAGCTGCCCGCCGACACGCTGGTGATCGACGCCGGGGCGGACCATCGCCTGGAGAATTCCGCCGCGTGGGAGAAGTTCTACGGTTCAGCCCACGCCGGTACCTGGCCCTACGGCCTGCCGGAACTGCCCGGGCACCGGGAACAAATCCGCGGCTCCAAGCGCATCGCCGTGCCGGGCTGCTACCCCACCAGTTCGCTGCTGGCCCTCATGCCGGGCTTCGCAGCCAACGCCCTGGCACCCGACGATGTGGTGATTGTTGCCGCCTCGGGCACCTCGGGTGCCGGCAAGGCCGCCAAGATCAACTTGATCGGTTCTGAAGTCATGGGCTCCATGAGCCCCTACGGCGTGGGCGGCGGACACCGCCACACGCCCGAGATTGAACAGGGCCTGTCCGCCGCATCAGGACTGGATGTGCGGGTTTCCTTCACACCCACCCTGGCGCCCATGAGCCGCGGCATCCTCACCACCGCCACGGCGAAGGTTTCCGCAGAGATCGCAGCCCTGGACGACCCGGCCACGGCACTGCGCCAAATCTGGGTGGACGCCTACGAGGACGAGCCCTTTGTGCATGTTCTCCCCGAGGGGCAGTGGCCCTCCACCAAGTCAGTGCAGGGCTCCAACTACGCTGCCATGCAAATCGCCTACGACGCCCACGTCAACCGCGTGATAGTGTGCTGCGCCATCGACAACTTGACCAAAGGCACCGCCGGCGGAGCAGTACAGTCCATGAACATTGCCCTCGGCCTGGCCGAAACCACGGGCTTGACCTTCCAAGGAGTAGCACCATGAGCGTGACAACTGCACAGGGATTCCGGGCAGCCGGCGTTACTGCCGGGCTGAAGACATCCGGCAACCCGGACCTGGCCCTGGTCATCAATGACGGTCCGGAGCGCACAGCCGCAGCGGTGTTCACCAGCAACCGTGTTGCCGCCGCGCCCATCCACTGGTCCCGCCAGGTCCTGCGCGACGGCCGGGTTGATGCGGTGGTGCTGAACTCCGGCGGCGCCAACGCCTGCACCGGCCCCGAGGGCTTCCAAAACACGCACGCCACGGCCGAGAAGGTGGCGGACGTGCTGGGCATCTCCGCCACCGACGTTGCCGTCTGCTCCACAGGGCTCATCGGTGAGCAGCTGCCCATGGACAAGATCCTGCCCGGCGTTGACGCCGTTGCCGCCGCCCTGGCTGCCGACGGCGGAGCTGCCGCCGCCGCCGCGATCATGACCACCGACACCGTCCCCAAGCAGGCATCCTGGTCCTCCGAACCCAACGGTGACGGCATCAGCTACAGCATTGGCGGCATGGCCAAGGGGGCCGGCATGCTGGCGCCCGGGCTGGCCACCATGCTGGTGGTCATCACCACCGATGCCGCGGTTGCGGCCGAAGGGCTCGACGCCGCCCTGCGCGACGCCGTCCGTGTCACGTTCAACCGGGCCGACTCCGACGGCTGCATGTCAACCAACGACACTGTGCTCCTCATGGCCTCCGGCGCCTCCACGGCCTTCCCGGACATGGATGAATTCACCGCCGGCCTGACCCAGGTGTGCGCCGCCCTGGCCCGCGGCCTGATTGCCGATGCCGAAGGCGCCAGCCACGACATCGCCATCATCACCACCCACGCGGACAGCGAACGCGACGCCGAAGTGGTCTCCCGCTCCGTGGCCCGCTCCAACTTGTTCAAGGCAGCCATCTTCGGCAACGACCCCAACTGGGGCCGCGTCCTGGCCTCGGTGGGCACCACCGACGCCGTCTTTGACCCGGACAAGATCAACGTCAGCATCAACGGCATCCAAATCTGCCGCAACGGCTGCATTGGCGACTCCCGCGAGCTGGTGGACCTCAGCGGCCGCGAAGTCACCGTGGAGATTGACCTCAACGCCGGCCCGGCCTCCGCCACCATCTGGACCAACGACCTCACCCACGCGTACGTCGAAGAAAACAGCGCCTACTCGTCGTAGCAGGGTGGCCGTCGGCCCTGATCGCGGCCTCCTGGCCCAGCGGATCGCGAGAGTAGGGACCCCGACGGGAGGCTTGGACACATAGGCAGTACACAACAGGATTGTAGGAAGACATGATGAGTTCGGTGGCAACAGCGCAGGGCAAGGCTGGCACGTTGATTGAGGCCCTGCCGTGGATTCAGCAGTTCGCCGGCACGGTGGTGGTGGTCAAGTACGGCGGCAACGCCATGATCAACGACGAGCTGCGCCGGGCTTTCGCCGAGGACATCGTGTTCATGCACCATGTGGGCATCAGGCCCGTGGTGGTTCATGGCGGCGGGCCGCAGATCAACGCCATGCTCAAGCGCCTGAACATCCACAGCGAGTTCAAGGGCGGGCTGCGCGTCACCACCCCGGAGGCCATGGATGTGGTGCGCATGGTCCTGACCGGCCAGGTGGGCCGCGAACTGGTGGGCCTGATCAATGAGCACGGCCCGTATGCCGTGGGTCTGTCCGGCGAGGATGGGGCGTTGCTGCAAGCTGAGCGCACGGGGACCATTGTGGACGGGCTGCCCGTTGACCTGGGCCTTGTGGGCGAGGTGGTGGGGGTGAACCCCGGCGCCATTTTGGACCTGTTGGAGGCCGGCCGGATCCCGGTGATCTCCACCGTGGCGCCCGAGCTGGGCGATGCCTCAACTGTGCTGAACGTCAACGCCGACACGGCGGCCGCAGCACTGGCCATCGCCCTGCAGGCATCACGCCTGGTGATCCTGACCGATGTCGAAGGCCTCTACGCCAACTGGCCGGACAAGTCATCGCTGCTCAGCGAGCTCAGCGCCAACGCCCTGCGGGAGATGCTGCCGCAGCTGGAATCGGGCATGATCCCCAAGATGGGCGCCTGCCTGGCCGCCGTCGACGGCGGTGTGGCCCGCGCGGCCGTGGTGGACGGGCGCAGCGCCCACTCGGTGCTGCTGGAATTGATGACATTTGAGGGCAAC
>JBDTQM010000100.1:0-13121 GCA_039932175.1 Specibacter sp.
CGCATGGGCAAAGTGACCTTCAGGTTATGCGCCGCGCCTACCTTCACCAGTGCACATAGCCCGTCAACACCCCCAGGCCGGCCACAGGCAACCACCGGACACACCTAGAATTTGCAGGCAGCCAAGGAAACCAGGCCACCCTCGCCCAAAATGCCCAACTCACCTATTGCGTACCTTTTTCGGCGTGGTGCTCCAGGCCGCTGTGAGCCAAAACATGTACCGATGTAAAATTTGCACTTGTGCAACAAGTGCACCGGTGCGTATTCTTGAAGTATGCAAAAAACCACTATGCCGTTGCGTGAGCGGAACCGCCTTGAGACGTGGGCGCTGATCCATGACAAGGCATCGCTCATGGCGTGCGAAGAGGGCCTGAACAAGGCAACCGTGGAAGCCATCGCTGATGCGGCGGGTGTTTCCAAGCGCACCTTCTTCAACTACTTCGCCTCCAAGGAAGATGCCATCATGGGCATTCAGGCGCCCACACTGTCCGAGGAAACCATTGCGGCCTACCGTGCCGATGGGAACCAGGACTTGTTCGGACGAACCGTGCACCTGATGGCAGCAGTGATCCGGTCAATGTTCCCCGAAGCGTCCCAGACTGAGCGTCGCAGGCAGCTCAAGGCTGACTACCCGGAGCTGGGGAAACGCATTTTCACCCACATGCGGGCCTCCGAGGAACTGGTGGAGGCCGCACTGCTGGAGCGGTACCAGGACGGCCTGCCGGAGGACACCCGGTCAGAGCTGCCTCCAGGGAAAGACTCGGCGTTGGCCTTGGTGATGATGACGGGAACTGTTCTGCGGTTTGCCTTCTCCAAAGACCCCAGCGCCACAACAAACGAGGACAGCCCCGCCGTTTACGAGGCCATCGAAATATTCAGAGAGGCCATCAAGGCAACGTTATGAGTTCAAAGAAACTAAGCTCCACCGCCCCGGCAGCTGCCGCAGCTGGACAGGGCGACCCCCACGCGCAGCGCAGGATTGTGCTGCTGTTCGCCGGCCTGATGGTCACCATGTTGCTGGCCTCACTGAACCAGACAGTGCTCTCCAGTGCGCTGCCCACCATTGTTGGTGAGCTCTCCGGCGTCGAACATATGTCGTGGATCATTACAGCCTTTATCCTGGCCTCCACCATCATGATGCCCGTCTACGGCAAATTGGGTGACCTGTTGGGCCGCAAGCCCATGCTGCTGTTCGCGATCTCCATCTTCATGGTGGGCTCCGTGATTGGTGCACTGGCACCGGACATGAACACCTTGATCGTGGCCCGCGTGGTTCAGGGTCTCGGTGGTGGCGGCTTGATGATTCTCTCGCAGGCCACCATTGCCGACGTTGTGCCGGCCCGCGAACGCGGCAAGTACATGGGCATCATGGGCGGCGTCTTTGCATTCTCCTCAGTGGCCGGACCGCTCATTGGCGGTGGGCTCACGGAGGGTCCCGGCTGGCGCTGGACGTTCTGGATGAACGTGCCGCTGGCCGTGCTGGCCATTCTCGCCACCGTCTTCCTGCTGCATGTGCCGCGCAAGGTCCACGCCACCCGGCCCAAGATCGACTACATGGGCATGATGCTCATTGCCCTCGCCACCACGGCGATTGTGCTGGTGGGTACCTGGGGCGGCTCACAATACGACTGGAATTCACCGGAAATCATCGGCCTGGCCATCGCGGCCATTGTCACCGGCTTCCTCTTCGTTATGGTGGAATTGCGCGTTTCCGAGCCGGTCATGCCCATGAGCCTGTTCAAGAACCGCAACTTCAACCTGACCACCATTGCCGGGCTGCTGACAGGCATCGCCATGTTTGGTGCCATCGGCTACATGCCCACCTACCTGCAGATGGCCACAGGCTATTCGGCCACCGAGGCCGGGCTGCTCATGATCCCCATGATGGCCTGCCTGCTGGTTGTCTCAGTGGTTGTTGGCCGCCGCGTCTCCAACACGGGCCGCTACAAGGTGTCGCCCATTGTTGGTTCGCTCATCCTTGCTGGGGCGCTGGCCTTGATGGCCACCATCAGCGTGGATACCCCCATCTACGTCATCTGCATCTACTTGGGCATCATGGGCATTGGCCTGGGTGCCAGCATGCAGATCCTGACGCTCGTGGCGCAGAACTCGTTCCCGTTGCAGCTTGTGGGAACCGCCACCGCCGGGCAGAACTACTTCCGCCAGGTGGGTGCCACCCTGGGCTCGGCAGTGGTTGGCGCAGTTTTCGCCAGCCGCCTGCACGAACTGGTTGCCCAGAAGCTCCCGGGCGGTACCGGTGGTGGTGGGGCCAACTCCTTCACCCCGCACCTGGTCAACAGCCTGCCGCCGCAAATTAAGGCGCTGGTGATTGAGTCCTACAACGAGGCCCTGATCCCGGTCTTCCTGTGGATGGTCCCGCTGGCCCTGCTGGCCGCCGTGGTGCTGTGCTTCGTGAAGGAAGTTCCCCTGGAGACCAAGGCCGACCGCGAGATTGTTCTGGATGTCAGCCCCGAGGGGATGGCCGAGTTTGAGGCCGCTGTGCAGTACGACGCCGTTGCTTCAGAAGAGTCCTCGGCGGAGGCTTCGGCGCCACGCAAGTAGGCAACGCCGCACCGCTGTCGTAGCTAGCATCCCCTCGTCTATGACGCAGTTGTTGCATCGTGAACAACCTTAATCGGTTGCTCGCGGTGCAACAACTGCGTCATAGACGTTTAAGCCGTCTTGCTGTCTTCGGTGATCCTGCCGCGGGCCAGCCGGAACTTCCGGTCCGTCTGGGCGGCCAGGGACTGGTCGTGGGTGACCACCAGGATGGTTGTCTTCTTTTCGTGGGCAAGCTTGCGCAGCAGCGCGATGATCACCTCGCCTGTTTCGTCGTCAAGGTTGCCCGTAGGCTCATCGGCCAGGATCAGTTTGGGGTTGTTGGCCAGGGCGCGGGCAATGGCCACGCGCTGCTGCATGCCGCCGGAGAGCCTGTTGGCCTTGCGGGAGTGCATCTCCTCCGTCAGCCCCACCTGGTTGAGCAGCTCGGCCGCCCGTTTGCCCCGTTCGCTGTGGGACACACCGGCAAATTCCATGGGCAGCATGACGTTTTCCTTGGCGGACAGGTTGGGGATCAGGTGGTACGCCTGGAACACAAAGCCAATGTCATCGCGCCGGTAGGCCGTGAGCTTGCTGTCCGGGAGGGTGGAAATGTTTACGCCGTCCACCACCACATCCCCGGATGTTGCCTTATCCAAGGCACCCAGCAGTGAGAGCAAGGTGCTCTTGCCGCTGCCGCTCTTGCCCAGAATGGCGGCAAAGCTGCCTTGTTCCAGGCTGAAGGAGACTCCGTTGACGGGTTTGATGGTGTGATCGCCTGTATTGAAGGTCTTGACCACGTCTGTCACTCTTAGCATCGCTTACTCTCCTCGCAGAACTTCGATGGGACGCACCTTGGCTGTCAGCAAGGCGGGAATGAGGGCGCCCAGCGCTGCAATCAGCAGGATGCCGGCCACGCCCAACACCAGCGTTTGCCAGCCTAGGGAGGTGCTGATGGTGCCAATGAGCTGCTCGGCCCCGGCAAAGGCCCCGCGGGTGCGGGTGAATCCTTCGCCGCCGAAGCCGCCGCCGAAGCCGCCGCCTGGCCCGCCTGCGCCGGGGCCCGCGCCTGCAGCGCCAACAGTGGCGGTGCCGGCGCCCGTGTTCCCGGCAACCAGCGCGTTGACTATGGGGTTGCTGCTGAAGGCGGCCACCACGGCACCCACTACCGAGCCCATGACCACCAGGACCAGCGCCTCGATCACGAATTGCGCTCCGATGGTGCGGTTCGAGGCGCCGATGGCCTTCAAAACACCAATTTCGCGGCGCCGCTCACGCACCACCATGATCATGATCAGCAGCACAATGAGCCCGGCCGTCACCAGCGAGGCGATGAAGGCGATCAGCGAGATGTTTTGCACGCTCCCCAGGGAGGTGATGGCCGAATCCAGATTGGCCGAGCCGGAGGTGACATCAACCTTGTTGGCGCCGAGGGCGGCCGTCAGTGCGGTTTGGGTGTCGGCAATGTTCTCTATGCTGTCCACGGTCACCGTGAGGGTGCTCAGCTGGCCTGCCTGGTCGGTGAGGGTTTGTGTTGCCGCCAGCGGCAGGTAGATGGCGTTGTTGTCGAACTCGGTGCCGGCGTCGAAAATGCCAGTGACTTTCATGGTTCTGTCCTGGACGGTGAAGGTGGAGCCCACCGCCAGCTTGTTCTTGGCGGCGAGCGTGCTGCCCACCAGTGCCTGGGTGGATTCCGCGGCAAAGTCCGTGAGCTGCGCGCCGCTGGTGACGTTGATGGCCGTCCCGGTGGCTGTTGCGGACGTGGACACGCCGGTGGCCTGGATGGGGATGCTGAAGGACGGGGGAGCGTCCGCGCTGCCCTGACCCGATCCCGAGGTGCTGCCATTGCTGTTGTTGCGCTGGCCCAGTGAGCCCGGCTCCACTGCCGACTCCAGGCTGGTGGTGCCGCTGGCACCGAAGCCGCCGCCGGGACCGCCCTGGCCTCCTTGGGGGCCGCCGGCGGAATTGACGGCAGCCGTGGACGCATTGCGCAACCTGACGCTGAGCGTCCCGGTCACGTTGCTCACATGCTCGACGGCGGATGCCTTGGTGAGGTCCGCAGCCGTCAACGGCTCACCGCCGCCCAAGCCGCCTCGGGACCCGGCCGGGTTGACCGTGAGGTTGTTGCCCACCGACGCCTTCAGGGAATCAACTTTGCTGGCAACTGCCTGATTTGCAACCAACATGGACAGCGCAAGACCAATGGCGACAGCCAAAATGATCACCACGGCGCTTGTCCGGATCTTGTTGCGGAAGGCGTTGCCCACGCTTCGGGACACCACACTCATGACTTGCTCCCAACTATGTGGCCGCCCTCACGGCGACCGTTCAGAAGCAATCGTCTGACAGTACTCGGTGCATTCATTATGGAGGGGCTGTGAATGGGCTGTGAGATTCTTCCCCGCTAGACTAAATACAGCAAACACATGCCAACGTAATTGAGGGTCACTTGCCAGAATTCACCGCCCGCTTTGCCACCGCTGCCGAGATCACACAGTGGGATTCGCTGGTTACAGCGAACCCCAACGGCGGCAATTTGCTGCAGTCTGAAGCGTTTGCCGCTGTCAAGAAAAACTATGGCTGGGATCCCCAGTTCATAGCGTTTGAAGGACCTGACTACACCAGCTACAACTTGGTGCTGCAAAAGTCGTTCCCCATTTTGGGTAAGCTCTGGTACCTGATCAAGGGTCCCGATGCCGCTGATGTTGCACAGATCCCGCCCATGCTGGATGCGTTGCGGTCCTTTGTGAAACGCGCCAAGCTCAATGTGTTTGCCGCAAAAATCGAGCCGGATGTGATTGCCTCGGAGGAGTCCCGTGCCGTGCTCAGCGGTGCCGGTCTTGTGAAGGTCCCGGACCTGCAGCCCAATGACAGCACGGCTTTGCTGGACATCTCACCCGAGCCCAATGAACTGCTGCGCAAGCTGCACTCGCGCGGCCGCAACGCGGTGCGCCGCGCCATCCGCGAAGACGTTCAGGTGGTTCCCATGGAACCCACCGAAGAGACCATGCGCACCATGTATGAGCTGATGGTGGGCACCATCGCCGCCAAGGCCACGACGACTGCCCGTGACTTTGAGTACTACAAGCAGTTCTGGAACGAATTCGTCAAACGGGGCCAGGGCCGTTTTTACTTTGTGTTTGAAGACGGCGTTGCCTCGGTGGGTGCCTTTGTGATCAATTACGGGTCAAAGGCCACCTACAAGGACGGCGGTTCGCTGCAAAAGCGCAACCAGTACGGTGACTCGCATTTGGTCCAGTGGGTGGCCATCAATGACATGAAGGAATTGGGTGCGCGCCAGTACGATTTCTGCGGCACACCGCCGTCGGACAGGCTCAAGGACCCCACCCACCCGCACCACGGGTTGGGCTTGTTCAAAACCAGCTTCTCCAAGACGGTCACCGATTTTGTAGGCTGTTATGACCTGGTACTCAGCCCCGTACGGTATAAATTGTGGTCAATGGCCGGTGAACGGGTGTTCAGGCAGCTTTACACCCGCCGCACAGGACAGCAGTTCTACTAAATCGACTTTTTGTCCCCACCGCGGCAGCGGATCCTGCCACGGTGGGGGCCACGGCCTCAGGGAGCAAGCATGACCACCAATCCCAACAGCCGGGACGCAGGCGATGCTGGCCGAGGCCAGCGTGACAAAGCCCTGCGTGATAAAACCCAGCATGGGCAAGTCCCCTTGGGGAAGGCCCTCGCCAAGGGCGCCAAAAGCGGCCAGGCAGCACGGGGCTACAGCGGCCCGGTGCCAACTGCCGGCATGATTCCGGTGGTGCCCGCCGCGCGGACCAACAAGGCTGCGCGGAGCGTGCTGCGCAAGCTGGTGCAGGGCGAGTCGCCGCCCACGGCGCCCATGAATATTGTTGACCGGCTGGCAGGCAGCCCGTACGCCAACTTCACCATCCAGGTTGGCCAGGCTGAGGAATCAGCACGCAAGACCATCGACTTTGCCCTGCGCCTGGCCGAGACCATGTTCAGGTACGGCGCCGGCGCCATGGAAGTGGAGACCAGCATCATCGCGGTCACGGCGGCCCTGGGACTGCGCCACATTGAGGTCGACATCACCAATCAGTCGGTCGTCATCAACTACGCCCCGAGGGACGCCGTGCCCATCACGCTGCTGCGGGTGGTGCGGTCCTGGACCAACAACTACGCGGGCCTGGTGGAAGTCCACGAGTTGGTCACGGACATCGCCAGCGGGGGAGTGACCCGGGAGGAGGCGCACAGGCGCCTGGACGTCATCGTCAAGAAGCCCAAACCCTTCCCGCGGTGGATGGTCTCCATGGCGGAGGCCGTGTTTGCTGCCGCGGTTGTAGGCGTCATCGGTGGGACAGTCTTTGGCATGCTGGTGGCGTTCATGACCATCCTGCTGGCAGGGCAGGTGGCCCGGGTCTTGGGCAGGTGGCGGGTGCCGGACTTCTTTGTCACAGCCATCAGCTCTTTCATTGTCACCATGGTGGCTCTGCTGTGTTTCATGATGCATCTGCCCTTGAGCCCGTCAATTGTGGTTGCCGGCGGAATTCTTTTGATGCTGCCTTCCGGCAGGCTTGTCTCTGCCGTGCAGGATGCCATCAACGGGTTCCCCGTGACAGCCGCCGGACGGTTCCTTTCGGCGTTCCTGACGTTTGGCGCCATTGTTGCTGGCATCGCCGTGGGCCTGGTGACCAGCTCCGTGTTTGGGGCCGAAAGGCTCAACGTTGCCGAGACCATCACCGGGTATCTGCCCCTCTACGGGGCACTTGCACTGGTGGCCGTGGCCACGGTTGCCATCTGCATTGCCGAACAAACCTCCGTCAAGCTGCTGCTGCCAACGTTGGCTGTTGCGTTGATTGGCTACGTTGTCTACCACTACGGCATGGAGTTTGGCCTGGGCGGACGCTTTGCCCCCGCCGTGGCAGCCGTTGTCATTGGCATGCTGGCCCGCGTGATCGCACTGCGGATGGGTGCGCCGCAGTTGGTGGTTGCCGTCCCGTCCATCATTTTCCTGCTGGTGGGGCTCTCCATCTTCCGGGCCATGTTCGTCATGACACTGACACCGGATGACTCCGTGACAGGGGCCGTGGGCATCTTCAATGCGCTGGTTGTCATCTTCGCCGTGGCCGCGGGCGTGGTGTTGGGCGACAACGCCGCCCGCCCGCTTACACGCAGCCACGGCCAAAAGGACCGCCGAAGCAACCGCCGCCGCTAATCGTTGTGCGGCCGCCGTTGGGCCGGGGAGCCTTCGCGGGCAGTAAGATTTTCCGCTCGTTCC
The DNA here is from genome assembly GCA_039932175.1 of Specibacter sp. Lineage (GTDB taxonomy): Bacteria > Actinomycetota > Actinomycetes > Actinomycetales > Micrococcaceae > Specibacter. Next base: position 7,795 of record JBDTQM010000100.1, read on the forward strand.
CAGCTGCTCCCACTGCTCGCAAGCTCCCAGCGGAGCCCTCGCAGCGGAGCCCTCGCAGCGGGGACCTCGCTCCGGGGACCTGCGGGGAAAATCCATCCTCGCTTCGGGAGCCCCCGCCCAACGGCTGCCTTGTCGCTCTGGCGGCAGCGGCGAACTTGCACTCATGCGCCAGCCTGGAGGTTGACGGTGCGCATGGTCCAAGACCACTTTGCCCATGCGCATGGCTGGGTATGGACGTGGCGCAGCTGCAAGAGTGGCGCCGCGTTGACCATGATGGCGGCGCATAAACAAAGTCGCCTGGGTTTTTATGCGCCGGCGCACGGATTTGTCCGGCGCATAAGCTCATTAGCGGGTGGTTGCAACAGGGAGTTACAGGATTTTGCCGATGGGCTGCTTCTTCTCGGCTTGGAAGTAGTCTTCGGTGCGGCCGTAAGCCCAGTAGCCCGACAGCGAGACCTGTGAGCGGGCCAAGCCGCGCTGCTTGAACAGCAGGTCGCGCAGCGCCTTCATGTATTCGCGTTCACCGTGGACAAAGGCGTCGACCGTTCCGGCCGGCCACGGGCCGTTGGCAACCGCGTCCAGGAGCGCTGTGCTCTGATCGGGGGCGGCACCTTCTCGGAAGACCCACGTGAGTTCCACCTCGGAGGGCTTCTGGACAGGCTGGATGTCAGCCGCCGTGTTCACCTCAACATATGCGTGTCCCCGGGCATCTGCGGGCAGGGAGGCCAAGGATGAGGCAATGGCCGGCAACGCCGACTCGTCACCGGCGAGAAGATACCAGTCGGCGTCGACGTTTGGCTTGTACGCGCCGCCGGGGCCGGAGAAAATAATCCTATCGCCAGGAACGGCGTTGTTGGCCCACGGCCCGGCCAGGCCGGCATCGCCGTGGATGACAAAGTCGATGGCCACTTCCTGGGCGGCCAGATCCACCCAGCGCAGCGTGTAGGTGCGTGTCATGGGCCAGTGCTCCCGCGGCATGGACTCGCGCAGCGCAAAGACGTCCACGGGTTCGGCATATTCAACCCCGGGCACCAGGAAATGAATCTTCACGTACAGGTCAGTGGCGTCCTTGGCAGTGAATTCAGCCAGTGCTGGGCCGCCGGCAACAATGCGCACCATGTGCGGGCTGAGCTGTTCGCGCCGCACCACTTGAAGGGTGAACTGGGAGCGCGGTTTGACGGCAGGTGCCACGACGGCGGCCGCTGAGGTGTCAGCAGATGTCACAATTATCTCCTCGTTGCCGGCCCATGCCAGCAGGGGTGGAGGCGAAAAACGCCCCTAGTTAGGTTCTCCTAACTAGTCTAGTTCACCGGCAGGGCCCAGTCGATTGGGGTTGCGCCCTGGGCGGCCAGGAGTTCGTTGACGCGGCTAAAAGGCTTGGAGCCAAAGAAGCCCCTGGATGCGGACAACGGGCTGGGATGGGCCGACTCGATGACAGCTGTTCCGGCCAACAGGGGCGCCAGGCGTTGGGCGTCGTTGCCCCACAACACGCTGACCAACGGCTGCTTCCGGGCCGCCAAGGCCGTGATGACCGATTCAGTCACTTCCTCCCAACCACGACGCCGGTGCGAGCCGGCCGCTCCCGGCGCCACGGTGAGCACCCGGTTAAGCAGGAGGACGCCCTGGGCGGCCCAGGCGCCCAAATCACCGTGGAAGGCCGGGGGAATCCCCAGGTCGGCACGCAATTCCTTATAGATGTTGTTCAAGCTGCGCGGCAGCGGCCGTGTTCTCTTGTCCACTGAAAACGCCAGGCCCACCGAGTGGCCGGGAGTGGGGTAGGGGTCCTGGCCAACAATCAGTACCTTGACCTCCGCCATGGGCGTGCCCAACGCACGCAGCACCAAGGTGGGATGGGGCAGGAAGCGGGTGCCGGCGTCGTACTCACTGGCCAGCATGTCCCCCAACCGGCGCAGCGTGGGCTCCATGGGCGCCAGTGCGGCGGCCCAATCCGGAGCCATCTGGCTCAGGGGCGCCGTTCTCAACGCGTCCAGGGCCTGCAATTGCTGCTGGTCCCACGGTGGTGGTGCCGGCAGGTCAAAGAGGCTCGGTGTGCTGTCCATAGTCTCCATTGTGGGCCATGGAGGGGCATCACATCATTGGTCCGCAGGGCAGCTGAGTGTGTACTTTTCCACAGTTTTCCAAATGACACGGCTGTCATTCGCACCTATTATGGACAGAGCAGGGCATGGATCATGCCCAAGAACGCACAAACAAGTTTGGAGGGCTGTTGTGGTCGAAGCAGGCCAGCACGGGCAGCCCCCCGCGGACGACGCCGCATTGCCAGATGCCGCGGACGACGCGAACGGGCACGTGCTCAGCGAGCGCGAAGAACAAATGCTGGGTCTGGAACGGCAGTGGTGGAAGTACGCCGGCGCCAAGGAGCAGGCCATTCGCGACATGTTTGACCTCTCAGCAACCCATTACTATCAGGTGCTGAATGCGCTCATCGACACGGAGGCCGCGCTGGCGCATGACCCCATGCTGGTCAAACGGTTGCGTAGACTACGTTTGTCACGCCAACAGGCCCGTTCCGCACGCCGGCTCGGCAATTGACGCGCCCCTTCACCACGATTACCCACAAGGACAACACTGCACTATGAGCGATTACCCGCGGGACGAATTCGACGCGATCGAGGAGAACTCGGCGCGCCACGGCGTTCACCGCGCTTCCATGGAGATCCAGGGGCGTTCCCTGATGCCGTTGATGATTGTTGGCGTGGTGGCGCTGTGCATTGGCGTGCTGGCATTTTTCATCATGCCCAAGATGCTCAACAACACAGCCTCGGACCAGCCTGCGGTGGTCAGTAGCAGCAGCAGTGCACCGGCAACGGCGGCACCTTCCTCGATTCCCGCCACCCCCGCGCCCACCACGGCTCCCGCGGCCACGCCGACACCCACCCCAACGCCCACACCAACCCCCGCCCCCGGCTCCGTGGTGGACAGGAGCGTTCCGGTGGCAATCTTCAACTCTGCAGGCGTCCCCGGCCTGGCCAGCAGGTACTCCGGACTTGTCATGGCTGAGGGCTGGACGGTATCGCAGTCGGCCAACTGGGCCGGGCAGCCGCAGCCAACGTCGGTAATTTTCTACAGCGGCATTGAGCAGAAAGCCAACGCCGAGGCCTTGTCGAAGTCACTGAACATTCCCACGTTGGTGGATACCACCGAGCTGGGCATCCCCCTTGCAGTGGTCCTGGGGCCTGGCGCCTAGTTAGCTGCCCGTCGGGTTTTTCGGACAGCGAGGAGACTGACCACAGCAACAAAAAAGTTATGGCGGGCAAACCTGGATGGTTTGCCCGCCATAACTTTTTTGTGTTCCACTGGGCAGTTCGGCGCTGAAGGACTAGTCCTTCAGCGGAATGCCCTTGGCATCCGTGCGGTAGTTTTCACTGCCGATCAGGATCAGGATCCCTTCGATCAGCCCCCAGATTGCCATGAAGACGTAAAGAATGCCGAGGCTCAACACGGAGACGAGGAGCTGGATCAACGCAATATTTGTCTTGCCGAGATAAAAGTTGTGAATTCCAAGCCCGCCGAGCAGGATGCCCAGGATGCCGGCAACCACCTTGGACTTCTGCTCAGTGCCGTACGGCACGCCGTAGGCGGGCTGCTGGCCATACCCCTGCTGGTACCCCTGCTGGTAGCCCTGCTGGCCGTAGCCCTGCGGCATGCCGGGCTGGTTGTAGCCTGCCTGAATGTTCTGCTGGTCGTAACCCGGCTGCGCACCGGGCTGCGGGTATGTGGGCGCCTGCGCAGCCTGGGGGTAGGAAGGGGCCTGCGGGTAGACCGGAGCCTCCGCAGCCTGCTGCTGCTGTTCCTGCGGGGCTGCCGGTGCCTGGTAGGCGGGTGTTTCGGGGTTCGGCACTGCCGGCTGGTCGTAGCCTGCGGGAACCTCGGCCGGGGTGTTGGGCTGTTCGGGCTTTGAATTCTCACTCATGATGTCTCCTGGTGCTGTTGCTGCGCCGTAAGGCCCTGCCTGGAGGCAGTGGGTGACCCATGCAGATGCGCGAATCGGAATGCTTGCAAGCTCCACGCTAGTCTCTTGCCGCCCCGGCTGAAAGTGCTACCCGCGCGTTGGGGCCTTTGCGCCCGTATTTACCCTGCAGTTGTGCCGGTGGGCGAGTCCGTGCGCCCGTTCGCCCGAAGCACAGAGAGCCCGCTCCGCTTGCACTCTGGAGTGTCGAGTGCTAATTATTGAGTTAGCACTCTGAGGTGGTGACTGCTAATTACTAGCTGGCCAACCGCCGTCGGAGTATTGAACTTTCCTCATTGGGTGAGGGTTCGCGGCCGCTGTAAATAGATCAACGGCTGCGCATCCGTCCGTCGCGGGCACCGTGATGAGGATCTTTGTATCCGAAATGACTGTCCCGAAAGGACTGAAGCCTCCATGGCCAAGCTCATTGCATTTGATGAAGAGGCACGCCGCGGTCTTGAGCGTGGGTTGAACATCCTCGCCGACGCCGTCAAGGTAACCTTGGGCCCGCGCGGTCGCAACGTTGTTCTCGAGAAGAAGTGGGGCGCACCCACAATCACCAACGATGGTGTCTCCATCGCCAAGGAAATCGAACTTGATGACCCTTACGAGAAGATCGGCGCTGAGCTGGTCAAGGAAGTCGCCAAGAAGACTGATGACATTGCCGGCGACGGCACCACCACGGCAACCGTGTTGGCTCAGGCTCTGGTCAAGGAAGGCCTGCGCAACGTAGCTGCCGGCGCCGACCCGCTGTCCCTCAAGCGCGGCATCGAGAAGGCTGTTGCAGCCGTCATCGAGCAGCTGTTGGCTTCCGCCAAGGAAATCGAGACCAAGGAAGAGATCGCAGCAACTGCGTCCATCTCGGCCGGGGATCCCGAAATTGGCGCCCTCATTGCTGAAGCCCTGGACAAGGTTGGCAAGGAAGGTGTAATCACCGTCGAGGAGTCAAACACCTTCGGCCTGGAACTTGAACTCACCGAAGGCATGCGCTTCGACAAGGGTTACATCTCCGCTTACTTTGTGACCGACACCGAGCGTCAGGAAACGGTCCTCGAGGACCCGTACATCCTGATCGTGAACTCCAAGATCTCCAGCGTCAAGGATCTTGTGGCAGTTCTGGAAAAGGTCATGGCTTCCAACAAGCCGTTGCTGATCATCGCCGAAGACATTGAAGGCGAAGCTCTTGCCACGTTGATCGTGAACAAGATCCGCGGCCTGTTCAAGTCCGTTGCCGTCAAGGCTCCGGGCTTCGGTGACCGCCGCAAGGCCCAGCTGGCCGACATCGCCGTCCTCACGGGCGGCCAGGTCATCGCCGAAGAAGTTGGCCTCAAGCTGGAAAACACCACCCTTGACCTGT
>JBDTQM010000101.1:0-13095 GCA_039932175.1 Specibacter sp.
CATGCGCTGGTTCCACTGGTCGGTGGAGTACTTTGAGTCGCTGAACAACCCGGAGAATGCCGAGGTCCGCACCTTGATCAGGACGGGGCAGCAATATGCCCTGGACACAAACTTTGCGCAGTGGACCCAGGCTGATCCGGCCAAGACTGTGCTGGACGCGCCGGACCACATTTGGTGACCCGCCAGGTCCAATACGCAAGACTTAGCTGGCCTAATTGGCGTTAACTGGCAGGCTAAGGGTAGCCTTGCCTGAGAGCTGAGGCATACCCCAGCTTCCATCGTCAAGGGAACACCGGAGTATTTGGGTGCTTGCAACACTTGTCATCGGCCTGCGTGAAGGTCTTGAGGCCGCACTGATAGTGGGGATGATCGCCGCTTTTCTGCGCCGCAACAACATTTCCCTCAAGCCCATGTGGCTGGGCGTTGGCGCGGCACTCCTGCTGAGCGCCCTGGTGGGCATCACCTTGGAACTGGTCTCCGCCGCACTCCCCCAGCAGCAGCAGGAAGCCATGGAAACGCTCATTGGCGCCGTGGCGGTGGTGATAGTGACGTTCATGATCCTGTGGATGAGCAAAAATGCCCGCTCCATGAAATCCACCCTGGAAGCCCATGCAGGCTCAGCCCTGAGGGGCGGCTCCGTGGCCGCCCTGGCTGGCATGGCCTTTTTGGCAGTGCTGCGCGAGGGCTTTGAAACAGCCGTCTTCATGGTGGCGGCCTTCCAATCCTCACTGAACCCGCTGAGCGCCGGGCTGGGCGCCCTGCTGGGGCTCGCCATCGCCGCAGGCGTTGGTTTCCTGCTGTTCCGCGGGGCCATCAAGCTCAACCTGGCCAAGTTCTTCAAAGCCACGGGCGTGTTCCTGGTCTTTGTCGCCGCCGGGCTCCTCATGAAGTCCCTGCGCACGGCCCACGAGGCCGGGTGGGTCAACATCGGCCAGGATGCCACTGTCAACCTCGCCTGGCTGGCCCCCAACGGCAGCGCCCGGGCAGCCATCCTGACCGGCGTGTTCGGCATCCCGAGCGACCCCCGCGTGGTTGAGCTGCTGGGCTGGGCCCTGTACCTGGTCCCGATGCTGGCCATCATTGTGTGGCCGCGCACGTGGCGTCCCGGCGCCGCAGCCTTGCCGCGCCTGCAGTTCATGGCCGCCGGAGCACTCACAGCGGCTGCCCTGGTCCTGGTTTTTGCCGCACCCCTGGCCATCCCTGCCGCCCCCTCAGTAACAAGTTCGACGCCGTTGGCCGCCTCATCCGGGCAGGCTGCAGGTTCGCTGCGGCTGGCGCCCGGAGGGCCGTCAACGCTTCTGGTGACATCCGCCGGCGGCACCGAAACCAGCTATTCGCTGACCGGCCATGGCACCGAATCACATGCCGGGCGCACGGCAGCCGTCTACACCGCCGAGGCAGCCGCGGCCGCGCAGGCGGAGCCCGCGAAGGTCTCTGCAGACATGTTGAGCGAGCTCAACGGCGGGCGGATGCCTGTGGGCATCAGCCCGGGCAAGAACCCCGGCCCGTTTGCCGCAAGCTGGAACCGCAAGGGCAGCATCACCGTGTGGCTGGTCAACAACCATGTGGTGGACGCCGTCAACACCCAGGGTGCAACGCTGACACTGAGCGGCGGCGGCCTGGCCTCCTCCCGCACCATTGCCGTGGCGGGTGAAAACGGCTGGCATGTTCCCGAAAAGCATGTCGGCGCCGCGGTCACGTTGCTAAGCAGTTTCGAATCCGCCACAGCGGAAAACATCCTGTGGTCCCGCCATCTGCCGGCAGTGTTCCTCATTGCCGCCCTGGTGATGCTCGGCACGGCCCGGCGCAACCGCCGCCAACTGCTGGTCACGGCACCCTCACCCTAATTCCGCACCACCCACGCTTGCCGCCACGGGCGGCGGCCACTGTGTGCTCCCCTTTTTCGCACACCTCCTCCCGACCCCCTGCAAAAGGACAACCATGCATTCCTCCACACTCCGCACCTTCCGCTCGGCTGCGCCGGCCCTGCTCGCCGGCGCAGCCGTGCTCACCCTCTCGCTGGCCGCTTGCGGCGGCGCGGCACCCCGTGGCGGCGCCGGCACCGCCACGGGCGATGCCGTGCCCGTCAGCAATGGTGCCGCGCAGATTGCCGTCAGCGTGGAAAAGGTCAACGGCGACCAGCAGTGCGTCCCGGACTTCACCGCCGCCCCGGCAGGCCCCGTCACGTTCACCATCTCCAACAAGGACGCCTCGGGCGTCAGTGAAGTGGAGCTGCTCAGTGACAAGCGCATCCTGGGTGAACGTGAAAACGTCATTCCGGGCCTGAAGGCCGTCAGCTTCACCGTGACCCTGGCCGGGGGCGAGTACCAGTTGTACTGCCCGGGCGCCGTCACCGAGACCAAGGCGTTTACCGTCAGTGGCGGCGCCGCCGCGTCGGCCGCCAACGGCGTCAGCGAAAAGTTGAAGGCGGGCACCGACGGCTACGCCAAGTACGTGTCCGGCCAGGTGGACAGCCTGGTGTTGGCCGTCGCGGCCCTGCACAAGGCCGTCGATTCCGGCGATGTGGCCGCCAGCCAGCAGGCCTATGCCGAGGCCCGCCCGTTCTTTGAGCGGATCGAACCGGTGGCCGAAAGCTTCCCCGACCTTGACCCGGCACTTGACCTGCGCGTGGCCGACGTCGAACCCGGAACGGAATGGACGGGCTTCCACCCGCTGGAGAAGGACCTGTTCGAGGCCAAGGCCATCACGGAGAAGTCCAAGGCGCTTGCTGCCGGCATTGTGAAGAACGTGGCCGTGCTGAAGACGCTCACCGCCGAGCTGGAAGCCAAGGGTTCCTACAAGCCCGAGGAACTGGCCAACGGCGCCAGCGGCCTGCTGGAGGAGGTCCAGTCCTCGAAGATCACCGGCGAGGAGGAGGCCTACTCCAAGCTGGATCTGGTGGACTTCGCCGCCAACATTGAGGGCTCGCAGCAGGCCTTTGAATACCTCAAGCCGGCCCTGAAGGACATCGACGCAACGCTGACCGAGCAGATCACCACCCAGTTCGAGACAGTTAACACAGCCCTCGCCGACTACAAGGACCCCGCTGCCCTGGGCGGCTGGAAGTCCTACACGGAAGAGCTGAAGAAGACAGACGCCGCCAAGCTCACCCAGCTCATCCAGTCGCTGCAGGCACCGTTGGCGAAGATTTCCGAGAAAGTGGCCACTGTCTAAATGAGTGAACCCACCGAGCCGGGCGCGGGTGTTTCGCGCCGAACATTCTTTAGCGGCTCCGCCGCCGTCGCCGGCGCGGGCGGGGTGGCACTGGGGGTGGCCGGCGCCCTGGCTGCCGGTGCCGCCCCCGCACCCGCCGGGCCCGTGTCCGACGTCGAACTCATGGCCGGGCGGGCCACCCTGGCCTACCCGTTCTATGGGGAGCACCAGGGCGGAATCGAGACTCCCCCGCAGGACCATCTGGTCTTCACCGCCTTTGACGTGAGCGCCACCAGCCCCACCGAGCTGCAGTTGGTGTTGGCCAAGTGGTCCGCAGCCATGGCCGAGATGACTGCCGGTGCGCCCGTGGGCAAGGTGGAGCCGGGCCGGGAGCAGGCCATTCCCGGGGATACGGGTGAAGCCACGGACATGGGGCCGCAGGGACTTACCCTCACGCTCGGCTTTGGCCCCTCCCTCTTTGACGGGCGGTTTGGGCTGGAAAAATTCAAGCCGGCAGACTTTGCCCAGCTGCCCGCCATGGCCGGGGAATCGCTCAACCCGGCGCTGACGGGCGGGGACCTGTGCATCCAGGCCTGCGCCAACGATCCCCAGGTGGCGTACCACGCAGTGCGAAACCTGGCCCGCATGGCACGAACCATGGTGAAGACCAAGTGGACGGTGCTCGGTTTTGGGCGTGCCTCGGCCGGAGCCAATCAGGCCACCCCGCGGAACTTGATGGGCTTCAAGGACGGCACCCGCAACGTGCAGGGTGCCGCGGAGCTGGCGGAGCACGTGTGGGTGGGCGAAGAAGCCGGCCAGCCTTGGATGACCGGTGGCAGCTACCTGGTGGCCCGCAAGATCCACATGCTCATTGAAACCTGGGACGAGGACACCATCGGGGACCAGCAAAGCATTTTTGGCCGCACCAAGGGTGAAGGGGCTCCCCTGACCGGCACCGGGGAGCATGACATCCCCGACTTTCACGCCGCGGTGGCCGGGGCCCCGGTCATTCCGGCCGACTCCCACATGGCCCTGGTGGCCCACGAAAACAATGGCGGCGCCAAGATCCTGCGCCGCGGCTACAACTTCACCGACGGCCTGGATGCCGTGGGGCGCCTGGACGCCGGCTTGATGTTCCTGAGCTTCCAACGGAACCCGGAACAATTTGTGGCCCTGCAGCGCAAATTGGGCAGCTCCGACAGGCTCAACGAATACATCCGCCATGTGGGCTCGGGGGTGTTTGCCGTCCCGGCCGGGCTCCCGGCTGCGGGCAGCTACTTTGGCAAGGAATTCTTCGCCTAAGGCCACAAGCGCCAATTGAGCTGAAGCGCCGAAAGACTGCGGCACCACGGCCGGATGGCAGTGGTGCCGCAGTCTTGTGCGCCGGTTGTTTAGAGCTGCGGAGCCACAATCACGTTGGTGCCGGCCTCGGCGAACGCCTGGAGCTGCTCCTGGGTGATCCGGGAATCCGTGATGAGGTTGCGGAAGTCGTGCTCCTCCATGGTGGCGAAGGCACGCTTGCCGATTTTGGAGGCGTCGGCCAGGATGTACGCCTCGGAGGCACGCCGGGCCATGCGGGAGTTCACCGAGGCCTCGCCCTCGTCATTGGTGGTGGGGCCCGCACCGGGCTCAATCCCATTGACACCGATGAACGCGAAGTCCAGGGCCACGCGCTGCAAGATGGAATCCGCGTACGGTCCCACCAGCTCGTAGGAGCGCGGGTTCACAATGCCGCCGGTGACCATGATCTTGAAGTTGGGCCGGATGGCCAGCTGCGCTGCAATATTAATGGCGTTGGTGACCACCGTCAGGGTTGGCCTGTTGGATTGCACCATCAAGTCCTCGCGGGTGGACAGCACCTGCGCAAGTGCGGTGCTGGTGGTTCCCCCGCACAGGCCAATGACGGCACCCTTGGGGATCAGGGCGCTGGCGGCATGGGCAATCTGCTGTTTTTCATCGGCAAAGTCGTCGCGGTTGTACCGCCCCGGCAGGTCATAGGAAACAGAACCACTCGTGGCACCGCCGCGGGTGCGCGTCAGCAGGCGCTCATTGGCCAAGGAGTCCAAATCGCGCCGCGCGGTGGCCGGGGAAACACCCAGCTTCTCCACAATCTCATCGACTTCCACATGGCCGTCGGCGGCCAGGATGTCCAAGATCGCTGTGAGTCGTTCAGTTCTGTTCATCTATGTTCTCCCCGGGACGGCCAGCGGCCATCGCGTCTAGTTGTCCGTTTGACCGGCGCCGGCAAACAAGTTCAGCAACCGGGCTACTTCAGGGACCAGGGCCGTTCGTCCTGCACCCAAGTACTTACGTGAATCTACTACAGCAGGGTTCGCATCCAAGTACTCACGCACTGCGCGCGTAAAGAAACCGTTCAGGTGGGTTGAGACGTTGATCTTGGTCATGCCGGCTGCAATCGCTGCCACAATGATCTCATCCGAGACCCCCGAGGAGCCGTGCAGCACCAACGGCACATCCAGTGCCGCCTTCAGCTCGGCGATGCGCACCAGGTTCAACGCCGCGCTGCGCTCCGTCATGGCGTGCGAGGAACCCACGGCAACGGCCAGGGCATCCACGCCCGTCGCTGCCACAAAGGCGGCTGCTTCGGTGGGGTCCGTCAGCACGCCCGGCGCGTGGGCACCGTCCTTGCCGCCGACCTTGCCCAATTCAGCTTCAACGTAGACGCCGCGTGCATGGGCGTACGCTGCCACGCGGGCGGTAACCTCAACGTTTTGCTCATACTCAAAGTGCGCGCCGTCGTACATGATGGAGCCGAAGCCCAAGTCCACGGCCTCGTACGCCAGCGCCTCATCCTCGGCATGGTCCAGGTGCACGGCCACGGGCACACTGGCCCGCCGGGCTGCCGCCAAGGTGGCCAGTGCCACCGGCTCCAGGCCGCCGTGGAACTTGGCACAGTTTTCCGAGATCTGCAGGATCACCGGGCGGCCAGCCGCTTCGGCTCCGCCAATCAATCCCTCAATGGTCTCCAAGTGGATGACGTTGAAGGCACCCTGGCCAATGCCGGACTGCGCCGCCAGGTTCATGATGTCGCGGGTATTTGTCAAAGCCATGAAATATGTTCCTTAGTGGTCTGTGATGATGAGCTGTTGGGCCAGCTCGCTGTACTGCGGGGAAATCTCCCCGGCGCCGGGCATGAGCACTGCTGCCGCGCTCCAGGAAGTGGCGGCGCGCAGGATCTCACGCAAGTCTTCGACCCCGTTGGCCAGTGCGACGGCGGCAGCACTCACCGCTGCATCGCCGGCGCCTGTGGGGTTGCCGCTCAAGGGTGCCGGCAGTTTTGCCTGGATGTAGCTGCCGGGGGCGTCGGCGCTGAAGGCCAGCATGCCTTCCTCGCCAACACTGACCAGCACGCGCCTGGCACCTAAATCCATCAGCTTGCGGGCTGCCGTGACAAGATTGCTCTCGCCCACGGCTTCCATCAACTCGTGGTTGTTGGGTTTGAGCAGGTCGGCACCTGCCTTGGCCGCGGCCAGAATTCCGCGTCCGGAGGTGTCGATGATGGCGGGCACTCCCGCACCGTGGGCCAGTGCCACCAGGGCAGGGTAAAAATCGGCCGGTGCATGCTCCGGCAGGGAGCCCGAGCCGACCAGCACGCCCGGCTTGCGCACGCCGTCGGCCGTCTGCGTACCGGACAGCTTGTCCACCACGGCAGCGGCCAGGGCCTGCCATTCGGCGGCGCTGAGGGCGGGTCCCACCTCGTTGAAAATGCTGGTGGTGTTCCCGTGCGCCGTGTCCACCAGGGCAATCGTGCGCCGGGTTGCAGCCGTTACCGGGACCAGGTGGTGCAGTATCCCTGCTGCTTGAAGGTCGGCACGCAACTGCTCACCGGAGGGGCCTCCGGCCGTGGCGATGGCAAGCGTTGCGTAGCCCAGCTGGTGCGCCACGCGGGAGACGTTCAGGCCCTTGCCGCCGGCCCTGTACAGGGGTGTCGAAACGCGGTGGGAGGAGCCAAGGTTCACGCCGTCCACCGCGTAGGTGACGTCAACGGCCGGGTTGGGGGTGACTGTGAGGACCACGTTGTTGGCGCTCATGGGGTTCCCTTCAGGCTGCGGGCCTTCAGGCTGCGGGCCTTCAATGCGGAGCCGATGAGTCCGGCGTTTTCACCCAGGGACGCATGAACATACTCGGGGCGGCGGTGGAAGGTCAACAGTTCATCCACGCGGTCGGCGAGGGGAACAAACAGTGCCGGGCCGGCCATGGACAGGCCGCCGCCGAGGACAACGGTTTCGGTGCCCAAAATGGAGACGCATTGGGCAACGCTGAACGCCAGGGCATTGATGGCGTCGTTCCAGATGGTTTTCGCCGCCGCATCGCCGTCCGCGGCCAGGGCCATGACCTCGCGTGCACCGGCCACCGGTGTGCCGGTGGCTTCCGTGTAGCGGCGGGCAATGGCACCGGCGGAGCCCAAGGATTCCAGGATCGCCAGCGTGCCGTCGGGTCCGGGCACCATGGCGTGGCCGATCTCGCCCGCGTAGCCGCCGCCGGCCACGCGCTTGCCGTCGCACAAGACAACTCCGGCAATGCCCGTGCCAATGACCAGGATGAGCACGTCGGACTTGCCCACGGCGGCGCCGAGCTGGAATTCCGCCTCGCCGGCCATCCCGACGTCGTGCCCAAAACCGACGGGCAGGCCCAGGGCCGCCTCCAGGGTTGCTGTGAAGGGGAAGTCCTGCCACCCCAGGTTGGCCGAGTAGATGCCAATGCCTGCATCCTCATCCACGATGCCCGGCACGGTGACGCCGACGGCGGAAATGTTCAGCTCCGGGTGGGCTGACCGGTATTCAGCCGTCAGCTCCACAATTCTGGCGCAGACGCTGTCGCCGGAGCGGGCGCCGTCCAGCGGCGTGGGATGGCGCTGAAGATCGCGCAGCTCAACCTCGCCGCGGCCAGGATCACCCAGGATCACACCCACCTTCATGTCGGTGCCGCCCACGTCAAAGGCCAGTACGGCGTCGAGCATTGGCGCGTCGGAGGAACTGGCAGCCGGCAGCGTTTCGGAAACGCCTGCACGGTTGGTCAAAGTATTCATGAAGGTAATTTCTTTGTAGAAGGCAAATACCAGTGGCATTCTCTGGTGCGGACCCGCTGTTCCAAGGACAAACATCAGGCACGCCGCTTCAAGCGAAGTGGCGTGCCTGACATTTTAGCCAGAAATCAGGCTGTCCACGGGGAATTAGTCGTCCAGGATGACCGAGCGGGTGAGATTGCGCGGCAGGTCCGGGTTCATGCCGCGGGCGCGGGCGCGCTCCAGGGTAACGCGGTGGACGCGGGCCAATTCCGCCAGCGGGTGCATGGTGGTGTTGATGTACAGCGCGCCTGTCTTGGCAACGTCCTTGTCCAGACCCTCGGGCTGGTCGCCAAACATCCAGGTGACGCGGTTCGGGGCGGCAATGGAGATGGGGCCGTGGCGGTATTCCTTGGCCGGGTAGGACTCGGTCCAGCCCTGCACTGCTTCACGCATCTTCAGACCGGCCTCGTGGGCCAGGCCTACGGTCCAGCCGGTGCCCAGGAAAGTGAACTGTTCGGCGTCGATCAGTTCCTGCTCCACGGGAGCGATGACACTGACCTTGGCGTCCTCAACGGCTGCGCCCAGGTCCACGCCAACACTCGTCAACAGGTAGGTCAGGGCTGTGGTGGCGAAACGGGTCTGCACAACTGACTGCTCATCGGCGTACGGCAGTTCCACGACGGCATCAGCCAAGGTCATGATCGGGGAGGTGACGTCACCCACCAGGGCAATGGTGCGCACTGTGCCCTTGATGGCTGTGAGGATTTCCAGCACCTCTGTGGTGGTGCCTGAGCGGGTGATGGCAACCACGGCGTCGTAGCCGCGGTCGGCACCCAGGAACGCTTCGGAGGCGGCGAAGGCGTCGGTGACGCCCTTGCCTGCTGCTTCGCGGGCCGTGGCGTAGCTCTGGGCCATGAACCACGAGGTGCCGCAACCAATGACTGCCACGCGCTGCCCGTCGGCAGGCAGCAGGTTCTCACTCTTGGCCTGGGCAATTGCCCTAGCCCATACTTCGGGCTGGCTGGTGAGTTCAGCGTCCATGAAGGGGCCAAGTTGGGTGTTTTCGCTCATGCTGTGCATTCTCCTTGTTTAGCGGCTTCCTGGGACACATTTTTACGGCCGCTGGAAGCATTCCGGGTTGTGCACCAGCTTAGCACATAATGATCACAACTACCATGAAAACGTCACGATCAATCACCTTGCCGCGCCTGACGTGCACCCCGGAATGCATTGCGGGCTACATTGCGGGCTACATTGCGTCAACGTCGCAACAAGAAGTGGGCGCTGGACACGATCATGTAATGTTATGCATAACAGTGTGAGGTGGCTCATGTTCGGCCCCGCTGGCACTGCACCATGCACCACAAAATCAAGTGCGCAGACCGCCACTTGGACCACAAAGAAGTTATTCAAGGAGCTCTTGATGTCACTCGCTCGACACCAACGCAAGTGGGTGGGGATGGGGATCGCCGGCGCCGTCATGGCCGGCACCATCATCCCCATCGCTGCGGCCATTCCTGCCATCGCGGCAGAAGGATCGGCGGTGATTTCCTCCGGCACATTGTCCGTTGAGGTTTCCACCGCATTCCCCCAGGCGTTGAAATACACGCTCGCCGGCAAGACCATGACAGGCGCCACCGCCGTCGCCACCAAAATACGCATCAACGGCACCGACCAGAATGTCACCGTGACATCTGCGCTCAACGTCAATGGCAAGTCGATCGACTACAACATCGCTGTGCCCGGCATGACCGGCGTGAGCCTGAAGGCCAAGCTCGCCGTTGAAAAGAACGTGCTGACCTTCAACATCACCGAGATCAAGGAGGCCGGCACCGAGAAGGTCAACCGCATTCAGATCATGGATCAGGACCTGGTGACCCTCTCCTCCGCTGAGGCCGGTTCCTCCGTGGCCACCGCAGTGGTCTCCACGGACCGCGCCATTTCCGGTGACACCATCACAGCCGTGAACGCCGCAACAGCCGTTGACGCTGCCGCCAAGACGTCCATGGTGGCCATTGCCAACAACGCCGACCTGGCCGCCGGTTTTGAAAGCAACTCGCTGTACGACGGCGCCTGGTCCACTGCGGACAACGCCCTGGCAGCCTCCGAACGCGGCCGTTTCTGGCGCCAAGTCAAGGCCGACGGCGCCAACAAGACTGTGGGCATCTCTTCCGGAGCCTGGCTTTACCGGGCCAAGGACTCCACCGAGACCGAACCGCTCCCTGAAGCCAAGGTCATCATCACACTGGACGCCAACGCAGACGGCACCGTCAACTGGCAGGACGGCGCCATCGCCTCCCGCGACATCCAGTACAAGCCCAAGGGCTGGGAGGATGTGAAGAACCGCGTTGTCCAGAACATCCCCTTCAACTTTGCCAGCCAGGCCACCAACCCGTTCCTGCGCACCCTTGACGACGTCAAGCACACGGCATTGTCCACTGACGGACTGGGCCAGTACTCCCTGCTGAAGGGTTTCACCTCCGAAGGCCATGACTCGGCCAACACCGACTTCAGCGGCAACTGGAATGAACGTGCCGGCGGCATCAAGGACATGAACTCGCTCCTGGTCCAGGCCAAGGAATACGGTGCAACGTTCAGCGTGCACATGAACAACACCGAGGCCTACCCAGAATCCAAGGCGTTCAGTGACACCTTCATCAAGCAGCCTCCCGGCAAGGGCTGGAACTGGCTTGAGCAGTCCTACTACATCGACCAGCGCCGCGACGTCCTCTCCGGAGACCAGAACAAGCGCATTGCCGGTCTCGACGCAGCCGCCGACGACAACCTGACCGCGAACTACATTGACGTGTACTACGAGTCCGGCTGGGTTGGTGAGCGCCTGCAGCGCAACATCATGAACAACGGTTTCTCGGTTTCCTCCGAGTTCGCCAACTCCATGGTGCGCAACAACACCTGGTCCCACTGGGCCGTGGATGAAAAATACGGCGGAAGCACCCTCAAGGGCTGGAACTCGGAGATCCTCCGCTTCGCCCAGAACAGCCAGCGCGACATTTGGAACCCGGACCCGCGCCTTGGCACCCAGCACATCATTGAGTGGCAGGGCTGGACCGGCCAGAACGACTACAACAAGTTCATGACCAACGTGTGGGACAACAACGTTCCGGTCAAGTTCCTGCAGCAGCAGGAAATCAAGACCTGGACCCCCGCCGCCATCACGCTCGAGAACAACCTGAGCGTCACAGGCACCTCACTGGAGAACCGCGTCATCACCCAGGACGGCGTGAAGGTCCTTCAGGGCCACAACTACCTGCTGCCGTGGTCCAGCGAGATGGTGGAGTTCGGCGAAACCGCCAGCAATGACACCAACAAGCAAACCAAGCTGTACAACTACAGCCTGGCCGGCGGCGCCCAGACCTGGACGCTGCTGCCTGAGTTTGCCAACCAGACCACCATGAAGCTCTACGAGCTCACGGATCACGGCCGCAAGCTCGTTGGCGACGTGGCCGTGACCGGCGGCAAAGTCAACCTGAACCCCAAGGAAAACACCGCCTACGTCCTGGTGCCCACCACCCCGTTGGCCACCACACCTGCCATCTCAGCGTCTGAGACCGTCATCCCCAACGCCAGCACCACCTGGGGCTACGGCATTGGCGTCAACGATCCCGGCTTCAACTCCGGTTCCCTGGCAGCCTGGAACCCGCAGGGCAATGTGACCCTTGCCCGTTCCACCAAGGGCCTGACCTCTGCACGCCTGGGCGACGACGCTGCCAGCATCACCCAGACCCTCGGAGCCCTCAACAAGGGCACGTACTCCGTCAGCGCATGGATTGAAATTGATCCCACCCTGGCCAGCGTGGAGAAATTCCCGCGCGGCAAGCGCGACACCACTATCAGCGCAACCGTTCCCGGTTCGCCGGCCGTCACCAACACCATCAACTCTTCCAGCCTGTTCAACACTGTTGCTGGAGACCAGAAGAACCGCACCTACACCCAGCGTGTGAGTGTGCTGGTGGATGTGAAGAACGACGGCGAGAAGCCCGTTCTGAAGATCTCCGCCGGCGCCGGCACCACAGCCGTCCTGGTGGATGACATCCGCGTGGTCAAGACGGCAAAGGTCACGGCGGCCGACGTGGGCCAGAACGGCGCCACGGGCGTGGTTCTCGCCGAGGACTTTGAAAACGTTGACCAGGGCTGGGGCCCGTTCGTCAAGGGCAACGCAGGCGGCAACACCGACCCGCGCACCCACCTGGCACCGATCCATGCACCGTTCACCCAGAAGGGCTGGAACGGAAAGGTCATGGATGATGTGCTGAACGGCAACTTCTCCTTGCACGCCCATGAGGAAAACGGCGGCCTGGTTTATCGGACCACTCCCTCAACCGTGAAGTTCACTCCGGGCCACGACTACGAGATCTCCTTCAACTACCAGTCCACCAAGGCCAACGAGTACGCCTGGGTTGGCGGCTACGACGGCGCCGCCGGCGCGGTCCAGACCCAGTCCACCCCGTTCCCGGCCCAGTTCACAACCACCCGTTGGACGCAGAACTTCACGGCCAGCGCCTGTGGCGACAGCTACGTAGGTTTGCTGCGCACGGGTTCCACGGCGTCAGATCTGTCCCTGGACAACCTGCTGGTGCGCGACCTGGGTGCATCAACAACCACCCCCGCCTGCGCCCAGCTGTCGCTGGGACAAACCGGACCCATCATTGAGCAGGGCACGGACAACGAATTCACCACCACACTGGTCTCCAACGAGCCTGCTCCCGTCTCCAACGCGGCGGTCTCGCTGAAGCTGCCTGCAGGCTGGACGGCGACGCCCAAGACCCCGGCAACTGCAGCAACACTGGCTCCGGGTGCCCAGCTCGTCACCACATGGAATGTTGTGGCCCCGGCCTCGGCCGACGGCAACTACAACATCACGGCCAACTCCGAGTACACCACAACGGTGGCCC
>JBDTQM010000102.1:0-13039 GCA_039932175.1 Specibacter sp.
CAAGGATGTCGCGGGGCTTTTCGCCATACACGCACTCAGGGCCGCTGTAGTAGAACCACAATGCCGGTTTATTCTTTGCCGCGCGATACCAATATATTGCGATTCCAGGTTCCCCGTCTTGGCTGCCAACGCCAGTTGAACATGATGGCATCACTTGGGCACATGCAGGAAAGATGACGCTATCACCGTCAGTGCAAGCCAACCTGGCCTCGTAGTTGAATTCGTCTGCCCCGTCGGCGGAAGCTACTTGTTCAGAATTCCCGCCACCATTCACGGAATTCCCACCCTGAACTGCGAGCGCAGAGTCTTTCCAAATGGGTAGGTCCACACCGCCCTGAAGCACGTTGGGGACTACTAGAGATACCCATAGAATCCAGAATTGAAGATTTCGTGTGAGAAGTCCAATACGCATGCAGATCAGCCCCCCTCCAGCGGCTCTGCAGTTCTGGCAGTCCACTGACCATTGGCATACGTTGCGACGAAGATGTCCCCTTGTGCCACCGACGGATCCCGTTTCGAATTTAACGATGCGTCACTCGCATATGAACTGACTTGTGACTGCTGGACCATGAGATTTACTTGATAGCTTCCGCTGGATGACTCTGAAAACGTACTGGTCGAGGAATAGACGGTCATAAGGCCGCCTACGATCCAGCCTCCCTCGTCGTACCAAGCTCCCAGCGGTTCGTTAATGAAGGCACAAGTCTTGCAGTCAGGCTCGGTAACAGCCATCATTGGAGCCGAGTTCCCGGTCTCGTATACGTAGCCGAGGGTGGAGTACCAGTATTCGGCGAAGGCGATGAGGCCTTCCTTGCTAAATTCCTTGGCCTTCGCAGGCAACACGGGAACAGGCACGTTTTGTGCCGGCCCCTTGGCGGTGGCTGGCTTGTAAGCCGGGACAGTCGTGGGTGCCGCCGTGGAGGTTCCCGGGGTCGTGGCACCAGGGGTGCTGCTGGTGCTACCGGGAGGCGTTGCGACGCCGGTACCCGGCGGTGCTGGAGTGCAGGCACTTAGGACGAGCAGTCCCCCAATAGCCATGGCTGCAAGACCTCGTAGCGAGAAATTCAGTGCCCGCCCAAAGCGATTGTTGCCGCTCTGACTGCGTGTGGCCAAGACCCTCGGAGGGCTGACGGCGGACTCCCGGTGCCCTGTAAAGATGGTGGAGCGGTTCCTTGCTGTATGACTATCCCTCATCGCCGGCCCCTGCTGTGAGTGCTGAGTGGGCAAACAACATCGTCGTTGACGCAGCTGCCCGTGGCTTGCTACCAAGGTACACGCCCCAAGGAAGACGTGCTAGAAGTTATCCACAACCCAGCCAGCCGACACCACAAAATTTGGGAATCACTGACGACCAGTGCTGGCCTTAGCGTTTATTAGTGCACAGGCAGAGCCAGGGCTGCTCTTACCCACAGAAGGAGGAATCTCGCAGTGGATGTCAGGGCCCAGTATTAGAATATATGTATGAAAGCGATGGCGAAGGATCCAGGTATCTCGGACTCCAAAACAGGAGAAGCTCGGGTCGGTGAACACATCCATCAACTCCTCAATCTTGCCGACGCCATCATCAAGGCAGCCACAAGCGCCCAAGGTGCTGATGCTGCGGCCACAGATGCCTCGACCTCTGACTCTTCCATTGCCAGTGATACCAGTCGCCAACCCGAGCCCCCTTTTGGCTTGAACATTGGTTCTTTGAGTGACCGCGAATGCCTTCAGTGGGCACGGGATTTGGAGCACTTGGGCCGGTTCCAGCAGGCATTGAATGTTCAAGTGGCCGCGGAATTGGCGGAACGGGTGGCCGCCGGCCGCTTCTTGCAATCAGGTGTTCATTCCCCCGTCGCGTTGCTGGTCGAGTCGGTGAAAATCAGTGCCGTTGAAGCTCGTCGCCGAATCCGCTTGAGCGAGACCCTTTTGCCGCTCAGGGACAACCTCACCGGGACAGTTGCCCCGGCCAAGCAGACGGTGGTCGGCGAAGCATTCTTTCACGCAGACCTTTCTGCAGACCACGCCCTGATGATCGCAAACTTCGTTGAAGAGGCCCAGAGCCTTGCGAAGGCTGGCCTGATCACACATGAGCGCTCTCTTGATGTGCAATCCAGCCTGGTTGCAACCGGGAAGGACGCGGACCCCGACTTTCTACGTCACGCCGGCAACCGCATCATGGCGCATTTGGACCCCGACGGGCAAAAACCCAGCGAAGGAGAGCTGATCTCGAAGCAGGGCCTGTTCTTCCGCAAAGCACGTCGGGGCTTGGTCCACTTCGACGGGCACATGATCATCGAACAGTACGAACACCTCATGGCCGCCATCGGAACCGCCACCAACCCCAACAAACACGGGCCCATCAACCCCACCCAGGACCAGAACCATGGGTCCGGGCAGCCGGATGATCAAGCTGAGGGTCCGGATGCCGCGTTTGAGCAACTAAGTCAAATTATGGAATTCTTTGGTTCCGCGGCCCCGGAAGCTGCGCGGCGAGGTGCGTCTGCAGACGATTTAGATGACCGTGACAGTGGCCAACTCGGAGGCGTGGCCTACGAAGCTGATCCACGGGTAGTTGACGGCGTGCGCATCCCCCGCCCCGAATCCTGGGAGGAGCTTGAAGGACTGGATCCCATCGATCCAGAAAGCACCGATCCGGCGGTCAAAGATATTCGGACGCGTGCGCAGAAGTTGCTTGACGGGCTTCTTGACTGTGTGAACCTCGCGGCCCGGAGTGGGAAACTTCCACTCAATGGTGGTTTGAAAACCCAACTGATCATCACAACAACCGAAGAAGACATCAACCGCCGTGACGGCACCGGGACAGTTTTCACCCCGTACAGCGGCCCGGTACCGTTGCACCTCTTCGAACAATCACTGTGCGACCCGGACATTACCCACCTCTACATGGGCGAGGGACAAGAGATCCTCAACGCAGGCCGCACCCAGCGGCTCTTCACCCCGATGCAAAGGAAAATACTGTTTGCACGAGACCTTGGCTGTTCGTTCCCTGACTGCACCATGCCGGCCCATTGGACCGAGGCCCATCACATTGTCCCGTGGCAACACGGCGGGCAAACAAATATCAACAACGCAGCCCTGCTGTGCAGCTATCACCACTCACTCCTGCACCATAGCGACTGGACAGTGCCCCTCAAGGACGGCACCCCCTACTTCAGAGCCCCCTATTTCATCGACCCCACCCAGACCGAGCGCCGAAACTACTTCCACCACGGACTCCTCAAGGATCATGGGGCCGAAATGGGCAGCAGCGACAGCAACAGCGGCCGGACATCGTCAGAGTCGGTGACAAGGCCGGCACAAGGCCCCGTCCCTGGACGCAGTGGAGGCCCCGAACAAGAGTTCGGGGCCTCCGGGACAACAGGAAAGGAGCGCCCAAATGACTGCGGTTGAGCTACTTCTGTGGAAGTACACTCCTGTAAACATCAAGTGTTTGTTCCACTATCGATTCCCAGGAGAAATGATCCTGGGCGCGCTGACGGCCCTTCTCGCCCATGACGCGGGCCCGAGCAGGGTCATTCACAACTTCGATCATTGCCGCCGCAAAGTCAGCAATAAATTTCTCCGGATCCAGCGGCGTACCCGTTCCATCGCTGACCTGCTCCAGGGGAACCAGCAAGCCGGTCTCCCCGTGGGCCACAACTTCAGGGATTCCACCGGTAGCACTGGCGACAACCGCAGCACCGCAGGCCATGGCTTCCAAATTCACAATTCCCAAGGGCTCATAAATGGAAGGGCAGGCAAAGACCGTTGCATGGCTGAGGACCTGAACAAGCTCGGCACGGGGCAGCATGCGCTCAATGACGATGACGCCGTCGCGCTGGGCCTTCAAGCCTTCAATGAGGGCGTTGACCTCGGCGCCCAGTGCCGGAGTGTCGGCGGCACCGGCGCAGAGCACCAGTTGAACTTCCGGAGGCAAGGCAGCAGCAGCCTTCAACAGGTACGGCACCCCCTTTTGCCGGGTAACCCGACCAACCCACACCACGCTGGGGCGGTTGGGATCAATGCCAAGGGAACGGACGACGTCGTCCTTCTCATCGCGCTGCCAGGTTTCCACGTCAATGCCGTTGTGGATGACCTTCACCTTGGCCGGATCCACTTCGGGGTAGCTTCGCAGAATATCCTGGCGCATGCCATCGGAGACGGCAATGATGGCCGCGGCAGCTTCATATGCCGTCTTCTCAACCCACGAAGAAACGGCGTAGCCGCCACCCAGTTGTTCGGCCTTCCACGGACGCAACGGCTCCAAGCTATGGGCGCTCAAGACGTGCGGGATTCCATGCAGCAGGGCCGCAATGTGCCCGGCCATGTTCGCGTACCAAGTATGGGAGTGCACCAGTTCAGACCCGGCAATGGCAGGAATTACCTGCAAATCAACGCCCAAAGTCTGAATAGTTGCGTTGGCATCGGCTAATTCCGGCAGATCAGAATAAGAGGCAACCGTTGCACCGTGGTAGTCAGCATCGCGCTCCTTGCCAAAAGCATGGACCCGCAGATCAACCCTTTCAGCCAGGACGCGGCTGAGCTCGGCAACATGCACACCGGCTCCTCCATAAATTTCGGGCGGAAACTCTTTTGTCACAATATCTATACGCACATTCTCAAGGTAGTCTGTCCGGACGTAATTGTTCTAGTGTGAAGTTGCTGTGAACCATCATTGGGGGGCGCAGTTGAGCACACCATCAGCACTGTGGGAGGTTGGATCATGTCAGTAAAGAAGGTTCTGGCGATCGTATTGGCAGGCGGAGAGGGCAAGAGATTAATGCCCTTGACAGCTGATCGAGCCAAACCGGCCGTGTCCTTTGCGGGATTTCGCCTGGTCGATTTTGCCTTGTCCAATTTGGTCAACTCCGGCTACTTGAAAATTGTTGTGTTAACGCAATACAAGTCACACAGTTTAGATCGACACATCTCCGAGACGTGGCGCATGTCGACACAATTGGGCAATTATGTTGCCACAGTTCCGGCCCAGCAACGTCGCGGCAAGAGCTGGTTCCTGGGTAGTGCAAATGCCATCTACCAGTCCTTGAATCTTCTCGGTGACGCCGATCCGGACATTGTTGTTGTGGTCGGCGCCGACCACGTGTACCGCATGGACTTTGAACAGATGGTCCAAAGTCACATTAAATCTGGTGCCCGCGCCACAGTCGCCGCAGTACGTCAGCCCTTGGAACTCGCCGATCAATTTGGTGTCATCGAGATCGACAATGCAGAAATTCCCGGCGCCCTCGGGGCCCACAAGATTTCAGCGTTCGTGGAGAAGCCGGAGTCCACACCCGGTCTCCCCGATGCGCCCGATCAGTTCCTGGCCTCCATGGGCAATTATGTCTTCAATGCCGATGCCCTCGTAGAGGCTCTTGAACAGGATGCCATCAAGAAGAACACCAAGAATGACATGGGCGGGGACATCGTCCCCTACTTCGTGGACCGTGGCGAAGCCTACGTTTATGACTTCTCCACCAATGACATTCCCGATGCCACCGACAGGGACCGTAACTATTGGCGTGATGTGGGTTCTATCGATTCCTACTATGACGCCCATATGGACCTGATCTCCCCACTGCCCATCTTCAATTTGTACAACCGCGCATGGCCCATTTACACGCGCAATACCGTTTCCCCACCCGCGAAGTTTGTCCGCGGCGAACACAATGCCATCGGAACGGCCCTGGATTCCATTGTGGCTCCGGGCGTTGTTGTCACAGGCGGCGTGGTGGAAAACTCGGTGCTGTCCAATGATGTATTTGTTGGCACTGGAGCCCGCGTTCAAGACTCGGTCCTGATGGACAGGGTCATAGTGGGCTCGGGTGCTGTTGTCCGCAGGGCCATCATTGACAAAAACGTCAAAATACCGTCCGGAGCCACCATTGGTGTGGATCCTGAATTGGACAGGGCACGTGGCTTCGTGATCACCGAGTCAGGACTCACCGTGTTGAGCAAGGGTCAGGAGGTGCCTGCACCGGATGAGGCTGAGAAGGCCCTGGCCCTGGCTGCCGCAGCCGAAATTCCTGAAGCACTGACACTGGCTGTTGGCCAAGACAAGATATGCCAGGAAACTGTGGATCTGGTGGTAAAAAACCAGATCGAAGCGATCGGGTCAGCGACATCAGTACAAGAGGCTAAAATTATGGGGTGACTGCCCCTGACTTGACCCCCGAAGAAATCCAAAATTGTCTTAAAGTTTTGGAGAACATCCATGTCTATGACGAAGAAGACCCCGACTATGTCTTGGTTCGCCGAGCCACAGGAAAGATGTTCAAGGCGGTCAAGCGGTACCGACGCACGGCAAAGCGGGACGCTGTCAACGAGGCTGACAAGGCAGTTATTGCAAAAACTGCCACGGCAGCCCCGGACCGCATAGATGATGAGACTCGCGGTAACAAGCTCAAGCCCTCCACCACAGGCAATACGGCGGGGACGCTCATGCGTCCCCGCCCCTGCTACATCTGCAAGCAGCCCTTCACCCAGGTTGATGCGTTCTATCACCAGCTCTGCCCGGAATGTGCCGCGTTCAACCACTCAAAGCGTGACGCCCGCACCGACTTGAGCGGCAAGCGGGCCCTGCTGACTGGCGGCCGGGCCAAAATCGGCATGTACATTGCCCTGCGGCTGCTGCGCGACGGCGCACACACCACCATCACCACGCGATTCCCCAAGGATGCCGCGCGCCGGTTCTCCGCCATGGAAGACAGCGGCGAATGGATCCACCGCCTGCGCATTGTTGGCATCGACCTTCGCGACCCCACCCAAGTGGTGGCGTTGACCGATTCCCTCAACGCCGCCGGTCCGCTGGACATCATCATCAACAATGCTGCCCAAACGGTCCGCCGCTCCGGGAATGCCTACAAGCCGTTGGTGGATGCCGAGCTGGAAGAGCTCCCTACAAACACGCCCATGCCTGAGCTGGTCACCTTTGGCCACGCCCATGACAAGCACCCGCTGGCTTTGGCCACCCAAATGATGGAACACCCGCAGTTTGCCGGTGACGAGATTTCCGCCCTTGCGCTCTCCATGGGATCGGCCTCCTTGGACCGCATTGAAGCAGGCACCGCCATCGACGCCGGCGGCCTTGTCCCCGATGTGGCCACCATGAACAGCTGGACCCAGGTCGTGGACCAGGTGGATCCCTTGGAAATGCTGGAAGTTCAGCTCTGCAACGTAACGGCGCCGTTCTTGCTGGTCTCAAGGCTTCGTCCTGCCATGAAGGCATCCACTGCACACCGCAAATACATTGTTAACGTCTCTGCCATGGAGGGCCAATTCTCCCGCGCCTACAAGGGCCCCGGTCATCCGCACACCAACATGGCCAAGGCCGCGCTGAACATGCTCACCCGCACCAGCGCCAAGGAAATGCTGGAAGCAGACAACATCTTGATGACTGCCGTTGACACAGGCTGGATCACCGACGAGCGCCCGCACTACACCAAGGTGCGCCTGGCTGAAGAAGGGTTCCATGCGCCACTGGACCTGGTTGACGGCGCCGCGCGAGTTTACGATCCAATTGTGATGGGCGAATCGGGCGAGGACCAGTACGGCGTATTCCTCAAAGACTACAAGCCCAGTCCGTGGTAGGCGGCGGAGACGACAACAGCACAGACCGCAGCAGTGGCCGAGGGGGCAATCCAAGGGTAAGTGCCTTCCTGGCATCCGCCCGCACGCTAACTCCCGGGCTGGCAGTGGCACTCCTGGCCGTAGGCGTCTCCCTGCTGGTCCACGCATTTGTGCCGATACTGCCGGCCATGACCATCGCCGTCGTCCTTGGCATCGCCGCAGTCAACATCCCCGGCACCTCAAAGCTGTGCCAGGGAACGTGGCGTTCAGGCCTGAATTTCGCGGGCAAGCACCTCATGCGCGTGGGGATCGTATTTCTGGGACTCAAACTCAGCCTGGGCGACATTGTAAACCTTGGCTGGATCAGCGTCCTGCTGGTGGCCGCCGTGGTGCTGCTCAGTTTTGCCGGCACCTTTGCCTTGGGGAAACTTTTTAGGCTCGACGGCGACGCTCCGCTGCTCATTGCCACGGGATTCTCCATCTGTGGCGCCTCGGCCATTGGGGCCATGGCTGCGGTCAGGGGCACCAAGCACGAGGACACGGTGCTGCCCGTGGCACTGGTGACTCTGTGCGGCACTCTTGCCATCGGCATTCTGCCGCTGCTCATGCACCCGTTGGGGCTCGATGCCTTGCAGTTTGGCCAGTGGGTGGGTGCGGGCGTTCATGACGTTGGCCAGGTGGTGGCAACTGCCCAGACGGCCGGAGCCGTAGCCCTGAGCGCCGCCGTGGTCATCAAATTGACGCGCGTGATTTTGCTGGCACCCATTGTGGGGGTGGCAGGCGTGGTGGAACGGAAACGTCACACCAAGGCGCGACTTGCCCTGCAGGCCCGTAATGCGCTGACCGGTGAAACCGTGACAGCCCCGCGTTTCCCGCCAGTTGTGCCGCTCTTTGTCGTCGGATTTCTGCTCATGGCGGCCCTGCGCTCCACCGGGTGGTTGTCGCAGGGAGTCATCGAAGCCGGCGCCTTGGCCCAGGACATTGCCCTGGGCGCGGCCCTCTTTGGCCTGGGTTCCAGCGTGCGGGTGCGTGAATTGTTCGACACGGGCCTGCGCGCCACAGTCATGGCGTTGTGCGCCTGGGCCCTCATTGCCACGTTGGCGTTTGGCGCAGTTCACCTCATGGCGGTTTAGGCCCGGCGATGTAGCACCAGCGGTGTGAGACTGGCGGTTCAAGCCGGCGGAGCGAGGCAGGGGCGTGAAGGGGCCGGCAAGTCACCGATCCCGTGATTAAATGGCAGGGTGTTGAACTCAAATTTGGGCCGCAACGAAGCGGCCGCCCGTAAGTCACAGCTATCCGTCCACCATTATGACGTGCACCTTGACCTGAGTCAGGTTCAAGACCTGGGCGTGCCGGGGTTCCCCACCCGCAGCACCATTACCTTTGCGGCCGGCAGTTCCACCGGCACGTTTTTGGACTTCATCGGCCTGGCTGTCACATCCGTGTTCCTCAATGGTGAGAGCTTGGACCTTGACCACGTGGTTGTTGGTGCCAGAATCCACCTGCCGCAACTGGCCCCCGAGAATGAAGTCACCGTCGACGCCATTGCGGCGTACTCCACCAGTGGTGAGGGGCTGCATCGCTTTGTGGATCCGGCCGACGGCCAAACATATACGTACACCCAGTTTGAACCGGCCGACGCCCGCAGGGTTTTTGCCAACTTTGAGCAGCCTGATTTGAAGGCGCCTTTCACGTTCCACGTCATTGCACCGACAACGTGGGAGGTGGCGTCCAACCAGAGCGTTGAGAACCAGAGGCCGCTGCCCACCACAGGCGCCGTGCCCACCAGCCAATGGGACTTCGCGCCAACGGTTCCCATCTCCACCTACATCACCACCGTGCTGGCCGGTCCGTACTTCAAGGTGGAAGAGAACTTTTCCATGGTCTTCGGGCCGGAGAGCGCCCATGCGGGCCGGCAATTGGAGATCCCGCTGGCAGCATATTGCCGGGCCTCCCTTGCCCCGCACTTTGATTCAGCGGAAATCTTCAAGGTCACCAAGGCGGGGTTGAAATACTTCAACGACCTCTTTGACTACCCCTACCCCTTCGTCAAGTACGACCAGGCCTTCGTACCTGAATACAATCTGGGCGCCATGGAGAATCCGGGCCTGGTGACCTTCACCGAAACGTATCTGCATTCCTCCCGCGCCACGGACACCGCCTATCAACTCCGCGCCAACACCATCATGCATGAAATGGCGCATATGTGGTTTGGGGATCTTGTCACCATGGGCTGGTGGGATGATCTGTGGCTGAAGGAATCCGTGGCCGACTTCATGGGGCATTTGGCCGTCGCCGAGGCCACTCCCTGGGGCCAAAAGTCCTGGACATTGTTCGCGAGCCGCCGCAAGGCCTGGGCGTACGTGCAGGACCAGTTCCCCACCACCCACCCCATCGCGGCGGACATCCCTGACGTGGAAGCCGCGAAGGCGAACTTTGACGGCATCACCTATGCCAAGGGCGCGTCGGTGCTCAAGCAGCTGGTGGCCTACGTTGGCCAGGACGCGTTCGTCGCCGGCTCGCGCGAATACTTCGCATCCCACGCCTACTCCAA
The DNA here is from genome assembly GCA_039932175.1 of Specibacter sp. Lineage (GTDB taxonomy): Bacteria > Actinomycetota > Actinomycetes > Actinomycetales > Micrococcaceae > Specibacter. Next base: position 10,106 of record JBDTQM010000102.1, read on the forward strand.
CACCTCGCTCAATGATCTCTTAAAGCCCCTGAGTGCCGCTTCCGGCCGTGATTTGGGCTCCTGGAGCCGCGATTGGCTGCAGACCTCCGGCATGTCCACGCTGACGCCCGTCGTGGCGAGCGAGCAGGGCAGGGTCACCTCGTTCTCGATTGAGCAGGAGGCAGCGGATCCGGTCACGGGCAAGATGGCCCTGCGTCCGCACAGGCTGGCAGTCGGCTTTTTCCATCACGACGGCGGAGCCCTGGAGCGCAGCCATTCGTTCAGCCTGGATGTCCTTGGCACGGTGACGGACGTCAGTGCCGCTGTGGGTCTGCCCGCCCCGGCCCTGATCCTGCTCAACGACCAGGACCTCAGCTATGCCAAGGTAAGGCTCGACGCCGGATCCCTCACCACAGCGCTGGCCTCCGCCGGGACCGTGAGTGATCCGCTGGCCCGCAGCCTGGTGTGGTCCGCATTGTGGAATGCGACCCGCGACGCCCTTGTGCCGGCCACCAGCTATGTTCGGGCAGTGGTTGAGCAAAGCAGCGCCGAATCAGACATCAGTGTGTTGCAGACATTGGTGGACAATGCCTGCTACGCCCTGGACTACTACACTCCCCCGGAACTCCATGGTGCGGCCCTGGAACTTCTGTCTGCCGGCGTCTCGGGTCACCTTGATGCCGCCCGTCCGGGCAGTGACGGGCAGTTGGTGTGGGCACGCGCCCTGGCCGTTGTGGGACGTGGCAGCGAAGCCGTTGCGGATCGCATCAGGCCGCTGCTGTCCGGCGTGAACGTACCTGCCGGCTTGAGCATGGACGGCAACCTGCGCTGGCAGCTGTGGCAGTGCCTGGCAGCCCGGGGTGCCGCGACAATGGCGGAACTCGACGCCGAGCTGGCCGCAGACACCACCGCCGAGTTCCGGGCTGCGTACTGCACCGCCGTGGCAGCCTTCCCCGGCGCTAACCACAAACAGCGTCTGTGGCGCCGGATTGTGGAGGGAACCGCGCTGAGCAATGAGCTGCTGAGCGCCAGCATCGCCGGGTTCACCATGTCCCCGGCTGGTGCGCTGCAGCCTTTTGTGGAACCGTACTTCACTGCGATCGATCAGGTTTGGGCTGAGCGAAGCCTGGAAATCGCGGGAAGAATTGTGCGCGGACTCTACCCTGCCCGCCAGGAACTGCGCCCAGGCATGGAGCCCGGCGACCAGCCCGTGCTGCGCAGGACGGATGCGTGGCTGGAACAGCACCCCGACGCTCCCACCGGGCTTCGCCGCATCGTGCTGGAACAGCGCGATCAGCTCCTGCGCTCGCTCACGGCGCAGGCACTGTAGCCGCAACTGGCGGCTGGCTGCCGTGACCCCGGCGGCGGGGTCACGGCAGCTGACCATGTGCTCGCCGCGGCGGGCCTTACGGGATTCTGTGCAACCATTCCTCGGTGCCGAACTTGCTCTCCACCCGACGCGCGGCTTCTGCGAGTTCCCCGGCAGTAAGAATTGACGGACGGGCGGCATAACGGTCGGTGAAGATCCCGCCCATGACGTCAAGGATTTCCGCACGGCTCAGCCCGCTCTGGCGGCGCAGCGGATCCACGCGCTTCTTGGCGGAGCGGGTGCCCTTGTCGGAAAGCTTTTCCTTGCCGATGCGCAGCACCTGCACCATTTTCTCGGCGTCGATGTCATAGCTCATGGTCACGTGGTGGACCATGGCCCCGTTGCTGAGGCGCTTTTGTGCCGCGCCGCCGATCTTGCCCAGATCCGTGGCGATGTCATTGAGGGGGACGTAGAAGGCCTGCACACCAATGGCTTCCAGTGCCGCTAGCACCCAGTCGTCGAGGAACTTGTAGGAGTCCTCAAAGGTGAGTCCGTCCACCAGGCTTTGCGGCACGTACAGCGAGTAGGTGATGCAGTTCCCTGCCTCCATGAACATGGCCCCGCCGCCGCTGATCCTGCGCACCACGTTGATCCCATACCTGGCCACGCCGTCGGGATCCAGTTCATTGCGCACCGACTGGAAACTGCCAATGACCACCGAGGGCTCATTCCAGTCCCAAAAACGCAGGGTGGGGTTGCGCCTGCCGGCACCCACCTCTTCGGCGAGAACCTCATCCAGGGCAACGTTGATGGCTGTGGGCAGCACCGTGGGGGCAATAATGTCCCACTCGTGGTCCAACCAGCTGGTGGCCTTGGTCAGGGCCCGGCGCACGGCCACGGCAACAGCGCCGGCAGAGAAGCCAAACAACACCGCACCGGCTGGCAGGGCCGCGGTGATGGCGTCGCTGAGAGCGGCGGCCGGCAGTTCGGCGGAAAGCCCCGTCAGCGCCGCATTGATGTCATCGAGTGCTTCGTCCGGTTCCAGGAAGAAGTCGCCGCTGACGCGGACATTGTGCAGCAGTCCGTCGACCACGCTGGCGTCGACCACCACCAATTTGCCGCCATGAACCTTGTATTCGCCGTGCAGTTGAGAAACCATGACTCCATCATCCCCAGTAGTGGATCGCCTGCGCAAAACCGGCATAACGCACCAACCAAAACTGGCCCGTGACAGTGGTCGAAAATGGCGTCAAAAACGCGTTTTTCGACCACTGCTGCGGGCCAGTTGAAAAAGCTGCGGGAAAGAAGTATTACTTCTTGCCGAAGCCCTGGAAGCGGGCGTTGAAGCGCTCAACACGGCCGGCGCTGTCCATGATGCGCTGCTTGCCCGTGTAGAACGGGTGTGACTCCGAGGAGATTTCAACATCGATGATGGGGTAGGTGTTGCCGTCTTCCCATTCGATGGTCTTCTTGGACGTCGCGGTGGAGCGCGTCAGGAACTTGGTGCCGGAAGCCAAGTCGTTGAAAACAATTGCTTCGTACTTGGGGTGGATGTTCTGCTTCACGATAAACCTCAAAGTGTTATCGTCTGGTTTTTGCCAGACTGATGAATGTAGTGGTCACAAAGACCAGTTAATGGCCACTAG
>JBDTQM010000103.1:0-12997 GCA_039932175.1 Specibacter sp.
TCATCAAAGGAACCCTTGACTGGACGACCGGGCGTCGCCACTTTGGGCCCCAAGTACGGGGCGTGTGGACCTCCAGCCTGTCTCACCAATGTGTCTCATCCTGAGATTCTCATCCTCACGGGGAATCAGCCTTGGATGGGATGGTGGCCGGGAACCGGAGGACCCGTCTGGGCTATGTCTGGGTTTGCATCGCGGACCAGGACACCGAATTGCAGATCAGGGGCTTGGGAGCCGTCGGCTGCGAACGAATTCATCCCGACCTTGGGATCTCCGGGACCACGGCCAGTCGACCCCGAGCTGGACAAGATGCTGGACCGGCTCGGCCCCGACTCCCTCCACCTGCTTGAACACCTCGACGACTTCAGAGCGGGCGGCAACAAGTTCCGTTCGCTGTGCGACGGCATCGTCACCGACTCTGGCAGCGAGCTGGGTGGGGCGATGGAGGCCTGTGAGCATCTCCTCGCGCGGAGGGGACGAAATCCCATGGCCGTTCTTGACCCCTGGACTGGTGGGTGGCCGTTTTCGTTCCCTGGTGGCGCACCGTCCCCGCAACGCCGCTGCACCTGGCCGGTTAGTTGACCTGTGTGGGGTCCGGGATGGCGATGTATTGGGTGTAGAGGTATTCCTGGATTCCTTCCAGTCCGCCTTCGCGGCCGAGTCCGGATTGTTTGACGCCGCCGAAGGGGGCTGCGGCGTTGGAGATGGCGCCGGTGTTCAGCCCGAGCATGCCGGTCTCGAGGCGTTCGCCCAGGCGCAGGCCCCGGTTGAAGTCGCTGGTGTAGACATAGGCGGCAAGTCCGTATTCGGTGTTGTTGGCGAGGCGGATGGCGTCGTCCTCGGTGGCAAAGGTGATGATCGGAGCCACCGGGCCGAAGATTTCCTCGGAAAGGATCCGGGCGTCTTCCGTGACCCCAGTGAGGATGGTCGGCTGGTAGAAGTAGCCGGTGCCCTCGACGGCTGCACCGCCGGTCACTGCGACAGCACCTGCGTCGACTGCGGCCGTGACAAGTTCGTGGATCTTGTCACGGCTCTTGGCATTGATCAGTGGCCCCAGTGTTGAATGCTCTTCGGTGCCGCGGGCCGGGTGCAGTGCGGACAGGCGTGCAGCGAATTTTTGAGTAAATTCGTTCGCGACGGTGTCGTGGACGATGAAGCGGTTGGCTGCGGTGCAGGCTTCTCCCATGTTGCGCATCTTCGCCGCCATGGCACCGTCGACGGCGGCGTCAATGTCAGCGTCTTCGAACACCACGAAGGGGGCGTTGCCGCCAAGCTCCATGGAGGTGCGCAGCACCGTCTCGGCGGCGTTGGCCATCAGCCGCCGCCCGACATCGGTGGATCCGGTGAAGGGGATCTTGCGCAGGCGGGGGTCCGCGACGAGCGGCCCGGTGGTGGCCCCGGCGGTGGAGGTGGGGATGACGTTCAGAACCCCTGCCGGAAGCCCGGCTTCCTGCATGACGGCTGCGAACAGCTGTGAAGTCAGCGGGGTGAGGTTTGCCGGTTTCAGGACCATGGTGCAGCCGGCGGCCACGGCCGGGGCGATCTTGCGGGTGGCCATGGCCAGTGGGAAGTTCCAGGGTGTGATGAGCAGGCACGGGCCCACGGGTTTCTTCGTCACGAGCAGCCTGGACGTGCCTTCGGGGGCGATGGAATAGCGCCCGAACGTCCGCACCGCTTCCTCGGAGAACCAGCGCAGGAACTCCGCCGCATATTTGACCTCCGCCCTGGCCTCGGCCAAGGGCTTGCCCATTTCCAGGGTCATCAGGAGGGCGAAGTCCTCCGCGCGTTCGGTGACGATTTCGAATGCCCGGCGCAGGATCTCCCCGCGCTCCCGCGGCGGGACCTGTGCCCAGGACCACTGTGCGGCGGCGGCCGCGTCCAGGGCTGCCAGACCGTCCTCGGGGCCGGCGTCGGCAACAGCCATCAACGTTTTCCCCGTGGCGGGATCTTCGACGTCGAAGGTCTTCCCCGAAGCGGCCGGCCTCCACCTGCCATCAATGAGCAGGTCGACCGGAACAGTGGACAACAATCGGGCTTCGTCCTTGGGTGAAACAGGCATGCGGTTCTTCCATTCATGTGGGCGGGCGGAGGGGCAGGCAGGGCTGTTCGTCCTGCCCCAAGCGGGATCGTTGTTGGTGTCAGTAGGCTTTCACGCGTTGCTCCACGACAAGGTGGATGAGTGCGAACACCTTCTCCTCCTCGATGGCCTGCAGTGCCGCACTGAGGGCTGCGGGGATGTCCCGGTCGGAGGTGACCTTGACTCCGTACCCGCCAAAGGCCTGGGCCATCAGGGCGAAGTCGGGGTTTTTCAGCTGGGTGCCACAGATGCGGTGGGGGTAGTGCCGTTCCTGGTGGGTGCGGATGGTGCCGTATTCCTGGTTGTCCATGACGATCACCAAGGGAGTGGCCCCGTATTGGGCGGCGGTGGCCAATTCCTGACCGTTCATGAGGAACTCGCCGTCCCCGGCGATGGTCACCACCCGCCGGCCCGGGTGGGCCAGGGATGCGGCGACGGCGGCCGGGACCGAGTAGCCCATGGAACCGTTGCGGGCACTGAGCATGGAGGCGTAGCCCTGGGTGGGAAAGTAGCGGTGGACCCAGTTGGTGTGTTCGCCGGCACCGAAAGTGACCATGGCATCCAACGGAAGTGTTGGCACCAGGTTCGCCATCAGGGTGTCCATCCGGGCCGCACCGGCTCCCGGCATGGCCTCAGGCAGTGCTGCGAATTGTTCCTGTTGCTCCCGCATCTTTGCCGTCCAGGCGATCCATTCGTCCTTGACGTCCAGCTCAACACCGAGGAGGTCCCGGACAAAAGCATCCGGTTTGGCAACGATCTGGCGCGACACTCCCCCGGAGCGTCCGCGCAGGGACGGATCCATGGTGACGATGAAGTTCAGCTCATTCCAGCTCTGGCGGTTGAGGAAGCCGTCCGTGATGACGTCTCCTGGCACGGTGCCGACAAAGACCAGCAAGTCGGTCTCTGCCAGCAGGTCATGGGTGGGCCGGGGCCGGCCGTAGCCGATCGGGCCCACATAAGAGGGGGAATCGAAGGGAACGGTGCCTTCCGTTCGCCACTCCGCCGCTGCAGGGATGTGGTGACGCTCCAGCCACCGCGTCAACTTACCCGCCCCTTCCTGGGTCCAGTCGTTGCCCCCCCGTGACGAACAGAGGTCTGCTTGAGCCGGCCAGGGCGGTGGCGAGGGCGGTGGCGTCCTCCCCGGTCATGCCACCTGCGGCGATGGGGATGGGCGGGTGCAGGGCGGGGTTGATGTGTTCCCGGATGACGTCTTCAGGCAGGCCGACGACGACAGGGCCGGGGCGGCCATTCATGGCCGCGAACATGGCCTCGGCGACGATTTCCGAAGCCCGTTCGGCATGGTCCAGGACCATGACCCGTTTGGCCCCTGTGTCGAACCAGGCCTTGATGTCGAACTCCTGGAACGCTTCCCGGTCCCGGTGGTCAAAAGGGATCAGACCCACGAAGAGGACCATGGGCGTTGAATCCTGCCAGGCCGTGTGCAGGCCGACATGCGCGTTTGCCGCCCCGGGCCCCCGGGTCACCATCGCAATGCCCGGAAGCTGATTCATCTTCCCATCGGCCTCTGCCATGTAACTGGCACCGCCCTCATGCCGGCAGACGATCGTCTCAATCGGCGAAACATGCAATCCATCCAGCACTTCCAGGTAGCTCTCCCCAGGAACCACGTGAACCCTCCGGACACCGTGCGCCACGAGTGAGTCAACAATGACGTGACCGGCGGAGCGAAGAGCGGCAGCAGTGCTGGTGGCCGACGGAATCCCGGTGGTGGTTCCCTTTTGCATTTTCGTGTCTGTGCCCTCGGCATGGACGGTGACGTTCAGTGACGTCATGGTGCTTCCTTCTCTGTGAGTCATCGGGTCGCGTGCATCAAACATGCATCAAGTCAGAGTTTTTAGGCGTACTCCAATGAAGCGGCGTCCTCGAGGTTCTTTCCCTTGGTCTCCGGGGCCATGAAGTAGCTGGCCACGGCCCCGACTAGCGCGATGCCTGCGGCAATCCACATGGTGCCTGAGAGACCCAGATGGGTCAAGGCCAGGGGCGTGGCGAAGGTGCCGATGGCTGCGCCGATGCGGCTGGTACCCGTGCACAGCCCGACGGCGGTGGCACGGACCCTGGTCGGGAACAGTTCATTGGGGTAAATCCATTCAAGGATTGAGGGCCCGCCGTTGAAGACTGCGTAGAACGCGAAGGCGAGTGCGATCAGGCCCAGCGGAGCGGTGGGGAAGATGGCCAGGAACACGAGACCTACACCGGAGAGGAGGAAACCCCAGATCAGGACGGGGCGGCGACCCAGCTTGTCCACGACCAGGAGTGCGACGACATTGCCGACGAGGAAGAAAAGGTTGATCAGCCCATAGCCGATGTTGGCTGCGTCGCCGGAATCAAGATGGAAGAGGGCCAGGATCTGGGGCCCAAAGGCGTAGATCGAGAACAGGGTCACGATGGTGCAGGTCCAGAAGATGGAGATGAAGATGACGCGGTTCAGGTATCCGCCGGTAAGCACCATCTTGAACGACTGTTTTGTGCTGAGTTTGGCGTCGTTGGGGTCATGGGCGGTGATCCCGTCCAGGGTGGCATCCTCGCCGATGGTCTTTTTCAGGATGGCCAAGGCCTCTTCGTGGCGTCCCTTGCCAACCAGCCAGTGCGGGGATTCCGGGATGGTTGCCCGGGCGATGAGGATCAGGACGGCCGGCACGGCGGATGAAAGAAGCATCCATCGCCAGCCATCGTCCAGCGAGAGCAGCCAGTAGCCGACAAATGCGGCCACGGTGGCCCCGACGAACCACATGGCGTTCAGTCCGCCGAGCAGCCGGGCCCGCCAGTTGGCGGGCACGAACTCGGCGACGAGGGCCGTGGCGATGGGGTAATCGGCTCCGACTGCGATGCCGATGAGCAGTCGCAGGGTGAACAGCTGCCAGGGTTCGTTGACCCAGAACTGAGCCACGGAGAACACGATGATGGCGATCAGGTCGATCGTGTACATGAGCTTGCGCCCGATTTTATCGGTGATGTTGCCAAAGACGAGCCCGCCGATGAAGACACCGATCAGTGCGGAGGCCCCGATGAGCCCGTTCCACCAGTCGTTCATCTGCCATTGGCGATTGATCTGGACCAGCGCGATGCCAATGATGGCAAGGATGTAGCCGTCCAGAAACGGCCCTCCCGAGCTGAACAGTGTCAGGCGCTTGTGGAAGGAGTTCAGCGGTGCCGTATCGATGGTGACTTTGGCGTTGGGTGATGCATCCGGGATGGGGGCTGGGGCGTGGGAGATCATGGTGGTTCCGATCTGGGCTAGGGAAAGCGGCGGTGGTTGCCCAACAGATCTGCGACCGTGGGTCGGCTAGGCTGTTGCGGCTGCGACGGCATCAATTTCGATGCGCTTTTCTCCGCGGAAACCGGCAACCTGCACCGTGGTCCGCGGAGGCAATGGATGGCCGCTGAGCCGGGTCAGGTAGGCGGCGTTGTATTCTTCAAATTCGTCCAAGTCGGCCAGAAAGACGGTCAGCTTCAGAAGGTTGGAAAGATCCGATCGTGCTGCCAGAAGGGCATTTTCCAGGTTGTCAAAGGCCTGCGCCACCTGTCCGGCGATGTCGGCGGGTGTGGAGCCGTCGGCACGGGTGGGAACCTGGCCGCAGACAAAGATGATGTCGTTGACGGTCGCCGTCGCCGAGTAGGGGCGGGGCTTGCCGTCGGAGAACTGGGTGCGCTTAATCTCGCTCACTGGTCCGCCATGAGGTAGTTCCGGGAGAGTTGGTACATGCGAAGCCATTCGTTTTCACTAACTTTCAGGGGATTTTGGGGAATGGTGGCGGTAATTTTTTCCGGCTCTGCGGTGCCGGGAAGAACGACGATGACCGTGTTGTCACCGTCCATCTGCGGAAGCAACGACGCTGGCATGGCCGTGCTGGGCGGCTGGTTCGCCAACATGACGGCTCCGTTGTGGATGCTGAGGTATTTCGTTCCAGCTGCTGTGGTGACGGCGACGATGATGGTTCGTTGCTGTGTGGCGCTGCGCCGCAGGATCAGGTCACTCCACAGTTCTTGGGGGATCCCGGCCACCGTGGTGCGACTGACACGGACTTCCATCGGGCTGCCGCTGAGTGCCAGATCGATAAGCTCGAGCGCCGAACGCAGTCCCGGCTGGTCCGGGCAGTCCAGCTCGTGGATGGTGACACCGGCCCACTCGGTCGACCTGGTGGCGGCTGCGCGCAGGGGCTGTGTCCACGCCGCGGCGAGCAGTTGCTCTAAAAGGGCCAGCCCGTTCCGGGCGTCGACTTCGGCTCGGAGTACGGCCAGTGACCCCTCCCGGGCTTCGGCGGGTTCAGCGCCTGCCGCGCACAGTGCGCGGAAGGCTGATTCGGTGATCTCACGCGGCTGTACCCAAGCGAAAGCGTTCGCGATGCCAGCATCAGCGGTGGCCGTGAGGGTGGCATGGTTCTTAGACATGGGCGTTCTCCTTGGCGTTGTCCATGACCTCGGTAAAGAGGCGGCTAAAGTTGCCACCCAGGACAGCGGCGATGGTGTCATCTGTGAGTCCGGCTCCGACCAGTCCGTCGGTCAGCCGGGGAAAGTCCTCAGGCCCGGTAAACCAGTTGGGCCACGCGGGCCATCTGGGTGAGTCTTCCGGTGCCGTGGGCTGCCATCGTCCGTTGCGGAGCCAGCCGACGAATTCATGGTCCCATCCGCGGGTGCAGTCGCTGCCCAGCCCGACGTGGGTGGGCCCATACTGGTCCACCATGCGCGAGACCATGCTGGCAAAGCCCTCGACGGTCACATGTTCGCCGCCGCTGACAGTCGGGTACAGGCAGCAGCCAATGACTCCCCCACGGTCCACCAGCGGTTGGATCACATCGTGGGGTTTGTTGCGGGGGGTGTCGAAGAACCACAACGGGTTCGAGTGCGTGATCGCCACCGGAACAGTGGAGGCCTCGATCGCGTCACGGCTGGTGCGATATCCCACGTGGGAAAGATCAATCAGCATCCCGACACGGTTCATCTCCGCCACGACAACACGGCCGTAGCGTGTGAGCCCGGAGTCCTCGGTCTCAAAGCAGCCGCCACCGAGCAGATTCTGGTTGTTGTAGGTCAGCTGCGCTATGCGAACGCCCAGGCGGTGGAAAAGTTCCACATAACGGTAGTCATCCTCGAAAGGGCTGGTGTTTTGGAAGCCAAGAAAAACGGCAATCTTGTTTTCCTGCTTTGCCTTTTCAATGTCGTCGCCTCGGGTGGCCAGGAAGAAAAGGTCTTCGTTGCGGTTGGCCAGTTCAAGCCATTGGGCGATGGAACGCATGGTTTCAGCCGCGTTTTCCCAGACCGCACAGGTGGCATTGACAGCGCTGACGCCGCCGGTGCGCAGTTCTTCAAGGACCGGGCGGCTCCAATTGCTGATCTGCAGCCCATCCACGACCGTGGCCTGCTGGTGTACGTTCATTTGCTTTCTCCTTCGGGGGCCAGCGGAAACAGCCAGTCGTCGTCGTCGTGTCCGGTCATAACCTCCGCAACCCGTGGGGCCCCGCTGAACAGGGTGACGCGCACCCAGTCGGTGGACTGCGGGCTGAAGTTGTTCATCCCGTAGGTGGCCAGCTGGAAACGCTGTGTGCTCAGCGGCAGGAATTGGGCATCCAGAAGGTTGTCCTGCAAATCCCCGTACGCGTAATCCTTGGTTTGCTGGACACGTTCGGCGGCGAACCGGTGGCCCGGATGGGCAACCAGGAACTCGGCCACGCTTGCCTCGCCCGGAAAGCCCTCCAGCTCGGCCGTCAGTGCGTTGACCCGGCGGGCAATGTCGGTGCAGTGCTCCACTGTGCCGGCCGCCATTGCTGCACGTTGCGCCCTGCGCGGCTCTTCGCTGTCTGCCGAGGAGTACCAGTAGTAAGAGGAACGCTCCGGGGCAGCAAAGTCATAGTTGCCGCACCATCCGTAATTTCCCTTCACCAGTTCCTGAAGTTCGCAGCAGAGCATGGCGGGATCGAAGGGACCGGGGGCTGCGACCGTGAGCAGGGTGTCTGCTTCGGCATCGAAATCGTCCCGGAGTTCAATGACGATGGAGGCAAAGAGTCCCCGGGCTTCCGGGCTGAGTCCCGCCGCCATTTCGTGCAGGGTGGCCAGCACAGGGGCGGCATTGCCGCCGGAGGCCATGAAGGCCTGCAGGCCGCTGCGCAGCTGGCGCAGCTGGGGTCGAATCTCCTCTGTGGAGAGGAACGGCACTGTCTTTAGCACCGATTTTTCTGCCAAGTGCCGGTCCGCCTTTTCAAGGAGTCCATCGATTCGCTCCAGGTCCGCGTGGTCCGGCGTGTAGTCGGCCGCGAGCCCTGTTGCCAGCGGCAGTTCGCGGAGCTTGCACCAGGCATCCAGGTAGCCGGGGTGGTTTACAAAGAAGGGAACCATGCCCAGGCCCGTGGCGTTGCCCAACCCAAGGTAGCGGCCCCACGCTGCGTCCAAGGGAACTGCCACGGTGCCGGCTGCCCGGGCCTTGGCCCGGGCAACATGCTCCACCAGGTCCATGCTGAGCTCACGCATCAACCAGGCGGCAAGCATCTGTGAACGGTACGGGACTGAGAGGGGGTGTCCGGCAGGGAAGGTGGCCAATTCCTTGAGGCCGAACTTGCCGTTGCCGTAGAAAGCGGTGCTGCGGATCAGGTAGGGGCTGGGGCCGATCGTGGCAACATCCGGCTGCGTCCCGGAGGCGAGGCAGTCACTGACGTAATCAAAGAAGCGCGCGCTGCGGTTGGCCCGGGTCATGATGATCGTTTCCGGGTCGGTGCGGCCCTGCTCCTGGACGGGGATGTTGCGGCGCAGTTCCGCTTCACGCTCAGGGGTCAGTTCACCCTCAATAAGTGCCGCAGTGACGTCCCACGCGTTGGCGATGACCCTGTCGGTACGTTCGCTTTCTTCAAGCGCCTGACAGAAGGCGATGAACTTCAGCTCATGCCCTTCGGCGTCAATGGTGAAGACCGCGGTCCCCCGGCCCAGCTCATCAAGGTCCAGGCGGGTCTTGGCCACCTGCCATTGGTGGGACGCCGCGCGACGCAGCATGGTGCGGGCAAAGCTGTGGCGGGTGCCCCAGGCGCCGTTCATGTCCGAGCCGCAGAGCACGGCGTCGGGGGCGCGCAAATCACACCGGGTTTTTTCGCTGATGAGGTTCATGGTCATGCCTTCTTGGGAGCCAGGCGCAGGTAAGCGGTCTTTTCGTGGGTGAAGAACGTGGCGGCGGCGGCACTGTTCTGTTCGCGGGGACCGGCAAACGTGGAGTCCTTCATGCCCCCGAACGGTGCGTGGAGCTCCGAGCCTGTGGTCGGGGCATTGACCTTGACCAGGCCTGCCTGCAGTTGGGAAACACAGCGGCGAATGGAACGCTCATCACTGCTGAAGACAGCTGCGGTGAGGCCAAAAGGTGTGTTGTTTGCCAATTCGATGGCCTCTTCCAAAGTGTCTGCATGCAACACGGTGGTGACGGGGCCAAAGACTTCTTCTTGGCAGATGGTCATCGAGCGCGGTCCCGTCAGGACGGTAGGTGCCACGTAGCTGCCCTCCGCGGCCGGCAAGGCCGCTTGGGCCAGGATTTCCCCTCCTTCTGCCAGCGCCTGGTCGATGGCCGCGTTGATTTCCTCACGAGCCGATTCGGAGACGACGGGGCCGATCTGGACGGTCGGGTCTGTGCCCGGACCCACCACCAGGGCCGACACCTTCACCTTCAGCCGTGCAAGGAAGTCCTCATGCCCGCCGCCGACAAGGATCACGCGTCGCGTGGCCGTGCACTTCTGGCCGGTGGAGCCCATGGCAGCGTTCATCACGCTCGTTGCCGCAAGTTCAACATCCGCGTCCGGCAGGACGAGCGTGGCGTTGTGGCCGCCTAGTTCCAGCTGAAGTTTCGCACCTCGGCCGCAGACAATCCCGCGGATATGGTGGCCAACGGGGACGGAACCGGTGAAGGTCACACCCCCCACCCGCGCATCACTGACCAGTTCGGAGCCGAGCTGTCCCGGGCCCAGGATCAGGTTCACGACCCCGGCCGGAACGCCGGCGGCTGCCAGCGCCTCCATCAGCAGCACGGAGACGCCCGGGGTGTTGCTCGCCGACTTCCATACGACTGTGTTGCCGTGGAGGATGGCCGGGGCGATCTTCCAGGCCGGAATCTGCAGGGGGAAGTTCCACGGGGTAATCACTCCGACCACGCCGAGGGGGCGACGGACCGTCAAGATCCGTTCCTCCGGATGGCTCGAGGGGTACTCGGTGCCCACAGCATTGCGGGCGGACGCGGCATGGTAGTCAAAGGTGTCCGCCGAGGCGTCAACCTCCATCCGGGACTCCGCAATGGTCTTGCCGTGTTCGGCGGTCATGACGGCCGCGATGTCCTCTGCCCGGTCCCGGATGGCTGCCGCTGCAGCGGCCAGGACCCGGCCACGGCCCAAAATGCCAAGACCATCCCAGTCCGCGGAGGCCGCAGCGGCCGCCTGAAGGGCATTTTCCAGATCAGCCGAGCCGGCCTGATGATAACTGGTCACGGCCTGCTCCGGCGCAGCCGGGTTGTACCGGGACACGAAGGCACCTGATCCCTCAACCCAGGTGCCGTTGATGAAGCTGCTGGCGGTCTTGGTCAATACAGGCATTATCAATCCTTTGTTCCGTTGCAATCTGTGACTTCTCTCACCAACAATGCTAGATGCGTCACACTGTCAGGTGAAATATCTATTTGACGCAGTTCAATATCCGTTTAGTCTTGATTGCATGAACCTCAGACGCCTTGAACTTTTTGTCGCCGTCGCCGAAGAGCTGCATTTCAATCGCGCGGCCCAGCGCCTTCACATGGCGCAGCCCCCGCTAAGCCAGCAGATCCGCAAGCTGGAGGAAGAATGCAAGGTGGCCCTGTTCGTGCGGAACTCGCGCAATGTTGAACTGACCGCCGAGGGTGAGGTGCTGCTGGAGCATGCGCGCAAGGTCCTGACCCAATTTGCCGTCATGGAGTCGGCCCTCATCCATGCCAGGAACGGTGAACTGGGACGGTTGAGGCTGGGCTTTGTTTCCTCCGCAGCCATCTCCATGGTGCCGGGCCTGGTCCGGCAACTTCACGCCCAGTGGCCGGGGATCGAACTGCAGTTACGCGAGGAAACCACGGACGTGCAACTCGAACTCATTGCCTCCGGCACACTTGACGCCGGCATTGCACGGGAAGTCCGCACCGTGCCTGGTATCGGCGTCACGGTGCTCCGGCACGAGCCCCTTGTGGTCGCCGTGTCTTCCGACCACTCTCTCGCCGGCCGGTCCAATGTCGCCTTGAAGGAACTCAAGGGCGAAGCGTTCATCACCTTCCCGCGCAGCCGCATCTCATCCCTCTTCGACCACATTTCGGCCCTGCTCCACGCCGTAGGAGTGGACTTCACCATCACACAGGAAGCCGTCCAGTTCCCCACCATCCTCGGCCTCGTGGCCGCCCACCTGGGCATAGCCGTCGTACCCGAATCAATGCGCGCCTTCACCATCCCCGGACTGGTCTACCTGGATATAAAGGACACCAATGCCACCTCGACCGTCAGCCTCATCTACGCCGCAGACACGCCCAACCCTTTGCTCGTATCCAAGGTGAGGGAGGCATTCGAGGAAATCCTCGACTCCTGACGGCCCCCCAGCCAGCAGAGCAACAAGCCCCAGATCGCTCAATCGCCTTAGGAGCCGAGCCCTTCCATCGCCAACGCCTCATGATGTGCCAGCCCATGGGTCCGACGGGTTTCCGTCATCTCCGCCTCGAACAGGTGGCGTTTGTCGACCGCCAGCACCCGGCGTGCCATTTGTTCAGCCACCTCAGACTCCACGCAATAGCCGGCTTGTGTTTTGAGGCAGCGCTTCCAGACCGCGCGTAGTCAATGTGTCCGCGGATTTGGCGGTCAGTAGTGGACAATACTCGGCGTTGTTATGCTGGCGCCGGGACAATGTAGGTGACGGGCTGGGGGCGTCAGCGTGCGAGAACCCTGTTTGCCGTATCCAGAAATTGCTGCGTCAACCCGTCGTTTTTCCTTGTCCTCATGTGGGGTGAGTGGGCGGCGTTTCTGTACCAGCTGCTTTCACTTTCCCCGTTGTTTTTCGGTTGCTGGCGAAGCTTGCGTAGCTGTGACCGACGGAGCCCTGTCTACCCGCCAGGGCAAGGGCGGGGAATTGTGTGGAGGAAATAAGCGAAGCGCCGGAACACAATTTCCTACCCGTAGACCCCGACGAAGGAGGGGCTAGACGGGGTGGAGCGGACACGTAGAATCCGAAGGACAGCAACCAAAAAACGTCGAAGACGTAGAAAAAGTGTCGGCCGCGTAGCGGTCGGCCAATAGCGGGATGGGAGCTTGCGAGTACCCCGCCTCCTTCAACCCCGACTCCCCCGCGGATCTTCACCACCACCAGGCACAAAGAAAGGGCCAGCCAATTGGCCGGCCCCTTGTATGTGTACGTTGCCTGTCGTATGCCCGTGAAGCTAAGTTGTGGGGTTCACTCGTTTGATCTTCTGGGCCGGGTGCCATTCAAGTGCAGAATTGCCGTCTCTGTCGGCAATTCCTATCAAGCCAAAGCTGCGTGGGTAGGCCACAGCCTGTCCCCTACGACCATCAACCATGACGTCTGGCTCTGCCCACATTGAGAACCGATGCAATGGCCCGTCCCCTGGCTCGGGGTGATCGGCCATGGCGGCGTCCAGCGCAAGCATGAATGCGACTGAATCGGGATCAAACTTATTCACCCTGTAATTCTGCACTGGCGGTACAACATTCGGCCTTGGGGACCACGGTCACACCCTTGGCGCCAACCGCTGTACCGATGGTCCGCCCCATTGAGCCGTGCGAGTCCGCATTGACCATTTTCAGCACTGGGCCACGAGCACACAACCGGCCGCTGAACGATGGGCAGCTGCCCATATCAGGAAGGGCTCTGAAACGCAGGGGCTCGAAAGTTTACGAAGGGAAAATTGTCCTAGAAATGTAA
>JBDTQM010000104.1:0-12933 GCA_039932175.1 Specibacter sp.
GGAGCACCTCCTCCAGCAGCAACAGCAGTAGGAGCTGCCCCGTGGGCAACGTGACGATCGCCGACCTGGCGCAGCAGTTGGGGATCTCCAAAGCCTCCGTCTCCTATGCCCTCAACGGCAGGGCCGGGGTGGGGCAGGAAACCCGGGACCGCGTTCTTGCCCTGGCCGCAGAATTGGGCTGGTACGCCAGCTCCAGCGCCCGCGCACTCTCACAATCGCGCAGTGGAACGGTGGGCATTGTGCTGCTGCGCGACCCCGAGCATGTGGGTTCCGAACCGTTTTACATGAATGTTTTGGCCGGCATTGAGGCGGTTCTTGGTGAGCGTGAACTGAACCTCATGCTGCGCATCGTGGCGCCCGACGGCGGCACCAGGGTGGTGCTGCCGGGCGCACCCCGGGCGGCGCAGCCGGTTCCGGATGCGGCGCCCGATCCTGCCCCCCGCTTGGACCTTGCCGTGTACCGCCGGTGGGTGGGGGAGCGCCGGGTGGACGGTGTCCTGGTGTTCGATGAAACCCGGGACGATCCCCGCGGGCCGTTGCTGGAACGTCTGGGCCTGCCGTTTGTGGTGGTTGGTGCCGCCGGGGCGCCTGCGGCCCGCAGTGCGTCCACGGTGGTGGACCAGGCCGGGGATGCGGCTGCAATGATCCAGGCGCTGCACGCCTTGGGGCACAGCTGCTTTGCCTACGTTTCCGGCCCCCCGGAACTGGTGCACGAGCAGGCCCGCAGAGACCTCATGGCGGGCCAGGCGCGCGATCTGGGCATGATGGCTTTTGTGGCCGCTTCCGACTACACGGCCCAGGATGGCGAGGCTGCAACCATTGCCCTGGTGGCCGGGTTGGAGCCTCGTTCGAAGCATTTCCCCACGGCCATTGTCTACGGCAACGACTTGATGGCACTGGGCGGATTGGCAGCCCTGAAGAGGTTGGGCATTCGCGTGCCGGAGCAAGTTTCCGTGGTCAGTTGGGACGATTCGATCATCTGCCAGTTCAGCTCCCCTCCCATTGCCGCGCTGGCCAGGAACATCACTGAGCTGGGCCGGCAATCCGCGCTGCTGCTGCTGGACATTGTTGACGGCCACGCGGCCGGCAATGTGGCGATGCCTGCGGGGATTCTGCAGCGGAGGGGCAGCCTGGGCGCAGCCCCCACCTAGCATCACAGGGGACACATGACGTCCAAGCCGGCGTAATTCATTAACCGGTTCAGTGTGGTGGATCACGTTTGGTTGAGGTGACAAAAACCCTGTTATTCCGCGGAATTACTAGGATTTTCCGCGCTCAACCCTGCTTCAGGATGTCTCGTGGTGGCCAATTTGTTGGTCACAAATTCATAAGTTTTCAAAGAAATGCCAACTTTTGATTGACGCTCGGCATAAGTTCGCCTAGGTTTGGTTTCACGTCCTGCTGGGGGTTTCCCCGGCCACGGCACATCAGTTTCTTTACGGGTTCGCCCCCACAGACAAGGAAGTCAAAGAAGTGAAACGTCGAACTTTTGCCGCAGCTGCCGCCATTGCTGCTCTTGCACTCACAGCCACTGCTTGCAGCGGCACCGCTAACAGCTCCTCCTCCGACGCCGGGGGCAAAACACTGACTTACTGGGCCAGCAACCAGGGCACCAGCTTGGACAATGACAAGGAAGTCCTCACGCCGCAGCTGAAGAAGTTTGAGGAAGAGACAGGCATCAAGGTCAACCTTGAAGTCATTGGCTGGAATGACCTCCAAACACGCATTCAAACGGCCGTCACCTCGGGGCAGGCCCCGGACGTGCTGAACATTGGCAACACCTGGGCGGCGTCCCTGCAGTCCACAGGCGCTTTCATGCCCTTCGATTCGGCAGCCTTTGATGCCATTGGCGGCAAGGACAAGTTCGTCAAGACGGCCATGGACACCGGCGGCGTTCCGGGCGAGGATCCAACGTCCGTGCCATTGTACGGTCTGGCCTACGGGCTGTACTACAACAAGGCCATGTTCAAGGAGGCCGGCCTGACTCCGCCCACCACGTGGGAGGAAATGGTCGCAGCCGCCAAGAAGCTCACAACAGGTGACAAGCACGGCTTCGCACTGGCGGCCGGCAGCTACACGGAAAACTCACACTTTGCGTTCATCAACGCGGCCCAGAACGACTCCGACTTCTTCGATGCCGAGGGCAAGCCCACCTTCACCTCGGACGGTGTTGTTGACGGCATCTCCCGCTACCTGGATTTGATGCAAACAGACAAGGTTGTGGACACCGGCAACGCCCAGTACGACAACGCAACCAAGGCCGTCAATGACTTTGCCAACGGCAAAGTGGCCATGGTGCTGAGCCAGAGCAACGCCAACAGCTCAATCACGTCCCAGGGCATGAAGGACGACGCCTTCGGTGTTGTGGCCTACCCGGCACCCTCGGGCGCCAAGGACATTGCCACCATGGTGGCAGGCATCAACATGTCCATCTTCAAGAACACCAAGAACAAGGACGCTGCCCTGCAGTTCGTGAAGTTCATGACCAGCGAGACCACCCAGGCTGCGCTGGACAAGCCCTTCGCAGCTCTTCCTGTGCTGGCAGGGGTAACCCCGAGCTTCACCGACGACGCCGAACTCGCCAAGACGTTCTCCGACATTTACGCGAACAAGTCCAAGCCCCTTCCCCTGGTGGCTGCCGAGGACCAGTTTGAGAGCACTGTTGGCAAGGCCATGAACCAGATGTTTGCCACTGTCGCTTCCGGCGGCACCGTCAGCAAGGAAGACGTCAAGGAAGCACTGAACACAGCCCAGCAGGCGGTTGAAGCAGCGGGCTGACACCCGCAGGACCCTGCAAGCATGACCGGCGGCGGGCTGCCCCAGGCGCCGCCGACCCCTGAACTGTTTATGAAAGAAAGGTGAGTGTTCGCAGTGTCTGCATCCACCGCCATAAAGAAGTCCGGCCCCGACGTCGGGGCAACCGGCAAGAAGGCCCGCAAGCCCCGCCGCGCCGGCTGGTGGCTGCCCTACGCGCTGCTCGCCCCCGCCGTCATTTTTGAACTTGTCATTCACGTCATCCCCATGGTGACAGGCATTTGGATGAGCTTTCTCAAGCTCACAAAAATGTTCATCGCCAACTGGGGCAACGCCCCGTTTGTTGGCTTCAAGAACTACGAAGTTGCCCTTGATTTCAACTCAGCCGTTGGTTTGGGGCTGTTGAAATCATTCGGCATCACAGCCGCCTTCACCATTCTTGTGGTGGGCCTGTCCTGGGGGCTGGGCATGGCGGCCGCCGTTGCCCTGCAAAAGACCTTCCGTGGCCGCGCAATCTTCCGGACACTGTTCCTGATCCCCTACGCCCTGCCCATGTATGCCGGTGTCATTGCCTGGAAGTTCATGCTGCAAAAGGACAGCGGTGCACTCAACCACCTGCTGTTCGACAACCTTGGCCTGCCGGGGGATAAGCCGTTCTGGCTGATTGGCGACAACGCATTTGCCGCCGTCGTACTGGTTGCCATCTGGCGCCTGTGGCCCTTTGCCTTCTTGATGTTGATGGCCGGGCTGCAATCGGTGCCCACTGACGTGTACGAGGCCTCGGCCGTTGACGGTGCCAAGCCGCTGCGCCAGTGGTGGTCCATTACGCTGCCCCTGCTGCGCCCCGTGAACATGGTCCTGGTTTTGGTCATGTTCCTGTGGACCTTCAATGACTTCAACACACCCTTCGTTTTGTTTGGCGGGTCGCAGCCGCCGGCCGGCGACCTGATCTCCTTCCATATTTACAACGCCTCATTCCTGACCTGGAACTTTGGCTCGGGTGCGGCCATGTCAGTGCTGCTCCTGCTGTTCCTGCTGGTTGCCAGCGGAATCTACCTTCTCTTCATGAACCGGAGGAAAGACCGTGCATGAAACAACCGGCACCAAAGTCTTTAGGGTTCTCACCCTCACCTTGCTGAGCATCTTCACCATCATCCCCATTTATGTCATGGTCATTTCCGGGCTGAAGCCGCTCAAGGACGTCCAAGGGGCCTTCTCCTGGTGGCCCACCACCTTGACCATCCAGCCGTACATCGACATGTGGAAAACGGTCCCGCTGGCCGACTACTTCGTGAACTCGGTGATAGTTTCCTCTGCGGCCACGGTACTCTCGCTGATCATCGCCATCTTTGCCTCCTACGCCATTTCCCGGTATACATTCCGCGGCCGGAACCTCTTCTCCGGCACGGTGTTGTCCACGCAGATGCTGCCGGGCGTGCTGTTTCTGCTGCCGTTGTTCTTGATCTTCGTGAACATCAACACGAACTTCGGCGTGCAGCTTGTGGGGACCCGGATCGGGCTGATCATCACGTACCTGACGTTCTCACTGCCGTTCTCCATCTGGATGCTGGCAGGCTACTTTGACGGCATCCCGCGTGAACTGGATGAAGCCGCCAAGGTTGACGGCTGCGGTCCCATGCGCGCCCTGATCCGCGTCATCCTGCCCGCCGCCCGCCCGGGACTGGTTGCCGTGGCCATTTACAGCTTCATGACCAGCTGGGGGGAAGTCCTCTTCGCCTCGGTCATGACCACCGACGCCAACCGGACCCTGGCTGTGGGCCTGCAGCTGTACTCCACGCAGACCAACGTCTACTGGAACCAGATCATGGCAGCCTCAGTGGTGGTCAGCATCCCCATCGTCATCGGCTTCCTGCTCCTGCAAAAGAACTTTGTGGCGGGGCTGACGGCCGGGGCCGTGAAGTAGAAACCCGTGCGGGGCCGGGACGGGACAGGTGGCCCGTCCCGGCCCTGCAGGGGCGAGAAGCAACGCAGTCTGATCACTGCCCGGTACTTTTGCAAGTTTTGCGGCATAAGTACCAGCTGGCGGGCGCAGGCTAGCCGAGAATGGCCGAAACGGCACTTGTTTCAAGTAACTTTCAAAATTCTGCCACTTTTGATTGACCGCCGTCATAAGTTCCTCTAGATTTAATTCTTGTTCGGAAAGCCCGCTTGTCCCTGGACAAGGCGGCTTACACAATCGTCAGCAGCTGGTGCCCCAAGATTCGTTCACCAAGATTGGCGCTCCGCTTTTCTGTACGAAACAAGAAAAGGCATCCCATGAGTGAAACGAGTTTGAACAGGACTGCGCCCCTGAAGGTTGGCGTGGTGGGTGTTGGCTGGGCCGGCCAGCAGCACATCAAGGCTTTTAGCAAGGTGGACGGGGTTGAAGTTGTTGCCGTGGCAGGCATGGAGGCCGAGCTCCTGGCCCGGCTCCAGACCGAATACACCATCCCGAACGGATTTGCCCGATGGGAAGACCTGCTGGAACTGGACGGACTGGACGCCGTCAGCGTGGCCGTCCCCACCTTCCTGCATGCCCCCATCACCGTCGCCGCACTGGAACGCGGCCTGCACGTCCTGAGTGAAAAGCCGCTGGCCCGCAATGGCGAGGAAGGCGCGGCCATGGTCGCCGCAGCCCGCCAGGCCGGCCGCGTCCTGGATGTGGTGTTCAACCACCGGCGTCGTGGCGACGTCAAAAAACTCAAGGGCATCATTGACGGCGGCGAACTGGGGCGCCCGTACTACGCCAAGGCTTCCTGGCTGCGCCGCCGCGGCATCCCCACACTGGGCAGCTGGTTCACCAACCCCGACCTCGCTGGCGGCGGGCCCCTGGCCGACATTGGCGTGCACGTCCTGGACTACGCCCTGCACCTGCTGGGCGAACCCAAGGTCATCTCCGTCTCGGCATCAACCTATTCGGAACTGGGCAGCCAGGGCCGCGGCGGCGACGCCAACTACGTCGCGGCATCGGCAAACAACAAGTTTGAGGTGGAGGACTTCGCCTCGGCGTTCATCCGCCTTGACGGCGGTGTCACCTTGGTGGTGGAGGCCGGCTGGGCCAGCTACCGCGACCCCGCGGACCTCATGGACTTCCGTGTGTACGGGACCGACGGCGGCGCCGAACTGCGTGCCGCACACTCCCACCAGGTTTCCGATTCCGGCCTGCGCATCTTCACGGACAAGGAAGAGGTCAACGCCGATTACGTGGCGGAGCCCTTGGAGGACGGCAACCACCAGGCCGTGGTGGACGAATTCGTCGCAGCCATTCGTGGCGGCGCAGAAGTCTGGGGCCGGTACGACGGTTCCGTGGCCCTGACCCGGGCACTTATTATTGACGCGTGCTACAAATCCGCCCTTGAACAGCGTGAAGTGAGGCTCTAACAATGGCTGAGAAGCTCAACATCCTGGTGTGGAACGAAGGCGTCCACGAACTAAACAATGAACCCGCCACCATCAAGGACATGTATCCCACAGGCATGCACGGCGCCATCGCGCAGGCGCTGCGCGAGTACTACCCCGACGCCAACATCACCACGGCCACCCTGGCCGACCCCGAGCACGGCCTGAGCGAGGAAACCCTGGCGGCGACCGACGTCGTGCTCTGGTGGGGCCACCTTGCCCACGGCGACGTCGCCGACGAGGTGGTGGAGCGCGTGCAGCGCCACGTGCTGGGCGGCATGGGGCTGGTGGCCCTGCACTCGGCACACTTTGCCAAGATTTTCATCAAGTTGCTGGGCACCACCTGCTCCCTGAAGTGGCGCAATGAGGGCGAACGCGAACTTGTGTGGACGGTCAAGCCCTCACACCCCATCGCCGCCGGTGTGGAAAGCCCCATTGTCATCCCGAAGCAGGAGATGTACGGAGAACTGTTTGACATCCCCGAGCCCGATGATCTGATCTTCATCAGCTCCTTCGCCGGGGGAGAGGTGTTCCGCTCCGGCGTCACCTTCTCACGCGGCAAGGGCAGGATCTTCTACTTCAGCCCGGGCGACCAGGAATACCCGGTGTACCACCACCGGCAGGTTCAGCGCGTGCTTGCCAACGGGGTCGGCTGGGTGGCGCAGCCAAACCAGCACCGGGCGCAGCCCGTGGTGACCAACCCGGCCCGGGCGTCATTCGTTAACTAATCCCCACGCTCGCCAGCTCGCATCGGGGCCCTCGGGCGCGTGGGCCCAACCACCGGAAGTTAGGGCTGGGTACCCAAGGTCAGTGTTGTGGTTGCAGTCTTGGTGCCGCGCACATAGGTGACCCTAACTTTGTCTCCGGCCTTGCGCGTCACTGCAATCGCGGAAAGCACACCGGTGTCTGCGGCCACCTGGCCATCAATGTGCGTGATGACATCGCCTGCGGCCAGACCAGCCTTGGCTGCGGGGCCGTTGGCCACCACTGCCTGCAGGTACAGCCCGTTTTCAACGCCGAATCGTTCGGCCGCGCTGGGCGGGATGGGGGCGGCGCTGACGCCGAAGTACGGGTAGGCCACCTTGCCGTTGTCGATGAGCTGGTTGGCCACGCTGGCGGCCAGGTTGATGGGCACCGCAAAACCGATGCCAACACTGCCGCCTCCGCCGGCACCGTCCTCGCTGGGCACTGTGGCGATGGCCGTGTTGATGCCGATCAGCTTGCCTGAGCAGTCCACCAGGGCGCCGCCCGAATTGCCGGGGTTGATGGACGCATCGGTCTGGATGGCGCCAACCAGGATGGCCGTGGAGTTGTTGTCGCTGGGTACCGGAACGTTGCGGCCCAAGGCGCTGACAATGCCGCTGGTGACCGTGCTGGAAAGTCCCAAGGGTGCGCCCAGGGCAACCACCGGCTGACCCACCTTGACGGCCCCGGAATCACCAAGGGTGATATTCGGGACGTCCTTGGCAGCATCGACCTTCAGGACGGCGATGTCAGCCAAGGGATCCCTGCCCACAAGCGTTGCCGGGGCGCTGTTGCCGCCACTAAACAAGACCTTGATGCTGCCGCCGTCGGCCGCAGCGGAAATGACGTGGTTGTTTGTCATGATGTGTCCGTCGGCACGGACGATCACGCCACTGCCGACGCCTGATTCGTCACCTTTGCTCACCGACACCGACACCGTGACAATGGCGGGCAGGGCAGCGCCGGCAACCTGCACAGCGTCACACGTTCCGGCAACCGTGGACGCCAAGGAGCTGCTCGGCGCGGGCGCAGCTGCTCCACCGGCCACCGATCCTGCGACGCCGCCAACCACCCCTGACAGCAACACCACGGCTGCCGCGCCACCAATGACAACGCCTTTTCCGCGCCCTGCAAACGAATTCGTGGTCGTCATGATCGGGTGTCCCCCCGCTGGGCCACGGCACATGGGGTGCCTGCCGGTGATGAGGTGGCCGGCTGGGCAAATATGCACATGGTCATGCCCCGATCAGTGGGCCCGCAAGTAGCGGCAATGCCCCCATGCTACGACAACCTACCCTGTCCGCAGGGACTAACTGATGGCGCAGCCGTCGGGGCCGCACGCTTGAGCGTCGGATCCGGCGGCGCTGACCATGGTCAGCGGGTTGGCTTCCTGCCAAGCCTCCTCAAGTGCCTGCGTGAACAAGGCTGCCGGCTGGGCGCCGGAGATGCCGTACTTCCTGTCAATGACAAAGAACGGCACACCGGTCACGCCAAGGGCGCGGGCTTCGGCGAAGTCGTGGCGGACCTCGTCGGCGTACTTGTCGGTGTCCAGCGCCTCGATGATCTCGACGGCGTCCATGCCTGCCTCGGTGCCAATCGTCACGAGCGCCTCACGGTTGCCAATGTCCACCCCGTGCTCAAAGTGGGCCGAGAGCAGGGCCTCCTTGACGGCGTCGCCCTTTCCCTGGGCGGCAGCCAAATGCAGAAGTTGGTGGGCGTTGAAGCTGTTGGCCACCACTACGTCGTCGAACTTGTAGTCCAGGCCCTCGGCGGCCGCCTGCTCGGTGACATGGGCGAACATGCCCTTTACCTGCGCCGGGTCCATGCCCTTGCGCTCTCTGAGGTAGCTCATTTCGGTGCCGTCATAGTGCTTGGGGATGGTGGGATCGAGCTGGTAGCTGCGCCACTGCACCTCCACGGAATCCTTGTGGGCAAAGCCGTTCAGGGCTGTTTCAAAACGGCGCTTGCCAATGTAGCACCAGGGGCAGGCCACGTCGGACCAGATCTCAATCTTCATACTTCGCCCAACCGGGACTTTGCGGCGAATATTCCACCCCGCGCCCAACTGGCCCGCAGTAGTGGCTGAACAATCGCGATTTCGCGGTGTTTTTCGACCACAACTGCGGGCCAGTTGGGCGGTGTTTCACAATTGAGCCTGCTTTCACCGGGACCCGACCATCGGGCCTGCAGTGGCGACGCATCCGATGAAAGCAGGCAAACTTATACTGCCGCCAGTTCCCTCTCGCCAGCGGGAGCCGGTTCGGGGGTTTCGTGCAGGTAGTTGGCGTAGGCGGAGGTGGTCAAAAAGGCCGGGAAGTCCTCGCCCAGGGCCACCGCCTCAAAGATTTCCAGGGCGTCGTCGAACCTGTCGGCGTCGAAGCGGGGCATCTTCCCAAATTCCTCCTCCAGCATCTCCGTCACCCAGTCAAAGGTGATGAGTTCGCCGGTGTCGGTGATGGCTTGGCCGTGGATCCACTGCCAGATCTGGGACCGTGAAATCTCGGCCGTGGCGGCATCCTCCATGAGGTTGTTCAGGGCCACGGCCCCGTGGCCGCGGAGCCAGGACTCGATGTACTGGATGCCCACCCAGATGTTGTCTCGGATGCCCTGTTCGGTGATGTTGCCCTGGGTGCCGGCAATGTTCAGCAGGGCGCGGTCATCGAGCTCGACGTCGTCCCGGGTGCGGCTGAGCTGGTTCGGATTCCAGCCAAGAACCTCGTCAAAGACCTCCATGGCCACGGGAACCAGGTCCGGGTGGGCCACCCAGGAGCCGTCAAAGCCGTCGTTCGCTTCACGGGTTTTGTCCGCCCGGACCTTATCCATGGCGTTGGCGTTGGCCTCCGGGTCGCGACGATTGGGCACAAACGCCGCCATGCCGCCAATGGCCATGGCGCCCCGGGTGTGGCAGGCACGGACCAGTTGCTCGGTGTAGGCGCGCATGAACGGGGCCGTCATGGTGATCTGGTTCCTGTCCGGGAGCACAAAGCGCGGGCCGCGGGTGCGGAAGTTCTTGATCACCGAGAACAGGTAGTCCCAGCGGCCGGCATTCAGGCCCGAGGCGTGGTCGCGCAGTTCGTAAAGGATTTCCTCCATCTCGAAGGCTGCCGTGATGGTTTCAATCAAAACGGTGGCACGGATGGTGCCCTGCGGGATGCCCAACAGGTCCTGGGCCTGGATGAAGATGTCATTCCAGAGGCGGGCTTCCAAATGGTTTTCAATCTTCGGCAGGTAAAAGTACGGCCCCCTGCCCTGGGCCATCAATCGGCGGGCATTGTGGAAGAAATACAGGCCGAAGTCCACAATGCCGCCGGCCATCGGCTTGCCGTTGATGAGCAGGTGCTTTTCCTCCAGATGCCAGCCGCGGGGGCGGACCACAATGGTGGGCAGCTCCTGCGCCGGGGCCAGCTTGTATTCCTTCCCTTCGGGGCTGGTGAAATCGATGCGCCGCTCCAGGGCGTCAATCAGGTTCAGCTGGCCACGGATCACATTGCCCCACGTGGGGGTGGAGGAATCCTCCATGTCGGCCAGCCACACCTTCGCCCCGGAATTGAGGGCGTTGATGGTCATCTTCCTGTCCACCGGTCCGGTGATTTCGACGCGTCGGTCCTCCAATCCCGGCGCCGGCGGGGCAACCCGCCAGTTGGGATCCTCCCTGATGTGGGAGGTGTGGCTCAGGTAGCGGGGATCGGTGCCGCTGAGGATCTGGGTGCGGCGTGTTTTGCGCGCCGCCAACAGTTCCGTGCGTCGGGCAGTGGTGCTGCGGTTCAGGGCTGCGATGAAATCCAGGGCCTCGGGGGTGAGGATCTCATTCTGGCGGTGGATGGGCTGTTCTGTCAGGGTGATGCCGTTGAACGTGATTCCGTTCAGGCTGTTCGTCGAGTTCATCGGAATTCTCCAAGTCTGGTTCGTCTATGACGCAGTAGTTGCACCGAATTACGCCGTTTCGGGCTGTTTCCGTGCAACTACTGCGTCATAGACGGGGTGGGGAGGGTTAGTGGAACTGCTGGGCTTCGGTGGAGCCGGCCAGTGCGAGGGTGCCGCTGTTGGGGTTCAGGGCGCTCGCAACCAGGTCGAAGTAGCCTGTGCCCACTTCGCGCTGGTGCTTGGTAGCGGTGTAGCCGCGTTCTTCGGAGTCAAATTCGCGCTCCTGCAGTTCGACGTAGGCGCTCATCCCGTCCCGGGCGTAACCGTGGGCGAGGTCAAACATCGAGTAGTTCAGGGCGTGGAAGCCAGCCAGGGTGATGAACTGGAACTTGAAGCCCATGGCGCCGAGTTCGCGTTGGAACGTGGCGATCGTGGCGTCGTCCAAATGTTTTCTCCAGTTGAACGACGGCGAGCAGTTGTAGGCAAGCATCTGGTCGGGGAATTCGGCGTGGACGGCGTCGGCAAATTTCTTGGCCAGCGCCAGGTCCGGGGTGCCGGTTTCCATCCAGATGAGATCGGCGTGCGGTGCATAGGCCAGGGCCCGGGCAATGCACGGTTCAATTCCGTTGCGGACGTTGTAGAAACCTTCGGGGGTGCGCTCGCCGGTGATGAACGGCTTGTCGCGGTCGTCGACGTCGGAGGTGATCAGTGTGGCGGCCTCGGCGTCGGTGCGGGCAATGATGACAGTGGGGACGCCGGCGACGTCGGAGGCGAGCCGTGCCGCGTTCAGCGTGCGGACATGCTGGGCCGTGGGGATCAGAACCTTACCGCCCAGGTGGCCGCACTTCTTTTCACTGGCCAGCTGGTCTTCCCAGTGCACGCCCGCCGCGCCGGCGCCGATCATGGACTTCATGAGCTCGTAGGCGTTCAGCGGTCCGCCAAAGCCGGCCTCGGCGTCGGCCACAATGGGCACCAGCCAGTCCTCAACACTCTGCTTGCCCTCGGAAAACTCGATCTGGTCGGCCCGCAGCAGGGCGTTGTTGATGCGCCGGACCACCGTGGGCACCGAGTTCACCGGGTAGAGGGACTGGTCCGGGTACGTGTTGCCGGAGGTGTTGGCGTCGGCGGCAACCTGCCAGCCGGAGAGGTAGATGGCCTTCAGCCCGGCCTTGACCTGCTGCACGGCCTGGTTGCCCGTTAGTGCGCCAAGTGCGTGGGTGTAGTCCTCGGGGCCGGCGTTGCGCAGCTGGTTCCAGAGCTTTTCCGCGCCTCGGCGGGCCAGTGTCTGTTCCTCGGTGACCCGTCCGCGCAGCTTGAGAACGTCGGCACCTGAGTATGTGCGCTCAATCCCGTTCCAGCGGGGGTTGGCGGCCCACTCGAGTTCCAGGGCTGCTGCGGCCTGTGCATTGCTCTGCTCCGGGGTCATTGCGGGTTCGAATGCTGCGCTCATGATGCTCGCTCCTTTGCGATGGGGACTTCGGTGGTTTCGGCGGTTGAGCCGGTTGAAACCTGAGATCTTGTGGTTCTTCTTCGTGATTTCCACTATTCCGGGGTTTTCCAGGAGTTTCTAGGGGTAAACACTGGAAAGATTGGCACTTCTTCACGTATGGTCAAGAAATGAACAATGTGGGATGGAACACAGCCGAAGTGCGGGAGCCGGGCATCAGGGAAGCCGCTGCAAACGGTGAGCTGGACATCATTTCGTTGGGCCGGCGGGTGCGGCACCTGCGTAAGAATCTGGGCATGACCCTTGAGAGCCTGGGCGCGAAGGTGGGGGCCGCGCCGTCGCAGCTTTCCCTGATTGAGAACGGCAAGCGGGAGCCCAAACTCACGCTGCTGACGAACCTGGCCGGGGCGCTCGGCGTGGGGCTTGACCAGCTCCTGGGAGCGGAGCCGCCCAGCCGGCGTGCGGCGCTGGAAATTGAGCTTGAAAGAGCGCAGCGGGGCCCGCTCTACCAGTCGCTGGGACTGCCCACAGTGCGCGTCAGCTCGCGGCTTTCCACCGAAGTGTTGGAGTCGCTGGTGGGCCTGCAGCACGAGTTGGAGCGGCGCCTGGATGAGCAGTCGGCCACGCCGGAGGAAGCCCGCCGGGCCAACAACGAGCTGCGGATGGAAATGCGCGGGCGCAACAACTACTACCCGGAGATTGAGAAGCAGGCCCAGGAACTGCTG
>JBDTQM010000105.1:0-12912 GCA_039932175.1 Specibacter sp.
GGCAGCGGCCAAGTGGGAATCGCCGGGAACTTCCCTCGCCAGAGACGCCGCCACCACGGCCCGCCGCATCAATTCCTTGGCCAGGGAGGCGGTGGTGCCGGCCGTCTGCGCGGCAGCTGCCGCCAGTGCGGGCGTTGAAAAGTTGAGTCCGTGCGAATACAGCTGCAACAGCTCCACCCGTTCGCGTTCAGAGGGCAGCGGGATCTCCACTGCCAAATCCACCCGGCCGGGCCGCTGGGCAAGGGCCCGTTCCAGCGTGTCAACGCGGTTGGTGGTCAGCACAAAGGCAACATCGGAATCGCTGTCCAGACCGTCCATGGCATCGAGGACCTCAAACAACAGTGGTTGCGGGCCATTGCCAAAACTCCTGTCCTCGGCGATCAGGTCGCAATCCTCCAGCACCACGATGGCCGGGGCCAGGGCACGGGCCATCTTGGCGGCTTCCATGATGCGGGCCAGGGAGCCGCCGGACAGGAGCACCGCCGTGGTGCCTGCGCTTTGGCTGAGCAGGTAGCGCACTGTGTGTGTTTTTCCCGTTCCGGGCGGACCGTAGAGGAGCAGGCCCCGCTTGAGGTGCTGGCCGTGTGCCTGCAAAAACTGTGCCTGGCGCCCGATCCCCAAGGTGTGGTCCTCGACCCGGGTGAGGACGCCGTGGGGCAGGATGATGTCCGTGCGCGACAGTTCGGGGCGGCGGATGAACGCCACCCCGCCCATGCTGGGGCCGTACTCGCTGACCTGGAGCGAAATGACCTGGCCCTTGAAAACACTTTCGTGTTCCATCCGCCGACGTACCTCGGCCAGGAACTTCGCGGCGCCGCCCGGTGTTGCTGCAAGGACCTCGGCAGTGGCGAATGGACGGCCAAAGGTGGGCTTGGCCGCGCGCTGGAGCACGGCAATGGCGACGCCGCCATAACTGAATAGCCTCAGGCCCAACGCCACTGTTTGGCGCTGCTCATCGGGGCCCACGGGCTGGTTTGTGAAGTCCGGCTGGGCAAGCGGGAACGCCGCATACATTTGGGCCTGCTGCACCATGTCGCTGAGGGACATGTGGTTGCGTTGATCGCCGCCGCCAATTCCCAAGAGGCTGGCGTCCGGGTCCCGTCCCGCGATGTCCTCGAGCAGGATGTCCAAATCCGCCAACCGGTGGGCGGGGATCTCCTCCACCACCACGGAGATTTCCTTGGGCGGCACGCCAAGATGGCGGCTCAGTGTTTGCAGCAGCTCTTCGCCGCCCTGAACCAGTTCCATCGATGCCTGCGCCAGCTGGACCAGCACGCCAAAATCCTTGATAAACGTCCCCATGTTGTCATCCATACGCTGACCATAACAGGGCCGTCAATGCCATTTGCCGGCATGGGTGGCAATAAAAAGGCGCCCGCCTGGGCTTTCCGCGCCCGTTCGTCAACGGGGTGCGGAAAGCCCAAGCGGGCGCAGCTTCCTTGCCGGCCCCACGCCGTCGTAGTGGCGAGAGGGCGGGGCCGGAAAAGCTTCTTAGGTGAGGCGGATCTGCCGGTTCATGTCCTTGTACAACAGGTAGCGGAACTGGCCGGGGCCTCCGGCGTAGCAGGCCTGCGGGCAGAATGCACGCAGCCACATAAAGTCTCCGGCCTCCACCTCAACCCAGTCGTTGTTGAGCAGGTACATGGCCTTGCCCTCGAGCACGTACAGGCCGTGTTCCATGACGTGGGTCTCCGGGAACGGAATGACCCCGCCCGGCTGGAACGTAACAATGTTCACCTGCATGTCGTGGGCCAGGTCGGAGGAGTCCGTGAATCGCGTGGTCTTCCAGGCGCCGTCGGTATCCGGCATGGCTGTGGGCTCAACCTCAGCATCACTGGTGACGAACGAGGTGGCCTCGTAGCCTTCCAGACGCTCGTAGGCCTTGCGGATCCACTGGAAGGTCACGACGTCGTCGGAGACATTTTCCAGGCCCCAGACATCGCCGGCGGCGAGGTAGGCGTAGCCGCCCTCCTCGAGCTGGTGGAGTTCACCTTCAAGGGTCAGGTTGACCTTGCCCTTGGTGACGAAGATGACGCCTTCGACACCGGACTCGAATTCGGCGCGCGGGGCGCCGCCGCCGACACCGATCTCAACGATCAGCTGCGAGAAGGTGGTGGCAAAACCGGAGATCGGGCGGGCCAGAATCCACGAGCGGGTGTTGGAGAAACCCGGCAAGGTGCTGGTGACGATGTCAGTCATGACGCCCTTGGGGATGACCGTGTAAGCCTCCTTGACAATGGCGCGCTCGGTGGTCAGGTGCGTTTGCGGCGGGAGGCCGCCTGCGGGGGTGTAGTACTTGCTCATGCGTTGGCTCCAGAAATGTTTGCTGCCAGGCGGGGGTGTGCCAGCAGTGTCAATTGTGTTTGGTCGAGGCTGGTCAGGCGCTGGACCTCGTCGGCACCTGCCGCACCGCAAACCAGTCCGCGCAGGATGAAGTTAGCCAAGGCGCGTGCCGTGGCGGGCTCGTCCATGACAGCACCGGGGGTCTGCTGGACGTAGTTGCGCAGCCGCACCGCAGCGGCCGGCAGGCCCTGGCGGTAGAAGGCGTACGTTGCGCTGAAGCGGCTCGGCAGCTGGGCCGGGTGCAGGTCCCAGCCCTGGTAGTAGCCGCGCTCCAGGGAGCGGCGCACCAGGCGACCGTGCAGCGCCCAGGCTGCCTCGGCGCCGTCGCCCACGGGCATGATGTTGGTGGAACCGTCGGAGAGGCGGATGCCCGTCCCGGCCACAGCGAGCTGCATGACTTCCTTGGCGAAGTCTGCCACGGGGTGTTCCATGGACTGGTACTCGGCCGAGATTTCCAGCGATGCGCTGTAGTCGTAGGTTCCGTAGTGCAGGCCGCTGATGCGCCCGGGCACGGCATGCGCCAGCTGGGCCACGGGTGAGGTCCCCTCCGGGCCCACGATGAGCTGCGGGGTTTCCACCTGCACCTCAAAGCGGAGGCGCCCTGCCGGAAGACCGTGGATTTCCTCCAGACGGCCCACGGCAAAGTCCATGGCCTTGACCTGGTCAACCGTGGTGACCTTCGGCAGCGTCAGAACGAGGCCGTCGGGGAGCTCACCGGACTGGGCCAGTGCAGAGACGAACAGGTCCAGGGTGCGAACACCTCGGGCGCGGGTCGCCAATTCAAAGCACTTGAAACGGATGCCAATGAACGGCGGTGCTGTTCCGGCGTCGACGGCGGCGGCCACAGCCTTGCCAGCTGCGACTGCTGCCGCATCCTCAACGTCGTCGCCGCGGTCCCCAAAGCCGTCTTCGAAGTCCAGACGCAGGTCCTCGATGGCTTCGTTGGCCAGCTTGGCGGCGACCCGGGGGGCCACCTCGGCTGCCAGTTCGGCGTCCTGGCCCAGAAGTGCGCCCAGCTTTTCCAGTCCGCCGTAGTTGTTGATGGCTTCCTGGCCCTGTGCGCCCCAGTCGGCGGCAAAGGTAGGGGTGAAGCGGTCTGCCGGCACGTACACGGTGTGTACGGGCTGGCGGCTGCCGTCATCCCCGGGGTAGTTGCGGTCAAGGAGCTGGTCCGTGGCGGCGCACGCGGCGTCGATGTGGGCCAGGTCGGCGGAGTTCAGTGAAAGGGTTGCAGCCATTCCTAGCCCACCAGTTCGTAGGCCGGAATGGTGAGGAAGTCCGTGTAGTCCTCGGACAGGCAGATGTCCCCGATCAGGGCGCTGGCTGCCTTGTAGTACTTGGCGAAGGTTTCCTCGCCCACCTCGCCGCGCAGCTTCTCGGTTTCCTCGGCAAGAATGCCTGTGACCAGTTCGCGGGTAACCACATTGCCGGTATCGGCAAGGGTGGTCTTGTTGCGGATCTGCTGCCAGACCTGTGAACGGGAGATCTCGGCAGTGGCCGCATCTTCCATGAGGTTGTGGATCGCAACAGCGCCGTTGCCGGAAATCCAGACGGCTGTGTAGGCGACGGCCACATAAAGGTTCAGGCGCAGGCCGGCCTCTGTGGCGCTGCCCTGTGCTGAGGGGATGTCCAGCAGCTGGGCAGCGGTGACGCTGACCTCGGGACGCAACTTCTCCAGCTGGTTGGGGCGATCGCCCAGAACGCCGTCGAACACTTCGCGGCACACCGGAACCAGATCCGGGTGGGCAACCCAGGAACCGTCAAAGCCGTCATTGGCCTCGCGGGTCTTGTCATTGCGCACCTTCTCGAAGGCTGCTGCTGTGACTTCGGGTTCGCGGCGGTTCGGTATGACAGCTGCCATGCCGCCCATGGCGAAGGCGCCGCGGTCGTGGCAGGTCTTGACCAACAGCTCTGTGTAGGCGCGCATGAACGGTGCTGTCATGGCCACCTGGGCCCGGTCCGGGAGCGTGAAGCTCTCACCGGCATCACGGAAGTACTTGATGATGGAGAACAGGTAGTCCCAGCGTCCGGCGTTCAGACCCGAGGCGTGGTCGCGCAGCTCGTAGAGGATTTCATCCATTTCAAATGCGGCCGGGATGGTTTCGATCAACACAGTGGCGCGGATGGTGCCCTGGGGCACGCCGAGGTAGTCCTGGGCGAAGACAAAAATGTCATTCCACAGGCGTGCTTCGAGGTAACTTTCCATCTTTGGCAGGTAGTAGTACGGGCCCTGGCCGTTGGCAATCAGTGCCTTGGCCGTATGGAAGAAGAGCAGGCCGAAGTCAACAAGTGCGCCAGAGGTCGGGGCGCCGTCGACCAGTACATGGCTTTCGCTCAGGTGCCAGCCGCGAGGGCGCGCAACAACCACAGCCAGGGGGGCATCGGTGCGAAGCCGGTATTCCTTGCCCTCGGGCGAGGTGTACTGCAGTGTTCCCGCGGCTGCGTCCTTGAGATTCAAGACAGCATCGACCACATTGGCCCACAGGGGAGTCGAAGCGTCCTCGAGATCTGCCAGCCAGACCTTTGCCCCGGAATTCAAGGCGTTGATGGCCATTTTGGCCGGTGAGGCCGGGCCTGTCATTTCAACACGTCGATCTGTCAGTGCCGCCGGTGCCGGGGCGACCGTCCAATCACCTTCACGAACAGCTGTGGTCTCCGTCAGGAAATCCAATTTGCCAGTGGCGGCAACGGCCTCCCGCTTGACTCCGCGGGCGGACAGCAGCGCCATCCTGGTCGGGTTGAAGCGGCGATTGAGCTCGGCAACGAAGTCCAAGGCCTCAGGAGTGAGAATTTCCGCTGCGCGCGGGATGGGCAGGGGATCGGTGAGGGTTACTGACTGGGTGCTCATGATTTGACCTTTTCGGAAAGTGAGGAAGCGGCGGCGGCAGCCACGGCTGCTGCCACGTCCCCGGCCACATGCGGGTCGAAGACGCTGGGGATGACGAAGCTGGCGTTGAGTTCGGCGTCTGATACACGGTTGGCAATGGCCTCGGCCGCTGAAACCAGCATCTCATCTGTGATGTCCGAAACGCCTGCATCCAGCAATCCGCGGAAGAAACCGGGGAAGGCAAGCACATTGTTGATCTGATTCGGGAAGTCGCTGCGGCCTGTTGCCACAACAGCTGCGTACTTGGACGCGATGACCGGATCAACCTCGGGGGTGGGATTGGCCATGGCGAAGACGATGGACTTCGGTGCCATGGCGGCAACCTGGGCCTCACCCAGAACATTGGGTCCGCTGACGCCAATGAAGACGTCGGCTCCAACCACGGCGTCGTGGAGGGACCCGGTGAAGTTTTCCGGGTTGGTGTTGTTGGCCAACCAGGTGCGGTGCGCATCCGTGTAGGTCTCGTTGCGGTTGACTGCGCCGTTGCGCCCGCACGCCACGATGTTTGTGGCGCCCTGGGCCAGCAGGAGCTGGATGATGGCGTTGCCGGCCGCGCCGACACCTGCCACAACGATCTTGACGTCCTGAATCTTCTTCTCAACAACCTTCAAGGCGTTGTTCAAGGCGGCCAGCGTAACAATGGCTGTGCCGTGCTGGTCGTCGTGGAAGACCGGAATGTCCAACTCTTCCTTGAGGCGACGCTCAATTTCGAAGCAGCGAGGGGCGGCGATGTCTTCAAGGTTGATGCCACCATAAACGGGAGCCATGGCCTTGACGATCATGATGATCTCTTCGGTGTCCTTGGTGTCAAGGCAAACGGGCCAGGCGTCCACATTGGCGAACTGCTTGAACAGGGCGGCCTTGCCTTCCATGACGGGAAGGGCCGCGGCCGGGCCGATGTCGCCCAGACCCAGTACGGCCGTGCCATCGGTGACGACGGCGATGGTGTTGCGCTTGATTGTGAGGTTGCGGGCAGCCTCGGGGTTCTCTGCGATGGCGAGGCAGACGCGGGCGACGCCAGGGGTGTAAGCGCGAGAGAGATCGTCACGGTTACGGATGACGAACTTGGAATTGACCTCGAGCTTGCCTCCCAGGTGCATCAAGAACGTGCGGTCGGAAACGTGCTGCACGTGCACCCCTTCGAGCGCCTGAAGAGCATCCTTGACGCGATCCGCGTGGGCGTCATCGGTGGTGTTTGCCGTGATGTCGACGACAATGCTCTCGTGCTGTGATTCAACAATGTCCAAGGCTGTGACGGCGGCACCTGCAGATGCTGCGGCTGCGGCAAGCTCGCTGGTGACAGTGAAGTTGGAAGGTGCGCTCACGCGGAGGGTGATGGAGTTGCCGGGGCTAGGATTCGCCATTGAGATTCCTTCTCTAGGTGCCCGTGAAGGGCTGTCGACATTTACGATTTGTTTTCGTATTATGGATATTATTATCTATCTGGTGGAATTTCAAGCCCACGGGCAAGTTTCCTTGCGGGGTTCCACCATGGGGTAAGTTGGATAATTGAAACATTCGTGTCACCATGCGGATATATGGGGCACCATTAAATACCTAGGAGTCGGGCCCATGGCTGCAAAAGCGAGCGGCGGCGTACAGTCCGTGGAACGCGTCTTTGAACTGCTTGAACTCATCACCAATGCCGGCGGGAACGTGACGCTCAGTGAGCTGTCATCCTCAACCGACCTGCCGCTGCCCACCATCCACCGGCTGCTGCGGACACTTGTGTCGCTGGGTTACATCCGCCAGCTCCCCAGCCGCCGCTACGCGTTGGGGCCGCGTTTGATCCGCCTCGGCGAAGGTGCCACCAAGCAGCTCGGGGCATTGGCCCAGCCGCAGCTGAAGTTGCTCGTTGATCAGCTGGGCGAAACGGCCAACATGGCGGTTCTTGATGACGACATGGTCATTTACATTGCCCAGGTACCGTCCCCGCACTCCATGCGCATGTTCACCGAGGTGGGCCGCAGGGCGCACACACATGACACCGGGGTGGGCAAGGCCCTGCTGGCACAGCTCGACGACGACGTGGTGCGCGGCATCATCGCCCGCCAGGGCATGCCCCGCCCCACCAGCAAGAGCATCGGGACCATCGAGGAACTGCTTGCTGACCTGAAGCTCATCCGTGAGCGTGGCTATTCCATTGATGAGGAAGAGCAGGAACTGGGTGTGCGCTGCTTTGCCATGGCCGTGCCCAACTCGCCCACACCAACGGCCATCTCGGTCTCCGGCCCCGTGCAGCGTGTGGACTTGGCCTTCTCCCAGCGCGCCATTCCCGTGCTGCGCCAAGCTGCCCAGGTGATCTCCGACGAGCTTAACCGGAACTAATTTCTCTTGATTTCGGGGCTTCAGAGCCCAACAAAGAGCCCAGCCGCTTATGGGGCTGGGCTCTTTGTGTTGCCTGTGACGGGAAGCTAACGGAAATTTCCCGTGCAGAACGTCGTCATGATTTCCTGGTGCGGCACTCTCGGTGGGTGGGTGGTGTTGTTCGCGGCCAGGACTATTTTTGCGGTTCTGGCGAGGCGGACAGCATTGCGCTCTTCTGCTCTGCCGTTATCCCCCAGCGACGGCAGAGCGGGAATTTGATTGGTTCAGGAAACTTGTAACCCCTCTGGAGCCGACTGAAGGAAGGCCAGGCCGGTGCTTGGTACCTCGATACGGCCCACGCCTGGCCTTCAGCCACTTCACGGTAGGCTTCAGTGCTGCTCCTGTGCCTGGTTCTAGCGGGTCGCGAGGAGTTCGGGTTCGTCCGGGAGCATCATG
This sequence comes from Specibacter sp., assembly GCA_039932175.1. Taxonomy (GTDB): domain Bacteria; phylum Actinomycetota; class Actinomycetes; order Actinomycetales; family Micrococcaceae; genus Specibacter. The sequence continues at coordinate 7,994 of JBDTQM010000105.1, forward strand.
GCCAGTTTGCCGTCGACAATGCCGGTGATGGGCTGGACCGGTCCGCAGTTCCACCACAAAACATGCGGGCTGAGGGGTGCGGCGTGCCGTCGTGTTGGGCTCCGGTGACTCGGGTCATGAAGAGCAAATCCGCGATCCCGGGTTCATCATTGGGGATGTGCAGGTGCAAGGCCGGTGCGGCAGGGGCCGTCATGAAAACTCCTCAGGGTTAGGCGGTGATGAAACTCCTTGTCAAGGAGTTCGGCGGGGAAGGCCAGCAGGGGGTCCTGAAACTCGGATTCGGATAAGAGGCCCAAGAACCAGCCGCCGTCCTCGTTGCCGCCGTGCTGGGGGAGGCCCGCTTCCTTCGGCGAGCAAGCTGGTCTGGGCTGCTTCCCAGGCATGGCCATTGCAGGTCCGCTGGACGTGCTCATCGCTGGGGCAGTTGAAGGTTTCCTCCCCATCACAGGCCATCTAAAGAAGCAGCCCGCCCACCCACTGGGTGTAGTTGTAATGGATCCTGGTCTGCTTCTGGGGGACCATGAACGGGTCGATGATCTTGGCCCGGGTCCGGGCCAGCAGCTCCTCCGCGGGCATCGCGTCAATTTTTGGTCCGTCAGCCTTGGCGGTCATCCGTGCGATTTAGTCCTCGAGCATGGGCTTCCATTCCCGCCCCGCGGCGTTGGGCAGCGTCCGAGTCACGGTTTCCAGCCCGGACATCTGCCCGTCGAAGGTGACGACGTGGTCTTCGGCGACCTTGATGCAGTGACCCATCCCGGTGAGGACTACGCATGGACTTGGCGCATCTTCAGGCCCAGCTGCCGTGTCAGTTGCGGAAAGGTTGCGTCTGGTTCTTTCGGTTTCCTGCTGAAAAGATCCATGCGGTGGGTTCCTTGCTTTCTTGAGTGAACTGCTGTGGATCAGGATGTGCACGGGGTGGGGTGTACGCGCGGGATCCAGGGTTGGGACGGGTCCGGGAGCAAGGCGGTGAGATGCTCCCGGACCACGGGCTCTTCCGCAAAGACATGGAACAGGCAGTCACTGTGGGCTTCGCGGCGCCCGGTCAGAATCGGGGACACGATGTCGATCTGGTCTGGGCCGAACCACGTCCAAGAGTGTGGGGATGGAACCAGCCACTTCCCTTCGCCGCCATGGATCGGCCAAATCTTCTCTTCCGCCCTGTCCCGCCTTTCGTAGGATCGGGAAACCCGTTCGTGGTTCCGCAGCAGCTTCACCGAAGCAAGGAAATTGTTGGACTTTAACGCGAAGGCTACGAAGAATCGCCGTAGACTCCCCGGCCAGTGCGGATCGGAGAGAGCGGCGCCGTCTAGCTTGAATGAGACGTGGCCGACAGCCCTGCCAGCCATCCAAACACAATTGGGTACAGGCAGTCGAAATACAGGTACTGGTAGGTTTTCCCAACCCCACATCCGCGAAGGCGTGGTCGCCATCTCGGTCCAACTTGCCCTGAGGGGACTCGTAGGGAGCAAAACTCCTAGGCAATGCCTCGGGCAGATACTTCCGGGCCAATTCAATATAGCTGCCGGACAGACCCCTGGCAGCTCACTCATGAGCGTGTAGAAGTTGACTCTCACCAACTCCGTGGCCCGGGCCGCTTCGCGGGACCGGGCCACGCGGCAGCCCTTGGCCTTGGGCTGGACTTCCCCGCTCTGTTCATCGTGAAAGGCGCCAGATGTGGCTTTGGCTGATACCGAGGCAAACCTCACCGACGTGCGGAACGAGGTTTCCTCGCTGCCCTCCACCAGTACCTGACAGGCGATCGTGGTTCCGATGATGGACGCTGTTAGTTGCTCAGGAACACCCTTGGGCTCCACCCTGTACGGGCCGTCAATCGTGAAACAGTACGCGCGACGCGTTCCGCGGACCACTATCAAGAAGTCAGCATCGGTGGTATCTGCCCCCTTCGACGTCGAGTCCCACGGTGCTGCGCACCAGCGCGAGCAAATCTTCAAAGCCCAGCAGGGCGGCGGCATAAACCGAAAGGCCGTAAGACATGGAAACACTCTCGCGCAACGTTTGCTGCATACTATGGAGATTCGGGCATGTAGCAGCCGATTTTTTGGCGAATTGGCGCCGCCTCGCCCGGAAGCTATTTTTTGTGCGCAGGGTCGGGGATTAAAGCGAAACGGGTGGTTGCTGTGACTGTAGGGGTTCTACAGTCACAGTAACCACCCGTTCACAGGTGTTGGGTGGTGCTACCCTTCGCCGCCTGCGTTGCCGGTGGTGCCGGCGTTGACGTTGAGGAGGTCGTATTTCGCGGCGGCCTGGGCGGGGGCGTTTGCCTCGATCTTGCCCTGCTTGGCGAGCATTTGCAGGGTGCGCACGACCACTGAGTGGGAGTCGATCTTGAAGTAGCGTCGTGCGGCTTGGCGGGTGTCGGAGAAGCCGAAGCCGTCGGCGCCGAGGGTGGCGAAGTCGTTGGGCAGGAACTGGCGTACCTGGTCCGGGACGGCCTTCATGTAGTCGGTCACGGCGATGACCGGTCCCTGGGCATCAGCCATTTTCGCGGTGATGTACGGGGTGCGGGCTTCACGTTCGGGGTGCAGGAAGGACTCTTCTTCGGCGGCGAGGCCGTCGCGTCGGAGTTCGGTCCAGGATGTTACGGACCACACATCGGCGGCGACGCCCCACTCCTCGGCGAGGATCTGCGCAGCTTCCAGCGCCCAGGGCACGGAGACGCCGGAGGCCAGCAGTTGGGTGCGGGGCCCGTCATGTTCGCTCTTCTTGAGCAGGTAGATGCCCTTGTTGATGCCCTCGACGTCGATGTTCTCCGGTGCCTTGGGTTGGCTGATCGGCTCGTTGTACACGGTGATGTAGTACATGACGTTGGGATCAACCGAGTCCGGCCCGTACATGCGCTCGAGACCGGCGTGGATGATCGCCCCGATCTCGTAGCCGTAGGCGGGGTCGTAGGTGATCACGGCCGGGTTCGTTGCGGCCAGGATCGGTGAGTGCCCGTCGGCGTGCTGCAAACCTTCGCCAGTGAGGGTGGTGCGCCCTGCGGTGGCGCCGATGATGAAGCCGCGGGTCATTTGGTCCCCGGCAGCCCAGAAGGAATCCCCGGTGCGCTGGAAGCCGAACATGGAGTAGAACACGTAGACCGGGATCAACGGTTCACCATGGGTGGCGTAGGCGGTGCCGGCGGCGGTGAACGCGGCCACGGAGCCGGCCTCGTTGATGCCGGCATGCACGATCTGCCCCGAGATGGATTCCTTGTAGGCCAAGATGATGTCCCGGTCCACGGAGAGGTAGTTTTGTCCGTTGGGGTTGTAGATCTTCGCTGTCGGGAAGAACGCGTCGATGCCGAAGGTGCGTGCCTCATCCGGGATGATCGGGACAATGCGGTTGCCGATCTTCGGATCCCGCATCAAGTCCTTGAGCAGGCGCACGAACGACATGGTCGTGGCGGCCTGCTGCTTGCCCGAGCCGCGGTTGGCGACCTCGTAGGTCTTGTCCCCGGGCAGTTCCAGAGCGGTGTGGGTGGGGCGGCGTTCGGGCAGGAACCCGCCCAACGCGGCGCGGCGTTCCATCAAGTACTGGATTTCCGGGGTGTCCGGGCCTGGGCGGTAGTACGGGGGATGGTACGGGTCCGCTTCCAGGGTCTCATCACTGATGGGCAGGCGCAGGTGCGTGCGGAAGTCCTTCAAATCCTGCAAGGTCAGCTTCTTCATCTGGTGCGTGGCGTTGCGGGCCTCGAAGTGGGTGCCCAGGCCGTAACCCTTGACCGTGTGGGCCAGGATCACCGTGGGCTTGCCCTTGAACTCGGTGGCAGCCTTGTAGGCGGCGTACACCTTGTGGTAATCATGCCCGCCACGCTTGAGGTTCCAGACATCGTCATCGGAAAGGTGCGCGGCGAGTTCCTTGGTCTGCGGGGTTTGCCCGAAGAAGTGCTCACGAACGAAGCCACCGGATTCGGCCTTGTACGTCTGGTAGTCACCATCCACGGTGGTGTTCATGACATCGACCAGGGACCCGTCGGTGTCCCGGGCCAACAGGTCATCCCATTCACGGCCCCAGAGGACCTTGATGACATTCCAGCCGGCGCCGCGGAAGAATGCTTCGAGTTCCTGGACGATTTTGCCGTTGCCGCGGACCGGGCCATCGAGGCGTTGGAGGTTGCAGTTGATGACGAAGTTCAAGTTGTCGAGCTTGTCATTCGCTGCGAGCTGGAGCAGGCCCCGTGATTCGGGCTCATCCATTTCACCATCCCCCAGGAACGCCCAGACCTGCTGGTCGGAAGTGTCCTTGATGCCGCGGTTGTGCAGGTACCGGTTGGACTGGGCCTGGTAGATCGCGTTCATCGGGCCAATACCCATCGACACGGTCGGGAATTCCCAGAACTCGGGCATCAGGCGCGGGTGCGGGTACGAGGAAAGGGCGTGGCCCTCCTTGGACTTTTCCTGCCGGAACCCGTCCATGTCCTCCTCGGACAGGCGCCCTTCCAGGAACGCGCGGGCGTACATGCCAGGGGAGGCGTGGCCCTGGAAGAAGATCTGGTCCCCGCCGCCGGGATGGTTCTTGCCGCGGAAGAAGTGATTGAAACCCACCTCGTACAAGGTCGCAGCACCGGCATAAGTGGAAATATGGCCACCCACACCAATCTCCGGAGACTGGGCGCGGTGGACCATGACAGCGGCGTTCCACCGCAGCCAGGCACGGTACTTGCGCTCGATCTCCTCATTGCCCGGGAACACAGGTTCCTGATCGGCCGGGATCGTGTTCACATAATCGGTGGTCGTGACCATGGGCACGCCAACGCTCTGCGCGCCTGCCCGCTGCAACAGACTACGCATAATGAACTGGGCACGCTCAGTGCCGCGTTCCTGAATCAACGTATCCAAAGACTCCAACCATTCGGCAGTCTCTTCCGGATCGCGATCAGGCAGCTGGTTTGTCAACCCGCTAAGGATGTGGGAATT
>JBDTQM010000106.1:0-12607 GCA_039932175.1 Specibacter sp.
CCTCGCGGTCACCGCAGGCCAGGTCGTTCCAGATCATGACCATGGCGATGCAGCGCGCCAGGCCGACAATGATCAGCCCGGTGCGGTACTCGGGCAGATCGGGAACAAAAATCCACGCCAGGGCAAACATGAAGGCTGGCGCCGCCACCCAGTTGAGGATCAGCGTGGTGACCATCAACCTGCGGTCCGCCAGGACCCGGCCGGTCTCGTTGTAGCGGACCTGTGCCAGCACCGGGTACATCATGACCAACAGGCCGATCGCGATCGGCAGTGACACCGACCCGACTTTCACCGCTTCCAGTGCGGTGTTCAAGGCCGGAATGAACCTGCCCAGCAACAGGCCCACGGCCATGGTGGCGATGATCCAGACAGGCAGGAACCGGTCCAGGGTGGAGAGCTTGCCGACGACGGCAGCCTCTCCAGGGATGGAAGGGGTGGTGGTCTGGGTACTCACAAGGCTCCTCGCCGGTTCAACACAAGATTGATGATTGTCGATATGAAGAGTATTGACAGCTATATCGACAATTGTCAATCTATGGGCATAATGGTTACATGAACACTGCATTGACGGTTGAGACACCGGCCGAGGAACCCTGCTGCGAACCCAGCACGGCGCCCGCACTCAACGCCGCAGATGCCCAGGAATCTGCACGGATCCTCAAGGCGCTCTCAGATCCGAGCCGGCTGCGCCTGCTCTCGATCGTCAAAGCGGGCGACGGCGGTGGAACCTGCGTGTGCGACCTCACCGAACCCTTGCACCTGGGCCAGCCCACCGTCTCCCACCACCTCAAGATCCTGGTCGACGCCGGACTCCTGGAGCGTGAGAAGCGCGGCACCTGGGCGTACTACTCCCTGGCGACCGGCGCACTGGAACGCGCCGCCGCAATGATCACCGGACTGTAACCGCGGCGTCAGGTGCATTGTCTGTGCCGGCGAGGAGCCGCAGACCAGCGCAGACTGTGCAGGGAACCGCCGGATTCCACCCACGGATGATCTGGGCGTGTGCACCATCCGGGCGCGGCGCGGGCACCATGCCAAGGGCATCCGGCACATTCTGATGCCGTTCCACCCGGGCTGAATTAAAGCCTCGCGCGGCCGGCGGACACCCCGTGTAACACTTGAACCATGGACCTCGACGTAACACCGGCGCTCACGATCCCGGCACAGGAGCTCAGCTGGCGGTTCTCGAGGTCGTCGGGGCCAGGCGGCCAACATGTGAACACCTCGGACAGCCGGGCGGAGCTGTCCTGGAACATCGCCGATTCGGCAGTGCTCTCCCACGAACAAAGGGAGTTGCTGCTGGCCCGGCTGGGGCGCCGGCTGGTGGGTTCAACCATCACCGTGGCCGCCTCCGAGCAGCGCTCACAGCTGCGCAATCGCGAGATCGCCCTGGCAAAGCTGGCCCAAATCATTGCGGCAGGACTGGCTCCTGGAGCCGTTGCCCGCCGCCCGACAAAGTCCAGCCGCGGTTCAAAAATGCGGCACATGGCCGCCAAGCAGCAACGCTCGGCCACCAAACGGCAGCGGCAGCGGCCGTACGCTGACTAACTGCGGTCGTGGAAAATGACTGAGCACTCAAAGACAGGGCATCGACCAGACGATCTCTGAAAATGGCAGGTTCGTTGAACGAGAGTTACCATTCGAGCATGTCCGATACATCAGCCCGTCGTGTCATACGTGTGTTTCCCGACTACGGCCGTCGGTGGCCGCTATGGGAGGACAGTACCGCCGAACGACCGAGCAAGTATGCGATGGAGCCGGAAGATTTTGGGCTGTCGCAGAACCTGACCGAGCGGCTGCGCCGATGGCAGGACACTTGGGATGCTGAGAACTTGGACGGCAACGAGTGGAGTTCCCCCGTCAACGAAACGGCTTGGCGGGCCGAGGGCGCCGCCATTGCTCAGCAGCTGCGCGAGGAAGTCGAATCGATTGCCGACGTGGACTACGAAGGATAGCTTCGGGCTTCAACACCCAGGGATGAGCAACGTGGACATTTTGGGACAGTTGACCATGAGCCTCGAACCACATGCAGTGAGCGAAGCGGCAGGGATTTGGGCCCGTGCAAAGGCTCGGCGGGACCAGGATCCGGAGCCGCCATCCGCTAAGGAAACCATGCCAGGGATCCATCGGCGCCTCAGCAGTTCCGGAGCCAGAATGCTCCTTGCCAGATAAGATGATGGCTGCGTGGCATTCACGCTGTTTGCGCCAAGGGAAGCAACCCCGGAAATCTTCTCCCCTGTAGTGGCGCCGGACTCCTGGGGCACCGGCGTGGCAGGCAACTCGCTGGCGGACGCAGAAGACAGCGCCCGGGACATGGGCCGCTCCGCCCTGGAATTAAGGGTCATCAGCAGCAACGCGCGTGTCATCGGCGTCTGCGGGAGGCACGGATTTGCCGGCACCGGACAGATGAAACGAGACGAACATTCAGGTCACACGGAGCGTCGTCCAATCAAGGAACCTCAAACAGGCGTCAGCTGGAGAGGTCTCACTCCCCGGCCACTCCCACTGCTCGCAAGCGCGCAGCGGGGCCCTCGCGGCCGTGGGCCCCGGCTCGACCACCGTTAAGCGCGCAGCTCCCGGTTCCGGCGCCAGCTAAGGGCCGCACTCCCCCACACCAGCAGGAACAGCCCCACCAGCAACAGCCCTGCGTGGCCCAGCTCCAGTTCGGCCAGCCAGGTGGTGACCGGATCCCTCCAGCCCAGGGAGTCGTGCAGGAGCGTGACTATCGTGAGCGCAGAGATGAACAAGGCGGAGGTCGCTGAGAGGCCCGTGACCACCATGTTGAAGCCGATGCGACGTGCCGGGTTTATCACGGCGGAGCGGTACATTTTCATCATGGCCATGCCGTTGGCCGTGTCGCACAACGTCATGGCTGCGGTGAATGCCAGCGGCAGCGCCAGCAGTGCCGCCGGTGTAATGCCGGCCAGCGCGGCAGACGCCGTCAGCAGCAGGAACGCAATGGTGGAGGCGGTGTCAAAGCCCAGGCCGAACAGGAAGCCCAGAACATAAATGTCCCGGGGCCTTTTGACCCTGGACAGGGGCTTGTCCAGCAGGCGGGCCACCACGCCCGTGGGAGCCAGTTCGCCGTCGTCGACCGTGCCGCCGTTGCGCACCCGGCGGAACAGCGTGCCGGCCTTCAGGAACGCTGCCCCGTTGAACAAACCTATGGTGAGCAGGAACAGGGCCGAAACGCCGGCGCCGAAAACGGCCAGGGCCATGTTGGCTGCCGATCCGTCGTCGAGCAGGGCGCCCATGAGGCCGGCACCGCTGACCACAAGAATTCCCGCCAGCATGACCACCGAGCTGTGCCCCATGCTAAAGGCAAAGCCAACGCTGACGGGGGCCCTGCCCTGGGCGGCAAACTTGCGGCTCGAGTTATCGATCGCAGCTATGTGGTCCCAGTCGTAGCTGTGTTTGACGCCTGCCAGGTAAGCCGTCACCACGAGCCCCAGCACCAGCGGATTGGCGTCCACGGACAGTGAGTAGACCAACAGCCCGGCCACCACTAGATGCAAGAACACCACGGCTCCAAAGGTCACGCCAATGCGGCGGGCAACGGGCAGCTTCTCGCGTTCCAGATATGCAAGGCGGGCAGTGGCGGTCATCAGTATTTCCTTAGGTTTAAAGGCTTCTGGCTGGTCCACCGTTCACGCAGAAGATCCACGGCGGCAGCCAGTATTTTGTTCAGGGATTCGGTGGCGTGGGACAGTGCGCGCAGGGCCAGGCCCGGACCGTCCAGCAGGGTGATGCCCAACTGCCCTTCCGGGTCGAGAGGCGCCAGCAGGGCGTGCAAGTCCTCGACGAGGGCTGCGTTGACCCGGGCGTCCACCACCAGCAGGGACCCCAGGTGGGTGTGCTCCCCCATGAAGCACATGCTGTCCACGGGGGACCCCACGCCGGGCCGGATCAGCAGGTTGTCCAGAACGGTCAGGCGCCCGCCAAGGGAGATCTCGTTGCGCATGCGGACCTCGTCGTAGCGAAACAGCCTCCCGTCGGGCGCCCATCCGGGGGTGACCACCTCAGCCATGACCAGCGACGCGGTGGGGTCCATCTCCACGGTGGTGACCTGCCTGTAGCTGGCTTCACGGTAGGCGATCAGTGGGTCGGGCAGCAGTTCCAGTCGGGCGTTGGCCGCCAGACGCACGTGCATGTGCTGTTCGGCGCGGCTGTTGGGCGTGCGGTAAACCTTGGTGGCCGATTGCGTGGTGAGCAGGAGATCGGCGCCCCGGGCAACATCCACCTCGATCAGGTACTTGTCCCCGCCCAGGTACGCGCCGCCGGGGTTGATGACCACATAGCATACCTGCCCGGAGTCATCCAGGTAGTGCGGGCGAAGGATGCGCAGGGCACCGTCGTGGAACTGCTGGGTGGCCAAGGATTTCCCGTCACGGCGTTCAATGTCCAGGGAGAGAGTGCCGGCCCAGTCGCCAAAAGTCCCCAGCCGGCCGACTGCATGCGTGCGCACTGTCACTCCAGGCCCGGCCACCGAGGCACGTTCGACCACCGGTCCCTACTTCGCCAGGTCAAGCATGAGCACGTCGCGCTTGAGCCAGTTGATGACGTATTCCAGGCCGTCGTCGGTCTTTAAATTGGTGAAGCAGTACGGCTTGTGGCCGCGGAATTCGAGGGTGTCGGCCTCCATGACGGACAGGTCGGCACCCACGTACGGGGCCAGGTCGGTCTTGTTGATGATGAACAGATCAGCTTTGATCATGCCCTGGCCGGCCTTGCGCGGGATCTTCTCGCCTTGCGCCACGTCAATGATGTAGATGGAAAAGTCCACCAGTTCCGGGCTGAACGTGGCGGAGAGGTTGTCTCCCCCGGACTCAATGTAGATGACCTGCAGGTCCGGGTGCAGCGCCTCCAGTTCGGCCACGGCGGCAGAGTTCATGGACGTGTCCTCGCGGATGGCCGTGTGGGGGCAGCCGCCGGTTTCAATCCCGATGATCCGGTTCAACGGCAGCACTCCGTTGGCGGCCAGGATCTTGGCGTCCTCGATGGTGTAGATGTCGTTGGTGATGGCGGCGCTGGACACTTCGCCGTCAAGGGCGCGGGTGAGGCGCTCCACGAGCTGGGTCTTGCCGGCACCAACCGGTCCGCCGATGCCAATTTTAATGGGTTTCATTGTTGCTCCTTCTAAGATTCGTAGGTCCTGGGGTCAGGACATGAACATGCGGGCCCGCTGGCGTTCGTGCTGCATTTGGGCAATCTCCAGCCCCGGGGCAGTGACGCCAAAATCTTCACGTCCCAACGTTTGGATAAGCACGACGCCGTCACGCACCTCTTGGTGTGCGGCGCGCAGCACGCGTTGGCCGGCACTCTGGCCGATGGGGATGCCGCGGATGGCGTTCTGCGTCAGTGAAGTCACCGTCGAAAACATATACGTGGCGAGCAGTTCCGCCAGCGGCACGCCCAGGGACTTGCCGGCGATGGCAAAGGCCAGGGCGGGGTGCCCGGCACAGTCGCCCCGTGCCACAGCTGCCGTGTAGTTTTCCAGTTCTTGGCAGGGAAACACTGAGCCGGCGATGTCCAGCATGCGCACGCCCATCTTGACTCCTGCCGCACGGATTTCCCGGGGCAGGGCCGATGCATGCAGTTCCCTGTCCACACGGTGCAGTTCCGTCTCCGTTGCCGCCTCGACGGCAAAACGGATGGCGAGCCCGTCACTGTGGACCAGCTGAATGCGGATGAACTGGGTGAGCCAGTCGGAAAACGTGGCCTCGTCGTGGACCAGGCCGCGGTGGAGGTAGCTTTCCAGGCCCAGGCTGTGGCTGAACGCACCGGTGGGCAGGGCTGAATCGCTGAGTTGCAGCAGCGGCAGCAGGTACCCGGGCGGCGTTTCCGGCGGCACCTGGGCCCGGACGTCGTCGGGCACTGCATTCACGGGCAGTCCCCTAGTGGCTGTGTTCGGCATGGCGGAACGGCACCGGCATGACGCGTTCCTGCCGCGTGTAGGGCACTGCCACGTGTTTGAGGTAGTCCTCCACAGTGTGGTCGTAGGCCAGCACCATCACCTGCGCGCCGTACTCGCTGTCCTCGCCAAAGAACTGCGCCTGCATGTGCCGGTTCCCGAGGGTGTGCGCCACCACGCCCATCTCCTTGATGGTTCGCGGTGCGATCACGAGCACGTCGGTATGTTCCACCGAGATGATGATGGCGCCGTTTTCGTCGATGTGCAGGACGTCGCCGTCGCGCAGGTCGGCCACAGTGTCCCCGGCCAGCCGGATCCCCACGTCCCTGCCGTGATCCGTGGTGACCCGCTGGATGCGCTTGACCAGCAGGGCGGACGGCAGGAGCACCTTTTCCTCGTGCAGCCCGGCCAGCACGGCAGGGTCAAAGGTGTCGGATGCGGGGTCAAACTTGTTGCCAAGAATGGCTTCGATAATCAATGGTTCTCCTTTTAGAAGAGGAAGTAGCGCTGCGCCATGGGGAGCACGCTGGATGGTTCGGCAGTGACCACTTCGCCGTCAACGCGCACCTCGTACGTTTCCGGGTCCACCTGGATGTCAGGCGTTTCGCCGTTGTGCTTCATGTCGGCCTTGGTCAGGTTGCGGATGCCGTGGCAGGCCCGGACCTCGTGCTGCAGGCCCAACTCGGCGGGGACGCCCGCGTCGACTGCGGCCTGGGACATGAAGGTGATCGAGGAGGAATGCACTGCACGGCCCAGGGAGGCGAAGTTGTGCCGGAAGGTGCGCGGTTGCGGGGTGGGAATGGAGCCGTTGGGGTCGCCCATGATGCTCATGACCATCTGGCCGCCCTTGATCACCATTTCCGGCTTCACCCCAAAGAACGCCGGTTCCCAGATCACCAGGTCGGCAAACTTGCCCTCCTCGACGCTGCCAACATAGTCGGAGATGCCGTGCGCAATGGCCGGGTTGATGGTGTATTTCGCAACAAAGCGCTTGAGGCGGGCGTTGTCGCCCACCTCGGGATCGTCGTCGTACTTTCCACGCTGGCGCTTCATGGCATCGGCCACCTGCCAGGTGCGCAGGACCACCTCGCCCACGCGGCCCATGGCCTGGGAGTCGGAGGAGGTGATGGAGAAGATGCCCATGTCATGGAGCACGTCCTCGGCGGCGATGGTCTCCTTGCGGATGCGGGAGTCGGCAAACGCCACATCCTCGGGGATGTCCGGGCTGAGGTGGTGGCAGACCATGAGCATGTCGAGGTGCTCGTCAATGGTGTTGACGGTGAAGGGCAGGGTGGGGTTGGTCGACGCCGGCAGCACGTTGGGCAGGCCCGCCACCTTGATGATGTCCGGGGCGTGCCCGCCGCCGGCGCCTTCGGTGTGGAAGGTGTGGATGACGCGGCCGTCGATGGCCTTGATGGTGTCCTCCACGAAACCGAATTCGTTGAGCGTGTCGGAGTGGATGGCGACCTGGATGTCGAACTCGTCGGCGATTTTCAGCGACATGTCGATGGATGAGTGGGTGGCGCCCCAGTCCTCGTGGACCTTCAGGCCGATAACGCCGGCACGGACCTGCTCGGCCAGTGGCTCGCGGGCGCTGGCGTGGCCCTTGCCCAGCAGGCCGATGTTGATGGGGAGGTTGTCCACGGCCTGAAGCATCTTGGAGATGTGCCAGGCACCGGGCGTGACGGTGGTGGCCTTGCTGGCCTCGGACGGGCCGGTGCCCCCGCCGATCAAGGTGGTGATGCCGCTGGCCAGGGCGACAGGGATCTGGTCGGGGCTGACGAAGTGCACGTGCGTGTCGATGCCGCCGGCGGTGAGGATCTTGCCTTCACCGGCGATGATGTCGGTGGCCACGCCGATGGTGATGTTCACGCCGTCTGACATTTGCGGGTTGCCGGCCTTGCCGATCTTGAAGATGTGGCCGTCGCGCAGGGCAACGTCGGCCTTGTAGATGCCTGTCCAGTCCAGGACGATCACGTTGGTGATGACTGTGTCCGGGATGTCTTCGTCGCGGGTGCGCTGGCCGTTTTGGCCCATGCCGTCCCGGATGACCTTGCCGCCGCCGTACACCACTTCCTCACCGTATTTGGTGTGGTCGCGCTCAATTTCGGCAAACAGTTCAGTGTCCGCAAGCCTGATGGCGTCGCCGGTGGTTGGGCCGTACAGATCGGAGTACTGCTTGCGGCTCAGCTCAAAGCTCATTGGGCGGCATCCTTTTCTGCGTTGGTTTCTGTTGCTGCGTCGTTGGGTGCTGCGTTGGGCGCTGCTTTAGGCGCTGCTTTAGGCGCGCCCAGGGGGCCGTTGACCAGGTCGCGGAAGCCGTGGACTTCCCGCGTGCCGGAAAGCTCAATGAGATTCACCGTCTTCGCGTCGCCGGGCTCAAAGCGGACAGCTGTGCCGGCCGGGATGTCCAGCCGGCGCCCGTGGGCTGCCTCGCGGTCAAACTCCATGGCGTCGTTGACTTCGGCGAAGTGGTAGTGGGAGCCGACCTGGATGGGCCGGTCCCCGCGGTTGATGACCTTGATCGAGAGAGCTTGCATGCCCGCATTGCACGTCACTGCTTCCGAACGCAAAACGTATTCCCCAGGGATCATGGGAGGTGCTCCTTTGGCGCGTAGGACCGCTTTAGCGGATGGGATTGTGCACAGTGACGAGCTTGGTTCCATCGGGGAAGGTTGCTTCGATCTGAACGTCCTTGATCATGTCGGCCACCCCTTCCATGACGTCGTCCCGGGTGAGGATGGTGCTGCCCCAGCTCATGAGGTCCGCCACCGTGCGGCCGTCCCGCGCACCCTCGATCAGTTCGTAACTCAGAATGGCGACGGCTTCGGGGTGGTTGAGTTTCAGGTTTCGGGACTGTCTGCGCCGGGCCAGATCTGCGGCGACGACGATCATGAGTTTTTCCTGCTCACGGGGCGTCAAATGCATGTATTCCTCCTCAAGGAACTAACGGATACAAGTGTCCACCCGTTATCTGCGACCGGCAAGCGACTATGCCGGGAGGACCGTGGAATAAGGCAAGAGTATCAGAGAGATTTCGGGGCGCCAAACTCGCGAATTGGCGCGGGATTTCGGGGGTTTTGCGGACCAATTTCGGCTTCATTTCCGTCGCCGGCCGCCCCGCCGCCCCGCCGTGGCCTAGGACAGCCCCTGCACGTGACTCCAGTGGTTTTTCCTGTCTGCGTGCACCCCTCCTGGGGGTGTTGGAAAGTTATGCGCCTGTCTCAGGGTGGGCGCGGCGCATGGCCAAAGTAGCCGGGCCCTGAATGGACTGTATGCGCATCACCAACAACCAGCGCTGCGCATAAGCAAGGGAATGCACGCACAGCCGCTCTGGTCTGATGGGGAGCGGCAGGCCTCCTTGGTATGGTGCGGGCATGAGTGAAGAAACCATCCCTATTCTCACCTGCCAAAGCCTTGACGATGTTCTCCCTCTACACAGACCACGGATTTGAGCAGACCTTCCGGCAGGAACGCCCCAACCCGTACCTGTGCCTGAAGTAGGACGGCATCAACATTCACCGTCGGCCGTCGCCGCCTTCGAGCCGGCAAACGCGTTGGGGAGCATCATCATCGGGACCCCGGACACGGGAAGCCTTTTCGAGCAGCTCGCAGCAGGACTCAGGAGCAGCTGCGGGAAGCTCCCGCTGTCCGGCATCCCCCGCATCACCGGGCCCCGCCGAAAGCAGGGAACCGCCGGCGGATTCACCGTTGTTGATCCGGGCGGCAACTGGCTGCGCATCTCCTCCAACGGCGGGCAGCAGGAGAAGAGCACTGGGGCAACCAATGAGCGGGTCATGTTGAATGCCGACCGCCAGGGTGATGCCCACGGGGATGTTCCGTGGCCATTTCCGTGCTCGATGCAGTTCTGCTGCGCCATGCAGGGACGCGCCATGCAGGGACGCGCCCGCGGAAAAGGTGCCTGCCCTTGCCTACCTCGCGGAGCTATTGGTCAGGGCGGCCCAAACCGTGCGTGCCCGCGCCGTCCTTGCCGAATTGCATGACCTGGAGCTGACGGAGTCTGGGCGGACAGCACTTTCCGATGAACTCTCAGCAACTGCGCAACTCGAAGACCGCCTGAAGTCCCCGTGGGGGCCGGCCATGGCAACACTGGCCGCAACCCTTGTGCCGCGGCTAGTATCAAAAAAATCCCTCCCATGAACGGAGCACCCCATGCAGCTCGGCGCGTTTTCAGTCAGTCTCGCGGTCAAGGACATCAAGGCCTCCGTGGCGTTTTACGAAAAGCTCGGATTCACCCACCATGTGGGGGATGTGGAACAGAACTGGCTGGTCATGAAGAACGGCGACGTCGTCATCGGCCTGTTCCAAGGCATGTTTGAAAAGAATGCCCTGACGTTTAATCCAGGGTGGAACCAGGATGCCCAGGCCATTGCGCCGTTTACGGACGTGCGGGACATCCAACAGCAGCTCAAGAACAGCGGCGTGGAACTCCTTTCGGAAGCTGACCTGGAAACCACGGGACCGGCAAGCTTCATGCTGCTGGACCCGGACGGCAACCCGATCATCGTGGACCAGCACATCTAACCAGGACGGGCCAGGCACGGAGCACCGTCGTGAAATTAGCGTTGACCGAATTCGTCAGCCTGGACGGCGTATCCCAAAGCCCCGGCTCCCCCGAGTTGGACACGAGCGGCGGGTTCACCGGCGGTGGCTGGCTTGTCCAGCACATGGACCAGGAATTCATTGATCAGGCCGCGCAGTGGCTGCGCCTGGCCCTGCACACCTACCACGTCACGGGCAGCCCCGGCCACGCCACCGTCACGGGAGTCGGGGACATCCCTTCCCGCTGGCCCACGACGGCGCCTGC
Source organism: Specibacter sp. (assembly GCA_039932175.1). GTDB lineage: Bacteria > Actinomycetota > Actinomycetes > Actinomycetales > Micrococcaceae > Specibacter. The sequence goes on from JBDTQM010000106.1 coordinate 10,740, forward strand.
CGCCTCCGCGCGCGCGCTGGCTTGCGCCGTCGTACTTGGGGAACGGAGTCAGTGCAGGCCGACGCCCAAATCGGATTCCGCCGTCGCCCGTTCGTTGGGCTGGCCGGCATCCTCGGAGGTGCGTCGTCCGGTGCGGGTGGCCCCGAGGCCTGCCGCGATGACCAAAACGATGCCGGCGAGTGCTGCCGGGCGCGGGACCTGGCCCAGAACGGTGAGGCCCACCAGCAGGGCGATGGCCGGTTCCAGGCACATGAGCGTGCCAAAGGCTGCGGCCGTCAGCCGGCGCAGGGCGAGCAGTTCCAGGCTGAACGGGATGACAGGGAGCAGGAGCGCCAAGGCGAACCCGATCAGGAGCAGCTGCCAGTCGAGCCGGGCGATGGTGGACGGGCCAACGATAAACGTGGCGGCCACGGCGGCAACCGGCAGCGAGATGGCGAGGGCGCTGAGGCCGTGGACGGAGTCGCCCGCGCGCTGGGTCAGCAGCACGTAAACCGCCCAGCAGGCGGCCGCGCCGAGGGCGAACAGGACGCCGGCCAGGTCAGCGGCGCCGTGCCACGGTTCGGTCAGGCAAAGCACGCCGGCCGCTGCGGACAGCGCCCACCAGCGGGCCGCCCCCCTGCCCTGGATGACAGCGATGGACAGCGGGCCCAGGAATTCCAGGGCGCTGGCGGTGCCCAGCGGGATGGTTTCAATGGCCAGCATGAAACACAGGGTCATGCCCGCGGTGGCGAGCCCCAGCAGTGCGCACATGAGCAGGGACCGGCGGCTGAAGCGGTGGCGCCACGGCCGGGCCAGCGCCACGATGATGACGGCGGCCCAGGCCAGGCGCAGCCAACCCACACCCTCGGCGCCGAGCTGGCCAGTCAGCCCCACGGAGGCGGCAAGGCCCAATTGGACGCAGCACATGGCGGCAAAGGCCATGAGGGTGCCGGTGCCTGCGGAATTCCTGGTTAGCGTGGAGGTCATTAAACCAGTAGACCCCGCCAAGTCCGTCCGCGTCCACGTGAGAAAGTTGAACATATTGTTCGCAAATCATGGACAATGGTGGCCATGGAAACCCGACGGCTGCTATACCTCCTTGAACTCTCCCGCCTGGGCTCGATGCGTGCCGTGGCCGAGCTGCTGGGGGCGACGACGTCGACCGTCTCGCAGCAGATCGCCATGCTGGCCCAGGACACGGGGGCGCAACTGCTCGAACCCGACGGCCGCGGTGTCCGGCTGACCCCGGCGGGGCGGCGGCTGGCCGACCACGCGCGGGTGATCCTGGCCGCCGTCGACGCCGCCCGGCTGGACCTGGACCCCTTGGCGGAACCGTCGGGCACCCTGCGGATTGCCGGATTCGCCACGGCCATCCGCAGGACGCTCATGCCGATCATCCATGAGCTGGCGCAGGACCACTCCGCACTGGAAATGGTGGTCCTGGAGCACGAACCTGCCGAGGCGCTGAAGAAACTGGCCACGGACCAGATAGACCTGGCCCTCACCTACGACTACAATCTGGCGCCGGATCATGCCGGACCCGGCATCGACACGCTTCCGCTGTGGTCGGCACCCTGGGGGCTGGGCGTGCCGACGGCCGATGCGGGGCGTTGCGGGGCTGGTGCCGATGCGGCGGACGTCTTCTCCGCTTTCCGCCACCACGACTGGATTGGGAACTCCCGCAACCAGGCTGACGAGACCGTGCTGCGCACCATCGCCTCAATCGCCGGATTCGAACCGGCCCTGCGCCACCAGTCCGACAGTCTTGACCTGGTGGAGGACCTCATCACGGCCGGGCTCGGCGTCGGGCTGCTGCCGCTGGACCGGCCGGCGCGCCCGGGTGTTTCAATTCTGCCGCTGAGCAACCCCGGACTGCAGTTGCGCGCCCA
>JBDTQM010000107.1:0-12595 GCA_039932175.1 Specibacter sp.
CGGTATCGGCGTAAACCAGGCGCGCCACGGGCGTGGTGGCCTCCCCCGGCACTGTGGGGTCGCCGTCGAGCAGTTCATGTTCCTCCACCAGCACCCGCCACAGCGCCTCCGCACCGCCTGGCCGGCGCAGTCCGGGCAAGCCAAGCGCATCGCCGGCAATGGTTCCGGCACCGGCGGGCAGGCTCACCGACCCGCACCAGGTGGCCCTGAAGCCGCCGGATTCCTCCACACTGACGGCCAAAAGCACGGCGCTGGAGACGGCTTGCCACTCGAGGTCGCCGGCGTCCGCAGCCCGGCTTTGCACTGTGGCGGTCACCGTGCGTGACTGTTGCAGTCGCCAGGCCCGGGTGGCGTCCTCACCCGTGGGAGTGTCGGCATTGAGCAGATCCCCGGTGAACTCCGGCGCCCATTCCGGGTTCCAGCGCAGCCAGTTCACCACGCCCGTAAGTGTCAGCTGCACGTGCCCGGCGTCGGGGCGGCTGACGGTGAGCGTCCGGGAGGGCAGCGGCTGCACCCAGCCGGCCAACACAACCGAAGAAAGTTCGCTGCCGGGGATGGAGTGGGGCTGGTATCTGGCCACCGCGAGCCGCACAAAGGGCCACAACGCCGGCGTCTCCTGCAGGGCGATGTCAACAAACCAGCGCCCGGATTCCTGGTCAAATTCGGGCTCGTAGCCCAGCACCCGCACTGCCGGCTGCCCTGCCACATTGCGCAGCGGCAGTGCCGCCGCCACGGCCACGGGATTGCCCGGTCCTTGCGGCCAACCCCTGTCCCGGCCGCCTTGGGGCGTGCCAGCCAGCGGAGGACTGATGCCCACACCTTCGCCCGATGCGGTCTCCATGACATCCAGCAGCAACTGGCTCAGCGTGAGCAACGGAGGCACGGTTGGGTTCGACGTGGGGCCGCCGTTCATGGCGATGGGGTCGGCCGCCCACAGGCTGGTGGCACTGTCCGGGGCTTGGACGGCCTTGGGCTGTCTCTGCCAGCTGCCCTGCTGCACCCATTCGTCGGTGTCGAAGACCAGCACCCCCAGCAGTTCGCCGTCGCCGGAGGAGAACCACGGGCGCCCCACCCACAGTCGCACTCCCGAACGCCGCACCCGCCGCCACCCGAACGGGTCCTCGGGTTCGGCCTCCTGCTCCCACCGCAACAGCGGGACGGCATCGAGCAGGATGGGTGCCGCCGGCCTGGCCGATGACGGAATGTCCAGCACCACCGGATCTCCGGCCAGGAGCGGATCGGCCGGGTCCGGAAGCTGTGTGAAGTACTCCGCATACCGGGTTGTCCCGGACGGCACATAAGTGACCTGCCTGTGGTGGGTGTCAGGGAATGTCTGGATCATCTTGTGGAATCCCACCCCGCCCAACGCGGCAGCCAGCTCACCGGTGGGCTGGAAGTCGTACAGGAACAGCACCCCGGATCGCTCCCCCTGTCCAACTGCTGAACGCAGCACGACGTCGGACTTGCCCACCACCTGTGGGGCGGGAGCCGCGGGGTCATCCACCGTCTCGGTCCACCCCGCGCGCACCAGCAGGGTGTCCGTGCTGGGCCCGTGCACATCAACCAGCCCCGTCAAGGCAACCACCGACCGTCCCGGCGGGCGCAAAAAAACCTCAACGGCCCGCAGGGCTGGCGGCCGCACGGGCGCGGGCACTGCGTGCACCAGGCGCAGCTCCACCGACGGCGTCAGCCACCACATCCAGCCGGCCGATGCCGCCCGCATGAGCGCCGCCGCGGCCACCACCTCATCGATGGTGTATCCGTCGGCGGGATCTGCCACACTGGCCAGGTGCGACCGCCAGAGTCCGAACTTCTCCAGGGACGCGGTGTCCAACGTGCTCGAGAGCGCCACGCGCACCTGTTCGCCCGCCGGCAGGGACACGTAGATCCGGTGCCCTTCCACACGGGCGCCCAGCACATCCCCGCGTTCAACCACCAGCCGCAGCGGTGCCAGCTGCGGCCACTGCCCCGGATAGGGGACGGAGACGGCCTGCAGGGCGCGTGGTTCCGGCAGGGTGTGCGGCGGCCCGGCCTGGTGGAACACCAGCGATATGCCGCTCCCGTACGGGTCTGGCAGGTAGGGCAGCGTCAGGGCGTCTGTGTCGTGCACCACGTATTGACCCTCGCCAATGGGGCGCCCGCGCTCAGCGGTGATGTCAGCAAGGGTGGCCCGGTGCGCCGAACCGGTGTCAGCCCCGGGCCTGTCCACCAAGGCAATCCCAGTCTGCTCGTCCAGAGCAGTGGCGTCGCTGAGGCTGGGCGCGTACTGGTCAAGCAGGGTGCCCCTCTCAGCAAGGGCGACGGCGTACAGCCGGCGAATCTCGGCGGCGTCGCCGGTACCGATGGCGGCATCAAACTTCCCGGCAGCCTCCGCCTCGAGCTGCGTTGCCTTGGGGGCGGCGATGTGCCGTTCGGAGGTGGCCCGGGCATCGGGTGCGGCGGCGCCCGGTGCGTTTCCGCTGCGAACAACCAGCACGGAAGGCTGCTCGCCGGAGCCCAATTCGTGCCGCGGCACCACGGCCGGTGCCGGGACTGGTTCCCAGCGCAGATAGGGCCGTGGCGCCGTGACGATGGCCCGGAAAGCCAGCCGCTGTTCGGGTGTCAGCTGGAGATCGTCGTTGCGGGCCAGAGCCGCAAATGTGGCGGCGTCGACGCACAGTTGCGGACGCACCCGCTGGCTGCGCTGCGACGCCGCCAGAACGCGGGAGGCCGCCCTGACGCCGTCGAAAAGCCGCTGGGCGGGCGAAGCCTCCACAGGCGCCGCGGTCTGCGCCACCAGCTGTGCCAGCACGGCGTCAATTGTGGCGTTGCCGGAACACATTTCCTGTGGCAGTTCCGCGGCTCCGGCCTGGGGCTGGGCATCACTGGGCAGCAGCTGTGCCTGCACCGCGGCACTGCTCGCGGCCGCCAGGCCCGCACCGTCGCGCATCAGGTACCCGGCCCGCAGCATTTCCAGGTGGGCGCCCGCGGCCGCAACCGCCACGGTGTCCGGCACGCCGGTGTCCGGCACGCCCTGCGGCTGCTGCGGGACGGAATTGCCGGCGAGGTCCACGGCAAGCACCCGAAAACTGTAGGAGGTCCCGTACCGCAGCCGTGGCAGCGACCCCGGTTCCACCCGTGAGGTGACCTGGGCGCCGTCGATCGGCGGGTCCGGCGGCGTTGTCACCACAGCCTCGGTTGAACCATCCGGTGCGGGCGGCTCAAGGTGCACAATTGTCAGGCCGGGGCGCGGCGCCGACAGGCTCCAACCGTCCCAGCCAGCCACCACCTCGTGCAGATAGTAGCGCTCCATGGGGTCCCCTGGTGCCTTGTTCAGCGCCGAAAGTTGCAGGAATCCGACGTCGGGTGCGTCCGTCAGCACCGTCACGTCACCGGGCTGGGCCGTGACGTCAACTGTTCGCCGGTGCAGGCTGTGCCAAACCTGTGTGGCGTCATCCCACACGTCAACGCGGATCCCGCGGACCAGGTCATCGAGCAGCAACTCGCGGACACCATGGTCGACGGCGAGCGCCTCGGCTGCTTGGACGCGGGCGCGCACTGCCGCGGCCCGTTCGCGCCGGGCGATGGCAAAGCCTGTTGCCCGCACCGTTCCAGGGGCGGAGGTGGCGGAGTCGCCGTTGGCCTCTCCGGCATACTGCCGGGTCAGGTTGCGGACGTGCTGGTCCAGCTTGAGCCCCGAGGCGTCCGGGTCGGCATCAAGCACCACCCACTGGCCCTCACCCAAAGGCAGTGCACCACCCACCCACTCGGCGCTTGACTGGGCTGCGAACACGTCACCCTCAACAGCCACGGCCGTGCGGCGGGCAGGAACTACCTGAAGGTCCGGGTCCGCCGAGGTGAGCTCCACACTCACCCACGTAGCGCCGGCCAGTGCCGCCCGGGCGCCGGCGGCATCCACCCCCTCAAGCACCACGTCGATGGCCAGGCCCAGCCGCCGCAACAGGGCCGGCGTGGCGCCGAATGAGGCGACCTTGGTGTGGAAGTCATGCTGGGGCCGTTCGGGGCGCGGGGTGGGAACCGCATTGGGGTCCGGTTCCGCCCGGGGCTCCTGCTGGGGCTGCTCCGGCCGTTCGTAGTAGCGGCGCATGGCGTGGGCGTCCACCATCATCTGCAAGCCGGGGTCCGCGGAAAGGTCCTGGCCCATGAGCGCATCAAGTTGGGCACTCACCCGCAGATCCGCGTCCGGATCCTCCAAGAGAAGCTGCACGGGCGACGGTTGGTCGGTGATCTCCGATTCGTACGGTGGCAGCGGGTCAAGTTGTTCCTGCCAGGGGTGGGTCTCGTCCGGCTCGGTGAGCGGGCCAAGAGTTGCCAGCGCCTCCCGCAGCCGCCGGCCCGGAATCATCAGGGCGCGGCGGGCCCGGCCGGCTTCGCCATCGAGCAGCCGCCACAGGGGCCCGCCCTGGTCCATGTTGGCCAGTGTCCGCAGCAGGCCCCCCGCCACAGGGTTCCCGGCCAGCCCGGGCCGGCCCAGGGGTGCTGCGGTGATGGCGGCAAGGTGCAGGTCAATGGCGTGGTCACTCATCCGGCTGGCCGGGTTGCTGACCCAGGGCGCGCCGGACGGTGCCGGCGTCGGGAAAGGTGCCACGGCTGTCCCCGGCGGCAGCACAGCTGCCCAGGATCCGGCGTCGGCCACCGACACTGCGCGCAGGGGAAGGGCTGCGGCCGGGTTCAGGGACGTCAGCAGTCCCAGCGTGCAGCCGGAGAGTGTGCCCACCCAATCGGCAGCAGCCGGGTAGTCGACAAGTTGCACACCGCTGCCCACCAGCTTGTGGGTGATGAAGACGGTGAGGTGAAAAGGAGCGCCATCGGCCAGGGAATACGGCAGCGCTGTCGCCAAGACGGTGGTGGGCATGGCGTGTCCTTTCCTCAGGCGGGCAGCGGCGCAAACGCGTCACAGTACAGGGCCCAGTCGGTGTTCATGCCCCCGGCGTCCGGCGGCATGATCTGGTACATGGTGGGATCCCCCTTGGAGCCGGCCAGCTTGCGCTCCACGGTGATCTCCACGGAGGCAGAGAAGAACAGGACCTCCACCTCAACCACCAGCGAGGCCCGGCCCATGAGCTTGCCGGTCTCGAACTCGTAGATCAGTGAGAGCTCCAAGGTGATGGATGCGCTGACCAGGCCCAGCACCTCCACTTCGCCGCGAATGCGGAAGTAGGCTGTGAGCAGCCCGGCCGCCGCCTCCAGCCGCAGATAAACCCCGACGGCTATCGAGACCGAGCCCGACGCCACGCCCAGGTCAATCGAGAGCGCCGCACACGCCTCAAGCCCCAGTTCCAGCAGCACCAGGCCCTTGGGAGCGGCCCGCAGCACCAGCCAGCCCCCGCCGCCAATGCACATGACTGTCAGCCTGAACGGCGCATCCTTGGAGCAGAAGTGGAAGCCCACGCTCATGGCATCGCCCAGGAACGGAATGCGGGCATCGGCGCCCAGGGCGATGTTTTCCAGGCTGAACACGCCCACGGAAACGTTGGGCAGGGCGATGTCGAAGCCGGCCGTGATGCCCTCCTGTGTAACATCCACAAACGGCGGATCGGAGAATCCGTCAAAGGGAATCAGCTCGCGCAACCTGTCCACAAAAGAGAGCGGACCCAGAAAGCCGATGCCGCCAAACACCACGTCAACCTCGGGCTTGCTGCCCGAGCCCGCGCGGAATCCGATGCGCCGGAACTTCAGTTTCATCAGAGCGCCGGGCCCGTCGCCAATCAAGTTCAGGTCAAAGTCGGTGATTTCAGCAACGATGTCAACGGCTGGCGGTGCGCTCGCAGATGCCCGTACCTCCACGTCCAGGTGCAGGGCGCGTTTGTTCAGCGGTTCAAAAATGTTCTCCGCCCCCGGCATCCCCCACGGGTTGATGGCCGGGTTCCACTGCATGCGCGCCGTGACTTGTCCGCCCGCAGCGCCCGCCAGCAGCTGTGCCAGACCTGCCGCGTCCTTGGCAAGCCCGGCAAGCGTGGTGAGAGTTTGCACAGGCTTTTCCAGTGCCGAGCGGAGCGCAGCAGGCACCCCGGGCATGGTGACGGCATCGCGCAGCGGCGCCATGGCGCCGGCGAGGGTGCCTGCCGCGGCGCTGACGGCGCCGGGGTTGCCCGGCAGCCCTTGTATGGCGCCGATGAGCGCATCAAGGTTGGCTGCCAACGGGCCCACGCAGGCATCGAGGGTGTCTTTGGCCTGCCGGGCCACGGCTTGCGCGCCGCTGTGGGCTGCCTGCGCCACTTCCTGTGCCAGCCTGTCTTGGGCATCGGTGAGAGCCTGCCGGAGCCGCTGCGCCTCGGTGAGCATCTTGGTGATGGCCTTCAACGCATCCGAAACAAACGCCGGAGCCTCATCAAGCCCGCCCGCCGCTTGGAGCAGTTCAAGCAGGCTGAAAAGGCCAAACAGTTTGGGCATGGCCCCGGCCAAAAATGATGCCGGATCAAAAGTGCCGCCGTCGAACGCGGAAGGCGCATCCCCGGACTCGCCAATGGCCCCCAGCGCCCGGGAAATGCCGCGCACCGACAGATTGGGTGAGACAAAGCCACCGGCCCTGTCCGAGCCGCTGGAAAAGTCGACGGCGGCGGGTGGGCTCTTCAGGGCCAGGATCAGTTCCCCTGCGTTGGGGGTGCCCGGGACGGGTGGGGCGTTCAGTGCCCGGGCCGGCAGCCCGTCGGCCAGGTAGGGCTTGGCGTACACCAAGTCCACGGCCGGAGCCTGCGGGGCCAGGTGGCGCATGGAAGGGACAATGGCGCGCGCTTCCACCAGGAAGGGGCGGCTGGTGACGTTGACGGGATCGATCACGCCGTTGAAGACCACGTGGGCCACTTCCACCGAGGTGTCCCCGGCCTTGACAGGTGTTGCGACGGCAAGGGACTGCCCGCGGCCCTGTATCTGGCGAACCAGAAAGTAGCGCGGCGACGCCAGCTCGGGACGGTTGATGTACGTTTGCGGCCCGTCCTTGCCGACCTGGACAAAGACCAGGGGTGCGGACCACGTCGTGACTCCCCCACCGCGGTCAACGGTTGTCAGCGTGAAGCCAAAAGGCATGCCGTTGCGGCTCGGGACAAATGGTGAACGGTCCGCCGGAGGCTCGTCAAGGTCCGGCGTGACCATGGGACGCAGCGTGACCTGGCTGAAGGGGTTGTCCCGCTCGGTGTCCGGGTAGCTGCGTGTGGGCTGTCGGACAATGATGAACCAGCGCTGCCACAAATACGCGACAGGCGCCGCGCGATGTTTGACTTCCCGTTGCGTCACGGCCACCAGCAGGCACCTGTGGCCAAAGGGGAAAAGGAACCCCGGGTAGGCTTTTCGCACATAGCCGTCGCGGCCCATGAACGCCTGGTGCCGGTAGTCGGCCAGCGACGCCGGGAAGTCCCACGACTGCCGCCAGTCAAACCACGCCCCAAGACTTGACAGGGCAAGGCTGTCCACCAGCAGGGGCGTGTCCGCATTGCCTGGATCACCGCCACTTGTCTGTGCCACGATTGCATCACGGTCGTAGCCTGTGAGTGGTTGGGGGAAGGCTGGCGGGGCCTGGTCGGAATCACGGTTCCACAAGGCACGGACTGTTCGCTGAGCGGCGTCGTCAACGCTCCCGTCATCCCGCCGTACGGAAAGGTGCGTGCGCCACAGCTCGGCACGGTCCGGCGGGCCTTTGGGGGTGCTGGGGTGGGTGAAGGTGCCGCGGCTGCTCGGAGAGACCATGAGGTGGTAGGGCGCTTCAATGGCCGTCTCCAGCTCACTTGGGGGTTCGGTGGCCCCGCCGGAGGACTCCCCGGCTGCGGTGGCGTTTTTCGAGACCCGCAGCATCAGGCCCGGCAATGCAGCCAGCACCTCCTTGAGCGTGTAGCCGATCCGTGATCCTTCCGGCACCTCGTAGACCAGCCGGGTGGACCCTGCGATGATGTGCCCCGAGTGGCGCAACGGCAATGGCGGCGGGTCGGTGACTCCCGCCTGCCAGACCTCCTCGCCCACATGCTGCGGCGGAAAGTGCACAATGAGTGAGGCGTTGGGACCTGCAACAAGCTCCCCACCGCCGCCGCTCGGCTCAAGCGTGCACCCGGGCGCCTCAAGCCGCAGGTCAACCAGGTCAATGGTGCGCAGCAGGCGCGCATCGACTCGCGGTGGCTCATCCCCGGGTTCATCCACAGGCTCGCCCATGCGACACCTTCTTTTGACACGCGGACCCATCCTCTGGGGCCGCTCGGTGGTGGTGCTTGCATCTACCGATTAATGATCCGCCGCCTTCCGGCCAGTGGCAAAATTTTAATGTGTGTGGCGCAGTGTCATTGGCAGTTCCGGGCGCGGAGCTGCAGGTACTCGCGCGCCGGCCCTTCCCCGCTGAGACTTGCCGCCGCAGCAAACTCCAGCGCCGCTTCGCTGTGCCGCCCGGCCCGAGCCAGAAGATCCGCACGTGTGGCGTGAAATGGCTGGAAGTGTTCGACGGCGAATGGTTGCGAATGCTGGTCCGCTGCCGCGAGGGCGTCCAGCGCCGCGAGCCCCTGCCCGGCCGAGTCGGTGCGGCCGATGACTGCCGCCAGCGCGACGTGCGAACCCAGGCTGGGTGCCACTCCCACCAGCGCGGCATAGAGTGTGCGCAGGGCGGCCCAGTCGGTTCGCTGGGTGCGGGCCCTGGTGCAGTGCACGGCCTGGATGGCTGCCTCCAGCTGGAATCGCCCGGGACGGCCCGACGGCGTTGCCCGGCGCAGGTAATCCTCCCCTTCGGCGATGAGGCGCGCATCCCACGCGGTGGCGTCCTGCTCGTCAAGGGGCACAAAGTGGCGGCCGCCTTCGCGCGCTGCGATGTCCGGCCCAGTGGGTCCAGGCGCCCGCGCCAGCGAGAGCGTGATGAGTGCTGCCAGCCCCCACGGCTCGGGCTCCGAGACCAACAGCGCCGCGAGCGTGACGGCAAGGTACTGCGCTTCGCCCGACAGGTCCCCGCCGGCCCCACCCTGATCGGAGAAGGCGATGGCGTAGCAAGCGTAGATGGCTTCCAACACTGCCGGCAGCCTCTCGGGCATGGCGTGGCGGTCCGGCACCGCAAAGGGGATGCGCGCGTCCTTGATCCGCCGCTTGGCCCGCACCAGCCGTTGCGCCATGGAGGTGGCAGGCACGGCGAAGGTTGCGGCGATGCGGGACGCCTCAACGCCAAGGACGGTTTGGAGCATCAGCGGCGTGCGCACGGCAGGGTCGATGGCCGGATGGGCGCACACGAAGAGCAGTTCCAGCCGTTTGTCCCCGATGGCATCAACATCCACCGCATCAAGGGGCGAAACGGCATCGGAGCCGTGGCCGCTGGCGGTATCCAACGGTTTCCAGGTGCGCTGAAAAGCAGACCTCCAGGTGTCCCGTTGGCGGTTGCGGGCCACTGTGAGCAGCCATCCTTGCGGATTCCTGGGGACACCGTCGCCGGGCCACCGGATGAGTGCCTGCTCAAAGGCTGTTGCGAGGGCATCCTCGGCCAGCGCCACGTCGCCGCTGGGTGCGGCAAGAAGCGCCACCAGACGCCCGTAAGAGGCGCGGGCGACGTGTTCGGCAGCCGCCCGGGCCTCCGCGGAACTCACGTGTTGGGCTGCCACATTCCGTCAACTGCGTACGTTGCCCCGGGCCGCACCTCAACGGCGCCCCACCCGATGGCCGGCGCCTGCCTGCCCCATTCGATGGCGTCGTCCAGGTTTTCGACGTCGATCACGAAGGTTCCGCCCAGCTGTTCCTTCGTTTCGGCGAAGGGTCCGTCCTGGACCTGCAGGGCGCCGTCGAGCATTCTCAGGGTGGTGCTGCTGCCCGACTGCTGAAGCACCTCGGCACTGATCAGGACCCCGGCCTGCTGGAGTGCCGCCGCGTAGCTGGTGAAGGCGCGCTGCCCCTCGGCCATGGCCTCGGCGCCGATCGAATCAACGTCGCCCTCCGGGTAATGCAACAAGAGTGTGTAACGCATGGTTCAGTCTCCTACTTCCTTGTGGCGCCGTCCAGTGAATGCGGCGCTTCACAGTCATGACGATTGACGCACGGCCCGATCGACACACGATCCACCGACATGTGATGAGTGCTCGACGTCGTTGGGCGGTTACGCTGCTGCGCCGGACACGATGGCGGCAGCCCCCAGGGCCAGGACCAGTGAATGCCCGGCCACATTCAGCAGGCGCCCGGCGCGGGCGCTGACCCTGCCGCGAAAGGCATGGCCCGCCAGGACAAGGCCAAGTTGCCATGACAGCGACGCCGCAGCAACACCCAGCACGAAGACCGCGGCGATGGCGGGCGAACCAAGCGCTCCGCCGAGTCCCGCCGTCAACGCGGCAAAGTAGACCAGGGTTGCCGGGTTGACGGCCGTGAGGCCGGCGAAGATCAGGAACCGCCGGCCCCTGCCCGCGTGCGGGGGTTCACCGTGAACGGACCGGCCGCTGCCGCGTGCGATGCTTTTGTACAGGCCTGTGCCGCCCAACCCGATGAGTGCCAGCCCGCCCAGCAGCAGCGGGACGGCGCCCCACGAGGCCACGACGGGCGCCGCCGTCGCCCCAACAATCACGGCCAGGGCGCAGTAACCGGTATCCATGAGTGCCACGGCAGCTGCCGCAGGGGAAGCTGCCGTGAAGCCGTGCGCCAGCCCCTCGCGCAGCAGGAGAATGCCGATGGCCCCAAGCGGCGCCGCCACGCCAATCCCGGCGAGCAGTCCGCCGGCGAAGGCGGTGATGATGTCCATGCGAGAAGTCTGCGCGCATGCAGACGTGCCAGCAGAGAATCTTGCAGGCACACGGATAGAATCACGGCATGGACAGCGTAGACGAGACTATTCTCAGCATTTTTCGACAGGAAGCCCGAATTTCCTTCAGTGAGCTGGGAACCCGGATTGGGCTGAGCACCAACGCGGCATCCGCCCGGGTGCGGCGGCTGGAAACAAGCGGCGTGATTGTGGGTTACCAGGCCGTTCTGGCCGGCGACGTGACCCAAAACGGACCAAACCTCGAAGCCTTCATTGATGTGCGCTTGAGGCCTGAAACCGACTCGACCGCATTCCTCACCTGGACCACTGCCGAGCCCGCAGTCCGGGATGCCGTCCATGTCACCGGTCCCTACGATTACATCCTTCACGTGCTGGTCCCCAGCACCAAGGCGCTGGACCATCTGCTGCGCAACCTCAAGGCCGACGGCGGCGCCGCCCAAACGCAGACACGGCTGGCACTGCGCTAGGTCAGCCATGGCCCGGCCACTAGCCCAAATGCGGCCACGCAACTATGCGGTGAGGTGCAAAAGTTCTGCTGGCAGGCCGAAACGCAATGGCTCCCCGTGTGCCACGAGAATGGCTTCTTCCACGGCGGTGGCCGCCAGCCGTTCCAATTCGGTGCCCAGTGATCCGCCGATGTGCGGGGTGAGCAGCACATCCGGGTTGCTGTAGAAGCCAGAATCGGCCGGTAACTCCCAGGGTTGTCACATCCAGCACGGCGGACAAGTCGCCTGTCTCGAGCCTGCGCAGGAGCGCATCCTGGTCCACCAGCTCGCCACGGGCGGTGTTGATGAACGTTGCACCCGGGCGGAAGCTGGCGATGATGTCCGCGTCAATGAGGTTCAGCGTGGACGGCAGCGACGGCGCGTGCAGACTCACGACGTCGGACGTGCTGGCCAAATCCTCCAGCTTAACCACTGTGACCCCCAAAACGGCAGCCTCGGCGTCGTCAAGGAAGGGATCGGCAACCACCACCTCCACATCAAAAGGCTGCAGCAGGCGGATCACCTGCCGGCCAATCTTGGCGGCGCCAATAATTCCCAAGCGCTTGCGGTCGTTGCCCAAAAGCGGGAACTCACCCTCGGGATCCACGGGGTAACGCTTCACATGGAGCTGGCGGCTCAATGGCAGAATGTTCTTGTTGGCCGGCAGGAGCATGGCCAAGGTGTATCCGGCCACGGGATTGGTGTTGGCGTCCGCGGCAGTGCTGACCTCAATGCAGCGTTCCCAGCAGACCTCGGAGATGTGGCTCTTGACGGTGCCTGAGGCGTGGAGAATGTGGCGCAGGCGCGGTGCAGCCTGAAGCACTTCAGCATTGATGCGGTGGCACCCCCATCCGGTGATGAGGATGTCGGCCTGTGCAAGCAAATCCAGTGATGCCGCTGAGGCGAACTCCTCCAGGGGCTCGCGGCTGAGCAAGTTCACCTGAGCTGCCAGGATGTCCAGCAGCCGAGGCCGGAACAGCTTGTTGGCGATGTCCGCGGGCATGGCCAACACCACGTTCGGCAATGGCGTTTGATGGCTCATTTAACGTTCCCTGCTGTGAGGCCTGACTTCCAGAAACGCTGCAGCATGATGAACGCGATGAGTGCCGGAATGATGGACAGGAACGAGCCCGTGATGACCAAGGGGGCGTAATCCGGCAGTTGGACGGTGTGGCCCTGCCAGATCGAGATGCCCACGCTGACGGGCAGCAAGTGCTGGTTCTGCAACATCGCCAAGGGAAGCATGAAGTTGTTTCAGATGCCCACAAACGGGAACAGGGAAATCGTAACAAATCCCGGCGTGATCATCGGCAACCCAATGGAGAAGGAGGAGCGGATGGGACCGGCCCCGTCAACGCGTGCGGCCTTCAGGGTTTCCCGGCCCCCCATCGGACACCCTTTGCGGACACTT
>JBDTQM010000108.1:0-12529 GCA_039932175.1 Specibacter sp.
TTGGCCCCCCCAAGGTCATGGCTGCCCCCGAACTGCCCAGCACAGTCTTCGGCATCGCCTACGTTCCGCGCTTTGGCGAACACTACAGCCGACCGCTCGTGGAGGGTGTTGGCCAGGCGCAGCTGGACACCCTGGGACTGGGCAGATATGACAGCTCAACCATGCCAGGCGGTGTTGGAAACTTTGCCGTCGCCGGCCACAGGCAAACCCACGGCGCTGTTTTGGATGCCATCCACACGTTGGTCCCCGGCGACAAGATCTACATCCAGACCAAAGATGGCTACTACACCTACGTGTTCCGCAACAACCAGATTGTGATGCCCAGCCGCGGCGACGTTCTGCTGCCTGTGCCCACCCAACCGGAGGCGAAGGCAACGGAGCGTTTCCTGACCATGACCAGCTGCAATCCCAGGTTTGGTGCCGAAGAACGCATCATTGCCTACTCGATCCTCGAATCGTGGCAGCCGGCCAGTGCGGGGCCGCCCGCCGCGATTGCCGCCCAAGTTGCAGAGAACCAGAAAGGCCAATAATGTACGGCTGGATTTTTAGAAACCTGCCGGGGCCCCTGTGGTTCCGCATCATCACCGCTATCTTGTTCGCCTTGGCGGCCGTGTTCCTGCTGATGCAATTCGCCTTCCCCTGGCTGTCACAATTCAACCCCCTGACCGACTCCACGATTGGTGGTGGATCCTGAGATGGCCACACGAATTCTTGTCATAGACAACTACGACAGCTTTGTTTACACACTGGTTGGTTACCTGCAGCAGCTGGGTGCTGAAACAACTGTTGTTCGCAACGACGACGTCACCTTGGCAGAGGCCATTGAACTGGCGTCTGCGCGCGATGGCGTATTGGTCTCCCCTGGCCCCGGCACGCCCGCTGAGGCGGGCGTGTGCATCGATCTCATCAAGTGGTGCGGCGGGAACGCCAAGCCCATGCTGGGCGTCTGCCTGGGCCACCAAGCGCTTGCCGAAGCCTATGGCGGGGTCGTCACCCATGCTGAACAGCTGATGCACGGCAAGACCAGTGAAGTCCTCCATCACGGCACGAGCGTTTTTGCGGGGCTTCCGAGCCCCGTCACTGCCACACGCTACCACTCGCTCTCAGCCGTGCGGGAGACCATCCCTGAGGTTTTGGAGATTACGGCAGAGACGGCCGACGGCGTGATCATGGGCTTGGCGCACAAACATGCGCCTCTGTGCGGGGTGCAGTTCCACCCGGAATCTGTCCTCACCCAGGGCGGCTACCTCATGTTGGGCAACTGGCTTGAATCACTGGGGCTGGGCGGTGCCGCAGCGACAGCTGCAACCTTGAGCCCTCTCATCAACAGCTAGGCAGGCACCGCCCGTAGGCGCCCAAAGGTGTTGCGCCTAGTTTTTCGGTGGTGCCGGATCACTTGTTTTCGGCGGCACCCGGGGCGAACTGCTCGGCGAGCTGGCCGGTGTTGGTTTCGCCGTCTCGGGAGCCTTGGCCAAGGTGACAACAACAGTTGTTCGCTGTGCCACTTGGATCCCGGCAGTTACCGACTGATTTGTCACCATCCCGGGGGTGACCACGGAGTTTTCGGCCTCTTCCCACTCCAGTTCCAAATAGGGGGAAGCCTTCTTAAGGGCTGCCGCCACAGCATCTTTTACTTTCTTTGGGTCCTTGGTGAGGTCAAACAGCGAAGGCATGACCACCTGGCCGTTGGAGATCTTCAAGGTGACGCTGGAGCCCACAGGCACGCTCTCCCCCGGCGGCGGATCCGTTGTGACCACAAGATTTGCACCGATCACGGGATCCGTGACGAATTCATTGGAGTTGAACTTCAAGTTCAGGGCAGCCAGGTTGTCACGTACTTCGCCCTCGGTTTTTCCTCCCAGATCCTTGGGAATTTTCACCTCTGAGGGGCCTTTGGAAAAAAAGACTTCCACCATCGAGTGGGGGTTCACCAAAGCACCCGTGCCGGGATCGGTGCGGATGACCTCCCCCGAATCCACAGTGGTGGAATATTCCTCATTGCTGTGCGGTTCCAGGCCTAAATCAAGCAACTGGGTCAGGGCATCGTCCTTGCTGAAACCAGCAAGGGAAGGGATGGAAACTTGTTCAACGGCCACAGGCCTGGGGTTGAGCAGGTTGTAGCCCAGAACGGCTCCGCCGGATAGGGCTATCGCCAACAAAACAAACAGTGTTGTCATCCAGGCCCTGCGGCGCCTCTTCGTCGCCACGGCCAGATCATCCACTTCCTCGCCGTCGGCGGCGTGCGTGGTGAGTGCTCCCCCGGCCATGACCTTGGCCATGGCACGCGTGGCCGGGCCGCCGTCGTCCGCAGCCCGAGCGCTGGGCATGGCTGCCGGGACAGGCGCAGGGGCAGGCACGACGGAGTGGTCCACACCGGGACCTGGGGTGGGCAAGACCCCCGTACGGGCGGCGCGCAGGGCGCGGCGGAAGGAAGCAGCATCTTGGAAGCGGTGGTTGCGGTCCTTTTGGAGTGCCCTCAAGAGCACAGCATCAAGGGCCGCTGACAGTTCCGGGTTGAAGGTGCTCGGCACGGGAGGTTGTTCACGCACATGCTGGTAGGCCACCGAAACTGGTGAATCACCCGTGAAGGGAGGGCGACCGGCCAGCATTTCGTACAACAGGCACGCCGCCGAGTACAGATCACTGCGGGCGTCAACGCTTTCGCCACGGGCCTGCTCGGGTGAGAGGTACTGGGCAGTGCCCATGACCGTTTGGGTTTGCGTCATGGTTGCCGCAGAGTCCGAAAGGGTTCTGGCTATGCCAAAATCCATGACCTTGACCCGGCCCAGCAAGCCGTGCTCGTCCTGGGTGACCATGACGTTGGCGGGCTTGATGTCGCGGTGCACAATGCCGGCCCGGTGGCTGTAGTCGAGGGCAGCCAGCACGCCGAGTGTGTAGTCGATGGCCAGATCGACGCTGATGTCCTTGCTCCGGATCAAGTCCCGAAGCGTTTTGCCACGGACGTACTCCATGACGATGTACGGCAAATGCGCCGAGTCACGCCCTTGATCCACAGTGATGTGTTCACCAGTGTCATAGACGGCAACGATGGAGGGGTGGTTGAGCCCGGCCACGGCCTGTGCTTCACGGCGGAAGCGGGCCTGCAGATGCGAGTCCCTGGCCACATCTGCGCGCAGCATTTTGATGGCCACGCTGCGGCCAAGGCGGATGTCGTGGGCCATGTAGACATCTGCCATGCCGCCCCGGCCCAGCAGCTCCCCAATCTGATACCTGTCATTTAGGACGCGCGGAACACTCATTGGTATCTGGTTGTCCTTTCAATGTGGGGGTCGATTCGAGGCAGTGGGGAGATGGTTGGCACTACGGGCCCTGAGTGGCTGCCGCCTGTGAGGATTCAGCGGGTGCGGGTTCAGCCGCGCCGGTGGAGACAAAGTAGGCCACTGCCGTTCCTTCTTCCACCTGTGTTCCGGCTGTGGGATTGGCGCGGATAACAAGGCCCTTGGCCACCGTTGAAGACGCTTCATCCACACGGTTGGGAATCAATTTCGCGGCGACCAGGGCTGCGTCATAAGCGTTGCCTTCCTGGCCGGCAAAGGAGGGGACAGTGGTCAACGCAGCAGGTTCCTTCCCCTTGGACACCGTGACGGTGATGGTGGCGCCCTCATTCTGGAGCCCTGTCGGGCTCACGGAGATGACCTGGCCCTCGGGCACCGAGTCACTGAACTCATCGACCCGCTCCACTCCCAGCAGAGCACCCTTAAGAACTGCGTCGACCTCCTCGAAGGTCTTGCCAACTAGCATGTTGCTGATCACGTCGAATTGCTTGGGTGCCTCCGTGGTGGGGGGCAGCGATTCCTGCGTTGGTTCGGGAGCCTGCGACGTGGTGGGCGGGGCCGTCGTCGTAACGGCAGCGGTGGGCGTCTTGGATTCCGTCGGTGACGGATCTCCGCCAAAGAAGTTGCCCTGCAACAGCAGGGCGCCCACAGCGAAGACCAACAAGGCAATCAAGCCAATCAGCGGCCACGTCCAGGGACTGCGACCCTTTTTGGCCGGTTCAGCCTGCGCTTCCTCGTCGTCAAGGTCCAGGTCGTGGTCCTCACCCTCGGCCTCCCAGGCACGTTCAGCACCAAGGATTTCTGCACGGGTCTGGTGGGCGGCAGTCGCCTGGCTGTCGTCACCAATGGTGGGCAGGGCCGTGGTGCTGGGTTCGGCAACATGGGACACCACAGACGTGGCGGCCGTTGCATTGATGTCAACGGGTGCCGTGATCGGACCTGTTGTGGATTCAAAAAGCAGCATGCCGGGGACTGCCGCATGGGCGGCCGGAATGTCGCCGGCACGGATGGCTTCGGCAGCGTCAGCCAACTTCAGGGCGTTTGCCGGCCTGTTGATGGGTTCCTTGGCAAGCATGGACATCAGCAGGGCCCGCACAGGGGTGGGCAGGGTGTCAGGCAATGGCGGCGGTGCGTCATTGACCTGCGCCAAAGCGATGGCAATCTGCGATTCACCCGAGAAGGGGCGGTGGCCGGTGATGCACTCGTAACCAATAACACCCAAGGCATAGATGTCGGAGGAGCCCGTGGCGATCTGGCCTGTTGCCTGCTCCGGTGCCAGGTACTGGGCCGTGCCCATGACCTGGCCCGTCTGCGTCAAAGGCACCTGGTCGGCCAGGCGTGCAATGCCAAAATCGGTGATCTTGACCCGGCCATCGGGGGTGATGAGCAAGTTGCCGGGCTTGACGTCGCGGTGGACCAAGCCTTGGGCGTGCGCCACTGCCAAGGCACGGGCAGTCTGGGCGATCATGGACAGCGTCCAGTCGGCCGAGAGCACATGCTCACGCTCAATCAATGCCGACAAAGGCTCGCCGGGCACCAATTCCATGACCAGGTAGGCTGAGCCATCCTCTTCGCCATAGTCAAAGACGTTGGCAATTCCCTCATGGTTCAGCAGGGCCGTGTGCTTGGCCTCTGCCCGGAACCGGGCACGAAAACCGGGGTCGCCGGTGTATTCGTCCTTCAGAATTTTGATGGCCACTATGCGGCCCAGAACAAGGTCCTGAGCCTTCCAGACCTCGCCCATACCGCCGATGGCAATGCGTGATGTGAGTTGGAACCTGCCGCCTAAGGTCATACCGGATATAGGCCTCACTTATTCAACACCGCCTTGAAGAGTTTGCTTGCGTTTGGACTTGTTAATTGTGCTCCGGTGGCCACGTCGACGCCGGGCATGACGATCGACACCACCACTTGGGGATCATTGGCCGGTGCGAAACCGGTAAACCATGCGTTGTTCAACATATTGCCGGACTCGTCGAGTCGGAGCTCGGCAGTTCCAGTCTTGGCTGCAACCTCAACGCCGGGAACCGCCGCTGCCGAGGCAATACCGTTGTCCACAACACTGACCATCCAGTCGGTGATCTGTGCTGCGATTTCCGGCGTGGTGGACTGGCGCAGGACCTCAGGGGTGAGGCTTGAAACGGTTTTGAGGTCCGGCGTGCGGACTGTTTTCACCAGATTGGGCGCCATTTGTTGGCCGCCGTTGGCAATTGCCGCCGTCATCATGGCTATTTGCAGCGGCGTGGCCAGAACGTCCCTCTGGCCGATTGCGCTCTGGGCCAGTGAGGGTGCGTCCAGGACCCCCTCGCTTCCGGGGAAGCGGCTCCCGACAACGGTGTCGGGGATGCCCAGCGATCCGTCATTGAAGCCAAACTTATCGGCCTGGGCCGTGATGGCATCCTGGCCCAGGTCCAGCGCGATGCCCGCAAAGGGTGTGTTGCAGGAATTCTCCAAGGCAAAGGCGAAGGACGCCTTGTCCCTGATGGCACACTGGCCGTTTGCGTAGTTGGGCAGGGCGTAGTCGATGCCCGGGAACGTCATGGGGGACGGGTTTGGAAGGATGCTGTCCTTGGTATATTTCCCTGACTCGAGCGCGGCGGCCGTGTCAACGAGCTTGAACACTGAGCCGGGCGCGTACAGGCCAGTGTAGGCCTTCGAGCCGTAGAGATTGATGCCGGGAACTTCCACCAATGATGCCATGGCGGCCTCGACAGCCTTCCGGTCGTGGCTGGCCAGCAAGTTGGTGTCGTAGGAAGGTTTGGACACCATGGCAATGATGGCACCAGTCTTGGGGTTCATGACCACAATGGAGCCGTCCACGCCGTCCGGAATCATGTCGTAGGCAAGTTTTTGAATCCTTGCGTCAATGGTCAGCTCAACGGAACGGCCCTGGGGCTGCTCTCCCGTGAATGTCTGGGCAATGCGATCAAACAAGGCGTCGTCGGAGGTGCCCGTGAGCTGCTCCCGCATTTCGGCCTCTATGCCGGATTGTCCGGAGAAGCGGCTGAAGAAACCCGTGATCCCCGCATACAGCTGGGGATCGTTGTATTTGCGTTGGTACTCGCAATCGGAGTTGGTGGCCACCGACTCTGCAATGGCTTGTCCGCCAACAAGGATGGGGCCCCGGTTGCCGCAAAAAGTCTTGAGCAGCTGACGGTTGTTGTTGGGGTTGGCGTTGAGCGAGTCAACGGCAAAGAACTGCACATAGGAGATGGAGCCAAAAAGCAGTGCGAACAAAGTGATGGCTACTATCCAGGAATTTCGGATTGCTTGATTCATGGTTTGGTCACCTCCAGTTTTGTATTGTGGTCTTGCGGCCCGGGAACTGTTGGCTCGGGCGTGGTGGAGACATCAATGGGACGCCGGGCGGCATCGGAAATTTTCAATATCAAGGCCACGATGATCCAGTTCGCCACGAGGGAGGAACCGCCGGCAGCCAAAAAGGGAGTGGTGAGTCCCGTCAGCGGGATGAGCCGGGTGACGCCGCCAATGATGATGAAGCACTGCAGGGCAACTGCGAAGGACAACCCCACCGCAAGGAGTTTTCCGAACGCGTCACGAGTGCCCAGCGCTGCCCGGAATCCGCGGGAAACAAACAGTGCGTAAAGGCAGAGAACGGCGAACAAGCCAACCAGGCCAAGTTCCTCGCCAAAAACCGCAATGATCATGTCGCTGTTGGCCACGGGCAGCTTTTCGGGTGAGCCCTGGCCTAGGCCGGTGCCCATGAGCCCGCCATTGGCCAGCCCAAACAATCCTTCAACGACCTGGAAGCTGCCAAAGTCAGCCCCAATGTAGGCCGGGTCAAAGGCGTTCACCCAGACGTCGATGCGGCGGGCCACGTGGGGAAATATTTGGTATGCGGCAACTCCGCCAACAACGATCAGTGAGAGCCCGATCAAAATCCAGCTGATGCGGCTCGTGGCCACATAGATCATGACCATGAACAAGCCAAAGAAGAGAATGGAGGAGCCAAGGTCACGCTGGAAAACGAGCACGCCCACGCTTGCCAGCCACGCAACGATCATGGGTGCAAGGTCCCGTGCCCGGGGCAGTTGGAGCTTGCCAATCTTTTTGCCGGCCAACAGGATCAGATCACGGTTGGAAGAAAGATACCCGGCAAAAAATATGGCGAGAGTAATCTTTGCAATCTCGCCCGGCTGGAAGGTGAATGGCCCAACGGCGATCCAGACGGTGGCGCCATTGACGTTGCCGGCGCTGATCCCTGGAATGAGCGGCAGGATCAGCAGCACCACTGAGGCAAGCAAGGAGATGTAGGTGTAGCGGCGCAGGATGCGATGATCGCGCAGAAGCCAGATCACGGCTATCGCAATGGCCACGGCAAGGCTTGTCCACATCCATTGGCGCGGGGCGGCAGTGTCGCCGAAGGTGATGTCCAGGCGGTGAATGACAGCCAGCCCAAGGCCGTTCAAGGCAACCACAACAGGTAATATAACCGGATCGGCATATTTGGCCTTGATGCGCAGGGTTATGTGGAAACCAAGGGCAAGAACAGCCAGGATGGTGATTTGGGTATAAAAATCGTTGTCAAAGGTTCGGCCCAGATTCAGATTCACCAGGGCATTCGCCATGGTTGCCATGCCCAGCGACAGAATCAGCAAGAGCAGTTCGGTGTTGCGGCGCGGCTTTGCCACAGTTAACAGTTGGCTCATTGTCCACCTCCGGGAATGCACGTGGCTTGGGCGGTTGCCGTACTGCCCGCCTTGGGGGTCGCAGTACCGCTGGCTTCTGCGCTGGTTGTGGGCTTGGCTGTTGGGCGCGGTGCAGCTGACGGAGTTGCCTTGGCCGTTGAACCAGCGGAGCTGGTGGCCGGAGGTGTTGTTGGCGCAGCCTCGCACGGGGGAGTGCTGGTGCCGGTGCCCAACTGCAGGTCGCTGATGATCTGCTCGGCCGTGGCAAGTGTTGATGCGGGCACAGTCTGGGCAACCAGCTGTTGTGAATAGCTTGGCAGGGACTCAACATTGACGCCGGTTTCGCGGTACACATGGGACAGGGAGATGGGGCCAAGTAACTGCGAAACGCCCTGGAAGATGGCCACGTTGCCGTTGGATGCGCCCACAAAATACTGTGTTTGGGTCCAGGCGTAGGCGGCCCAGGAGCCGGCCACGATGGCCAGGGCCGTCAAGGCTCCAATGATGGCCCAGACCCACGGACGTTGGCGAAGCCTCGGCAATGACACTTCCGTGTCCTCGACAAGGACTGGCGCTGAATTCGTCTTGTGTGTGAGGACGGTCGCAGCACGCTGCGCGGCAGGCTGCCTGGCCAGCTGGGGGATCTTTCCCTCAGCGTTGGCTGTCACCGCCGCTCCCACCAACTCGTGCTCGCGCAGGGCCAGCTCCCGCAAGATGACTGCAGCCCGAATGTGAGTATCCAGAGCCACCACATCATCGGTGCCCGCTGCCAAACTTGCTGAGCCTGAGCCTGCTGGGCCTGAATTCGCCGCCTCCGCACTTGCGGCGCCCGATGGTCCGGCGCCTGATGTTTCGGTTGCCGGGTCACCTGAGGGGACAGGGGCGGGCGTTTCTGCCGGCCGGGGAGCGTTGGGTGCGGGTGAGTCGTCAACCTTCCGGACTTGCGACTCAGCTGCCCGGAGATGCCCAGGGGAGTCCCCGGCGTCGTCCGGGTCAGCAGGCTTCAGCAACGGCGGCAGATCGGGCTCATCGGCAACTGAAGCACGCTCAATGGTGGACAACGCGGCAGTGTCGTTGGGAACGCTTTCAACTACGTCGAAGACAACCACAGTGACGTTGTCCGGGGAACCTGCTGCCAAGGTCAGGTCGATCAAGGTGTCCGCAGCCGTGGCCAGCGACTTGGTGTGCCGGATGACCTCTTCAACCATTTCGTGGCGAACAAAGTTCAGGCCGTCGGAGCACAGCAGCCAACGCTCACCGGCCGTGACATCAAAGTACTTCAAATCGAGTTCCGGGGAAGCGTCAACGTCCCCGAGCACGCGCATCAGCACGTTTTTGTGGGGGTGCACCTCGGCCTCAGCCTCGGTCATGCGTCCTTCATCGATCATGCGCTGCACAAAAGTGTGGTCGGTGCTCATTTGCTCGAAGGTGCCATCCTTGAGCCTGTAGGCGCGTGAATCACCAATGTGCGCGTACGCCAGGCGTTCCCCGGAGAGCAGCAGCGCCGTGACTGTGGTACCCATTCCGGCAAGTTTGGGATTGACGTGGACTAGTTCCGAGAGCAGCGAATTGGCGCTTTGGATCTCATCGGCAAGATGACTGCCGGCGTCGCCGTCGTGGCGGTCGTGATCCAGGTGGATCAAATCCAGGACGGTGGAGGCACTGGCCACATCACCGCCGGCATGACCACCCATGCCGTCGGCAACCACGGCCAGGTATTTACCTGCGTAGGCGGAGTCGTCATTCTTGGCCCGGACCATGCCCACATGTGATCGGGCGGCATAGCGCAGAATCAGGGGGTTTTTGGCCATACTCATGGCCTCAATTCAATGACCGTTTTGCCGATCCGCACCGGAACCCCGAGTTCCACGGGGAGTGCGCGTGTCAGCGCGGTGCCGCCCAAATAGGTTCCATTGGTGGAACCCAAGTCTTCAATGAACCAGCGGGTGCCCTGCGGAAACAGGCGGGCATGGCGTCCGGAGGCGTAATCGTCCTCCAGTACCAAGGTGGCTTCCTGTGCCCTGCCCAGCAGGATGGGGGTGCCATCGAGGTCCAGGGTGGTTCCGGCCAAGGGGCCTTCGGTAACCACCAATTGGCGGGCTTGAACCTTGGCGGGGGGAGCTTCCTGAACCAACTCCGGATGTTTCCGGGCCTGGCGGGCAGTTGGTGCACCAACTTTGGCCTTGCGGCCAATCACCAGGTCACGCCGCATGGCTGCCACCACGGCGAATACCATGATCCACATCAGGACCAGGAAGCCGAACCGCATGATGGTGACTACAAGACTGAGATCGTTCATCCTTGATTACCGCCTCGGGCTGGCAAAATACGGAAGGTTATTTGGGTGTGCCCCATGGTGATTTTCGATCCGTCATGCAGCGGTGCCGTGCCGTTGACGCGGCGTCCGTCCACGTAGCTGCCGTTGGTGGAACCCAAGTCAACGGCCGTACTGGCAGCGCCCTGGGTGCGGATCTCCAGGTGCTTTCGCGAGACACCGGTGTCCTCAATCAATATGTCTGCATCTGTTGACCTGCCCAAAATGATGGACGGGGCGTTGAGAGAGTACCTCTGGCCGTCAATGTCCAAAACTGGCTGGCCCGAAATGGTCGACGGCGTTGGCTGGCGCTTGTAGCTCGGCGCGGGTGCGGCCGGGGCTGAAGCCGGGCTCTGGTTGGGCCGTGCCGGGGGCCGTGCCGGGCTGTCTGCCCGCACCTTTTGCGCCGGGACGCCGTTTTCCTTCTCAGTGCTGGAAAGAACGTCAAATTGTCCCGGACGGAGCTCGGCACGGTGGTTGAAGGCAACCCGAACAGGTCCCTGCAACACGTAACCCTGGCTGCGTGAGTGATTAATGACCACATCACATAGTTCCTCCGCCAGGGTCACTCCCCAAGCGCGGGCCCGTTCAAAATCCGCGTCGCCCAATTGAATGTTGAATACGTTCGGTGCCAAGGTGCGCCCCGCATCCAAGGTCATTGCCTTGTCATCGAGTTCACGGCGCAGGGCACTGGCCATTTCCACGGGCTGCAGCTGCTTCGACCCGAGGGAGAAGGCGCCACGTACTGCCTTTTCAATGCCCTTTTCAACGTTGTCAAACAATCCCATGTGCTCTCCTCTCCTTACTGTCTTGCTGCCGCAGTGCGACAACGGCAAACTGGGCTGGCTTCGGCACGTTGAAACCACGCGGATGCCAAGCTGCCCGCCGCGCAGTCAACTTGGTTCAGAGTTGATACTACTGCGCGAGTCTTGGAATATCCCTATTGCTGGAGGAGGATGTGGCGGAATTCCTACCAGGGTAGGGGGTGGGGCCTGAGCCTGGGAAGTGGGTGAAAACCCCTAGAAATAGCGGTCTATGGGGCCTGTTCGGCCACGTGACGAGGTGCCCCGGCCTGACCGGGGAGGCTCGTTTTGGTATTTCGGCCAAGTGTCCTATATGCTTGATCTCGCTGTTCCACTGAAAGTTGAAAGACATTCGGGGGACTGCGAAAAACGCGCGAGTGGCG
This sequence comes from Specibacter sp., assembly GCA_039932175.1. GTDB lineage: Bacteria > Actinomycetota > Actinomycetes > Actinomycetales > Micrococcaceae > Specibacter. The sequence continues at coordinate 11,446 of JBDTQM010000108.1, forward strand.
GAACGGCAGACGCGCTGGCTTCAGGTGCCAGTGTCCGAAAGGGCGTGGGGGTTCAAATCCCCCCTCGCGCACGTTTTTGAAAGAATCCCCGGTGGAACCAATGGTTCTGCCGGGGATTTTTTGTGCCTGGCCATCATTCCAACGGCACGAGTGGTTGGCCGCGCCCGGGGACCATGCGCTCCACTTTTTAATCTGCATTGCATCAACTGCACTGCACTAATTAACTGCACAGTATATACAGCAGCTTAACTGCACAGTATATACAGCAGCTGCGGCGGCGCAGGATGAGTGGTCCGGCGCGCTTGTTTGGCCTCGGTAGGGTGCCCACCGGAGCCCGGCGAAGATCTTGGGTGATCCCCGGAGCTGCTGATCCAAGTGCGACCGCAGACCAACCCTCCCCCGCTCCTCATGAGGCCGGCCGGGGTTCCCCGCGCGATGAGCAGCGCCAAGACCGCTTTGAGACTTGGCTGCGTTAATAGGGAGCCTGTGGTGACGCGGGGAGCTGCGCTGGCCCTGCCATCGATGGAAGCGGAAGTACGGGGCGTCAAAGGGAAGGCGCGTTTCTCCCGCCCGCCTGGTTCCGGGGTTAGGCTCCAGGCATGAAGAAACTATTGATAGGCATCGGCGTAAAGCTGGGCAGCTCGGCCGTGGCCATTATTCTCGCTGCACTCTTCCTGCCGGGGTTCCATCTGCGCTTCTCGGGATTCCTTACGGCGATCATCGTCTTTACCATTGCACAGTCGTTGCTGGTGGGGCTGGCCACCAGATTGGCCACCAAGTACACGCCGGCACTTGCCGGCATCGCATCGTTGGTCTCAACGTTCCTGGCGTTCGTCATTGCCGACTTCGGCTTTGGCGGGATCAACATCAATGGATTCCTATCCTGGATTCTTGCGCCACTGATCGTCTGGGCAGTGACTGCCCTTTGTGCCCTTCTGGTGCCCAAGTACGTGCTGAAGGAATCCGTCACCAGCTAGCTGCAACCACGCCCACTAACGTCAGAGCCCCGGCGCTCAGGGGCTGGGATCTGGGTGGGGCTCATTGGTTTGCGTGTTCGTCAAAAGGTGTGTATTGTTTTTCGAGT
>JBDTQM010000109.1:0-12390 GCA_039932175.1 Specibacter sp.
TGGCGGTCCGTGCCGGGCGCCGCTGGGCCTTGAGCACCGGCTTTGCCCTGGGCGCAGTGGGTGCCGCCTTGGTGTTGTTGGCAGCCGCCCTTGGCCAGTTTTGGCTCATGGCCGCCGGCATGCTGTTTTTTGGTTCGGCCACGGCCGCCGGCCTGCAGGCACGCTATGCAGCGGTGGACGGCGCCGCACCGGAAAAAGCCGGGCGCGCCATGGCCATTGTCATTTGGGCCACCACAGTGGGTTCGGTGGCCGGGCCCAACCTCTCCGAACCGGGCCGGTTGATGGGCATCAAGTTTGGCATTGTGCCGTTGGCCGGTCCCTTCATTTTCTCCCTCACCGCCTTTGTCACGGCGTCCCTGGTCATAGCCGTCTTCTTCCTGACGCCCCCCGCAGCGTCCGACGCCGGCGCCGGGTCCCGCAAGCGCGTCAAGTCGCACGGCGCGTGGCGGGCATTGCGCCTGGCCACCCACAACCCGCGGGCACTGTTTGCACTCGCGGCCGTCACGGGCGGGCACTCGATCATGGTGGGCGTCATGGTCATGACACCCGTTGCCATGAACACCCATGGGCACACCCTGGAGATCATTGGCATTGTCATCAGCTTGCACATTCTGGGCATGTACGCGGCCAGTCCGGTGTTTGGCATCCTGGTGGACAGGCTGGGCGCACTGCCCGTGGTGTTCATTGGCTGCGGCATTTTACTGGGCGCCATCAGCCTGGGCGCAGTGGTCTCCGACAGCAGCGATCCCCTGATGATGTCCCTGGCCCTGACCATGCTGGGCCTGGGCTGGTCCGCCTGCCTGATCGGCGGGTCCTCGCTGCTGAACCAATCGGCGCCGTCGGAGCTCCGGGTGCCGCTGCAAGGCGCCACTGACATGATGATGAACTTTGGCGCGGCCGGCATGGCAGCCCTGGCCGGCCCCGTCCTGGCCCTGGGCGGTTTTTTCTGGGTCAACATGATGGCCCTTGCCGTCCTGTTCCCCGTGGTGGTGCTTGGTGTCCGCGCCTTGCGGGCGGCGCCGGTCCCCGCCTGAACGCGAGTGCTGACCCTGGCCACAAAAATGCCCCGGTAACCATGCATCTCGCGGCTGCAGTCAGCACTCGCGTCCGGGCAGCAGCCGTTTACTCCCCCAGGATGTGCCGCAGGGCGGGCTCCAGGCTCGCATGCCTGAACTGGTAGCCGCTGGCCTGGATTTTGGCTGCCGACACCCGCTGGCTGGCCAATGCCAGTTCGGCCGCCCCCTGGGCGCCCAACAGCAGTTTGGGCCCCAACTCCGGCACCTTCAGCGCTGCGGGCCTGTCCAGCACCTTGCCCAGGGTTTGCGCAAATTCCTTGGCCGTCACGGGGTGTGGAGCCACGCCGTTGACAGGTCCCTGCACCGTGGGATTCAAGGCTGCGTGGGCAAAGATCCCGGCTATGTCATCAATGCCAACCCAGCTTTGCCATTGTTCGGTCCCCAGTGGCCCGCCCATGGCCGCCAGATACAGCGGGAGCAGCCGTTGCAGAACGCCGCCGGCAGCCGAAAGCACTATTCCCGTGCGGACATTGACCACCCTGACGCCGGCCTCGGCAGCCGGCGCGCAGGCTGCCTCCCAATCCCTGCACACCGTGGCCAGGAAGTCGTTGCCGGGCGGGTCCGTTTCCACCAAGGCCCGCTGCGAGCCGTCCGGAGCCTGCGCATCGGCCCCGTAATACCCCACGGCGGAGCCGGAAACCAGTGTCCGTCCCACGCCGTCGGGCGCCAGCCCGGCCAGAGCCTGAGCCAGCAGACGCGTGCCGCGAATCCGGCTTTGGTGAATGGCTTCCTTGTTAGCCTCGGTGAACCGTCCCCCGATCGGGTGCCCGGCCAAATGGACCACCACGCGGCACTGGGCCAGGGCTGGCGAATCAATGGACTCGGCCTCCGGGTCCCAAAAAATCTCGTCTGCATGCTGCGGCGCCCTGCGCACCAATTTGAGCACCCTGTGCCCGCCACCGGCCAGCAGTGCGCCCAATTGGCGGCCCACCAGGCCCGAGGCCCCCGTGACGGCAATGGTCAGCGGCGTGCCCGGATGCTCGGCATGGAAGGCCAGGTCCCCCAGCAGCTGCCGTTCCCGGAACGCAAACATGCGCGACAGTTCAGCGTCCATCCGCCGGCGCGCCCACTCCCCGCGCGCCACGGCCGGCAGCTCATAGGTGACCTCATCAACCATCAGCGTGCTGCCGGCCGTGGCCCCGTCGGTGAACGTGTGGCGGTGCGTCCAAGCGGCCAGCGGACCCTTGTCCATCACGTCGGTGAAGCTTGAGCCGGGCACCAATTCCGTGTGCAGCGCATCCCAGCGAATCTCCGGCCGCGTCCACTTCTTCGCCGCCAGCGCGGCCGGCAGCAGGCCCCGGACACTGCCCGCGGCCGACCCCAGCCACATGCCCGCCGCGCCCGGGGCGCCCACGCCCATGGCCGCCGTCGAGCCCGGATTGATGCCGTCGCTGGGTTCGGCCAGGATTGTGCCAAAGAACGACGGCGTGAGCCGCACCAGGGCGCCGGGCCGGGTAAACCAGGCGAAGACGTCGGCGCGGGGGTAGGGGATGGATGTTACGTAGCGGAACGAGCTCATGGTGCCTCCAAAGTGGGTAACACCTCCATCTTGCCCCATGCCCGAGCTTGGCATCCAGCGAAGCAACACCAGCAATGTCGGCGCCCCTTGCTAGATTCAAGGTGCTGCACCCAACTTGTACGGAAGGCACTGCCATGTTTCTGCTTGACTCCCCCGAGGGCGGCACCGCGCTGATCTTCTCGGCGTCGGACCTGGTGACAGCCAGTGAATGCCAGTACAGAAGCCTGCGTATCCTGGATGAAAAGCTGGGCCGGACCGACAAGCCCGGTTTCCCCCAGGACGCCATGCTGCGCCGTGCCGCCGAGTTGGGCGACGCCTTTGAACACCGGATCCTGCAGGAGCTCATTGCCGAACACGGCGGGTGGGACCCCGCCACGGGCAAGGGCGTGAAGGTGGTTGACCGCGGCGCACTCAGCTGGGCGGGCCTTGAAGCCAAGCGGGAGGAAACCCTTGAGGCGCTGCGGGCCGGGGCGGATGTGGTTTTCCAGGCCACCTTCTTTGACGGCTCCCTGGTGGGATTTGCGGACTTCCTCATGAAACAACCCGACGGCAGCTACGCCGTCCACGACACCAAGCTGGCCCGGCATGCCAAGGTCAGCGCGCTGCTGCAGCTTGCCGCCTACGGCGACCAGCTGCAGCAATATGGGATTCCCGTGTTTGACGTGGCCACGCTGGTGTTGGGCAATCGCGAGCACAGCAACCACCCCATGCCGGACCTGCTTCCGGTGTTCCGCGAACGCCGGGACAACTTCCTGGCGTTGACGGCGGCACACCGCGCCCAGCCGCAGCCGGTTGCCTGGCTCCAGGACGGTCTCAGTTATTGCGGCCGGTGCGACTACTGCACGCAGCAAGTTCAGCTTCACCAGGACCTGCTGCTGGTCAACGGCATGACCGGCTCCCAGCGCCGCAAGCTCATGGCCACCGGGATCACCACCATTCACAAGCTGGCGGAGATGCCAGCCCCCGAGTCCGGGCCGCTGGTGCGCCTGCGCGACCAGGCCAGGATGCAGCTGGGCCTGGAGCCAGCGGACGGCACCGGCATTGCGGGCAAGGGCGGGGCCGCCCATGAGATCAGCTACAAGGTGTTGCGGGAGCACGTCAGCGAGCTGCCCAAACCCAGCGACGGCGACATCTTCTTTGACTTTGAGGGCGATCCGCTGTGGCAGGACCCGGTGGATGCGAAATGGGGCATCGAGTACCTGTTCGGCTCCATCGAGGCGCCCGTTTCCGGCGCGGCACCCGTGACCGATGACCAGCTCGTGTTCACGCCGTTTTGGGCGCATTCCCGCACTGGGGAACGTGCGGCCTTCATGGCTTTTCTGGAATATGTTCAAGCCCGCCGGGAAATATGGCCGGACATGCATGTTTACCACTATGCGCCCTATGAAAAGTCTGCGCTGCGGAATCTCTCCGTGCGCCATGGCGCGGGTGAGGACATTGTGGACAACTGGCTGCGCTCGGGACTGCTGGTTGACCTGTTGGACACCGTGCGCCAGTCGGTGCGGATCTCAGAATCCTCCTACTCCATCAAGAAGCTTGAACCGTTTTACATGCCCGCAGGACGTGAGGGCGAGGTGACAGACGCCGGCGCCTCGGTTGTGGCTTATGCCGATTATTGTGCAGCGCGCGACGCCGGGCTGGCCGGGGACGCTGCCAAGGCAGTCGAGGCAGGGAAGATCCTGGCGTCCATCAGTGACTACAACGAGTACGACTGCCTCTCCACCTTGCATTTGCGGAACTGGCTGTTAGGGATTGGGGCCGCCGTTGAAGTTGGAGCCTGGACGGAGGGCAGCGGAAAGCTGGAGCTGCCCAGAGAGAAGAAGGACGGCTACGAACCAACTGAGGGGGAGGTCCGGCTCGCCGAGTTCGTTGCTGAACTGCGGAAGCAAAAGGACTACAAATTCAGCGCCGACGACACCGCCATCGAGCTGGTGGCTGCCGCTGCAAGTTACCACCGCCGCGAAGACAAGCAGTTTTGGTGGGGCCACTTTGATCGCCTGGAAAAGGGCCCGGAAACCTGGGCCGAGGAACGCAACATGCTCCGTGCCGGGCACGTTGACGTGGTTCAGGACTGGGCAAAACCAGAAGACAAACCCCGGGCCAGAACTGAAAGCCGCACCCTGAGAATTACTGGAATTGCCACCGAAGGCTCGGACTTCCGCCCGGGTTCTGCGTGGTTCGGCATGCATGAGGCACCGCTGCCGGATGGCATGGCCGACGAAGGTGCCGATGTGTCCAAGCGGGGCGGGTTGTTCAACATCACAGTGCTCGAGGACATTTCCGAGCCGTCAACGCCGGAGCTGACCACCTTGCTGGTGGCCGAAAAATCCACCACTAAGGTGCCGCCCTACGCAAGTGTCCCCCTGGCACTGACCCCGGACCAGCCTGTCCGCACCGCGAGCATCCGCGAGGCCCTGGCCACGCTGGCCGGCACCGTGGGCGGCAACCTGCCGCACCTGCCCAAGCATCCGGGCCTCGAGATCCTGCGCAAGGCCAAGCCCCGGCTGCGCGGCGGCGGCAACCTGCCCTCCGCCGTCGTCCACAGCGACGGGCACAGCACCCAGGAGCACGACTACATCTCTGCCATCACGGCGGCAGTGCTGGATTTGGACCACTCGTATGTGGCTGTCCAGGGCCCGCCCGGCACCGGCAAGACCCACGTGGGCTCCCATGTCATCGCGAACTTGATCAACGAGGGTTGGAAGGTTGGCGTGGTGGGGCAGTCGCACGCGGTGGTGGAGAACCTGCTCCGCAAGGCCATCGAAGCCGCCGGGGTGGACCCTGAGCGCGTGGGCAAGAAGCTCTCAGCGCCGCACGAGGTGCCCTGGAAAATCACCGACGACAAGCAATTTGGCAAACTCCTCAACAGTGCCCAGGGTGCGCTGATTGGCGGCACGGCGTGGACCATGACGGGCGCCAATGTGCCGGCCGGGTCCCTGGACCTGCTGGTCATTGATGAGGCGGGCCAGTACTCCCTGGCCAACACGCTGGCCGTGGCGCAGTCTGCCACACGCCTGCTGCTGCTCGGCGACCCGCAGCAGCTCCCCCAGGTCACCCAGGGCACACACCCGGCACCCGTGGATGAATCCGCGTTGGGCTGGCTGTCCGAAGGCCACGCCACGCTGCCCGAGGAACTGGGCTACTTCCTGGCCGATTCCTGGCGCATGCACCCTGATTTGTGCGCATCCGTTTCCCGGCTGAGCTACGACGGCAAGCTGCTCTCGGCACCGGCTGCCTCCACGCGACATCTGGAGGGGAAGGCCCCCGGGGTGGAAACCATCTTCGTGGCCCAATCCCCGGACAGCGGCAAGGCCAACGTGCAGTCCTCCGCCGAGGAGGCGGGCGAGGTGGTGGCCCAGGCAAAGGCCCACCTTGGGCTGCGCTGGACATCCGGCGACGGCGAAACGCCCCGGCCGCTGGCGCAGGAGGACATCTTGGTGGTTGCCGCCTACAACGCGCAGGTCCACCTGGTCCGCGGCGTCCTGGACGCGGCGGGGCTCACAGGCGTCAAGGTGGGCACCGTGGACAAGTTCCAGGGCCAGGAGGCACCAGTTGTGCTGGTGACCATGGCGTGCGCCGATCCCACGGGGGCGCCGCGCGGCATGGAGTTCCTGCTGAACAGGAACCGCATCAACGTGGCTGTTTCGCGCGGACAGTGGCGGGCCGTCATCATCCGCTCCCCCGAGCTGAGCAGCTTCATGCCGTCAAAGCCGTCCGGCATGGCTGAGCTGGGCGCCTTCATTGGTTTGTGCAACGGGCAATCCCCAAGCTACCGACGCTAGGGTACGCCTCATCTGTGTCGCAGTTATTGGAGCGGCAAGTGCTTCCCGAACCCTTTTTCGTCCAACAACTGCGACATGAAATTCCGGGGAGCGACCAATGATCAGACACCATGGCATGATCACAACATGGACCACGTGAGCTTGACCCGCAGACGGCACAGGCAGCTTCGCATCCTCGGCATGGTCATCTGTGGTGCCCTCGCCACAGTTCTGACTGGCCTGCTGGGTGCGTGGATTTACGCCACGGCCGTGGGCTGGGCCGTTGCAGCACTCATTTACAACGCCTCCGTATGGCTCACCATTGCCCCCATGGACGCCCAACGCACGGCTGCGCATGCCGTGGAGGAGGACCCGGGGTGGCGCACCTCGGACCTGCTTATTTTGTTGGCAGCGTTGGGCTCCCTGGCCGCCGTCGTGCTGGTGATGGTGGGCAGCAGGGACGTGGACGGGCCGGGGCGGTTCCTGCTGGCCCTGTTGGCCTTGAGTGCCACGGCCATGTCGTGGCTGATGGTCCACACCTTGTTTACGCTGCGGTATGCCGAGATTTACTACAGCGGCGAACCAGGCGGCATTAATTTCAACCAGGAGGAGCCGCCCCAGTACACGGACATTGCGTACATGGCCTTCAGCGTGGGCATGACCTATCAGGTATCGGACACCAATATCACCACCCGGCCCATGCGGTCGGCGGCGCTGCGGCACAGCCTGCTCGCTTTTGTGTTTGGCACGGGCATTCTGGCCACCACCATCAACCTGGTGGTCAGCCTCGCCAACTAACGTTGCTGGACGGCTGTCCCGAAGAAGACCTGCGTGATCCGGGCCAAATAGTGGGGATCGGCAACGCCGCACAACTCCCGGGCCGAATGCATCGAGAGCAGCGGCGTGCCCACGTCGATGGTTCGGATGCCCAGGCGGGTGGCGGTCAGCGGCCCAATCGTGGAGCCGCAGGGAACATCGTTGTTGGAGACAAACTCCTGGTACGGCGCATCGGCGCCGGCGCACAGCTTGGCCCAGATGGCAGCGCCCACGGCATCGGTGGCGTAGCGCTGATTGGCATTGATTTTCAGCAGCGGACCGCCGTTGAGCACGGGCAGGTTCGCCGGGTCGTGCCGCTCGCCATAGTTGGGGTGCACGGCATGGCCGGCGTCGGCCGAGATGCACAAGGAGTTGGCGAAGGCCCGGCGCCGTTCACTCACGGTTGCACCCAAACCGTCCGAGACCCGGGTCAGGATGTCTTCCAGGATGGGCCCGCACGCACCGGAGCGGGAGGCGGAACCAATTTCCTCATGGTCAAAGGCGGCCAGGACCGGGATTACGGGTGTTCCGCCGGCCTGTGCCGCAGCGGCACCCGCAATGAGCGCCACAACCCCGGCGTGCACAGAGGTCAGGTTATCCATGCGGCCGGCGGCGAAGAACTCGTTGTTGGCACCGAAGACCTGGCCCGGCTGGGTGTCGGCCACCACAATGTCGTAGCCGCCTATGGTGTTGGCGTCCACGCCGGCCCGGCTCGCCAGCAGGCCCAGCAGATCGTCGTCGGCAGGGTTCCCCTGTCCCCACACCGGGTTCATGTGCTGCTGTTTGTCCAGCTTGAGCCCGTCATTGCTGCTGCGGTCCAGGTGGATGGCCAGTTGCGGGAAGCGCAGCAGGGGCCCTGTCGCCACCAGCGTTTCGGTGCCGTCACGGTCCACCAGACGGCCGGCAAATTGCAGTTCCCTATCCAGCCAGGAGTTCAGCAGCGGGCCGCCGTAAACCTCGACGCCCGCCTGCAACCAGCCAAAACGGCCGGTGGTGGGTTTGGGCTTGAGCTTGAACGAGGGCGAATCCGTGTGCGCCCCCAGAATGTTGAATCCGGTGGTGGCGGTGGCGTTCTCCGGCACCACCCAGGCCATGATGGCGCCGTCGCGGATCACAAAGAACTTGCCGTGTTCAGGCCACTGCGCCGTCTCCTCGAGTTGGCTGAACCCGGCCGCTGCCAGCCGTCGCCCCGCCTCCCGTGCGGCGTGAAAGCTCGACGGCGAGGCCTCAATGAAGTCGCGAAGGTCCAGAATGTGCTCAACGGAAGTCATAACTAGATTCAATCATGAAGCGATTAGTAATCAGGGTTGCTGGGGATGACCATGCCCGTTTCATAGGCGTACACCACCACCTGCACCCGGTCCCGCAGGTGCAGTTTGGTCAGGATGCGCCGCACATGGGTCTTCACAGTGGCTTCGGAGAGGAAAAGTTTGTGCGCAATCTCGGCGTTGGAGAGCCCCTGGGCAATGCATTGGGCCACCTCCAGCTCCCTCGGGGTCAGGTGCTCCAGGAGCGGGTCGGGCTGGTGCGCCGGGCGCGGCGGCCGGCTGCGGACAAAGTTCTCCAACAACCGTTGGGTGACTCGCGGCGCCACCACGGCGTCACCGCTGGCCACCAGCCGCACAGCCTGCGCCAATTCCGCCGGGGCCACGTCCTTGAGCAGGAAGGCACTGGCGCCGGCCTGCAGCCCCGCAAAGGCGTACTCATCCACATCAAAGGTGGTCAAAATGATGACCCTGGCCTCCGATGCGGACGCACTGATCCTGCCCGTCGCCTCAATGCCGTCCATGAGCGGCATGCGGACATCCATCAACACCACATCAGGCTGCAGGCGGTCCACCGCGGCAAGAGCCTCAATGCCATTGGAGGCCTCACCGACAACGTGCAGATCAGTTTCCCCCTCAAGGATGAGCCGGAACCCCATCCGCAACAACGGCTGGTCATCCACCAGCAGGACTTTTATTGCATCGTCATCCACAGCGCTCTCCCCTAAAGTCCCTGTCATGGTGCACCGTCACTCGGGCGCAAAATTGCCTGGACCAGCCAGCCGCCCTGTGGCGCCGGTCCGGCGTCGACAGTTCCGCCGTAAATCCCCGCACGTTCACGCATTCCCACAATGCCGCGGCCGGTGCCCATCGAGGCGTTCATGGTTCCGTGCCCGTCGTCGCTGATCCGCACGCTGAGTTCCCCGTAGGCCAGGTTGTTCTCCACAACCACTTGGACCCGGGACACGGCCGTCCCATAGCGGAGCACATTCGTCAGTGATTCCTGCACAATTCTGTACACGGTCAGCTCCAGGGAGGGGTCGGCCGGCAACGGCGGACCGGAGTGGGTCAGTGCCAGCGGCAGGCCCGCCTGCCGGAAGCCTTCAATCAAGGCACCCATGTTGGTGTGGTCCGGCTGCGGCGAACGGTTAGCGCCGCCGTCGGCGCGCAGGACGCCCAAAACACGACGCATGTCATTCAGGGCTGTGCGCCCCGTCTGGGACAGCTGGCCCAGCACCTCCCCCGCTTTGCCGGGATCGCGCTTGATCACGACGGCGGCACCGTCGGACAGTGCCACCATGACTGTCAGCGAGTGCGCCACCACGTCGTGCATTTCCCGGGCAATCCTGTTGCGCTCGGCCACCGAGGCCAGTTGGGCGTTGCGGACGGCCCACTGGCGCAATTGAGCCTCATGTTTGCGCCCGCTGCGCACGGAGGCACCAATTCCTGCGGCAATGATGTTGGCCAGCGGCATCATGATGGCGGAAATAATGTTCGTTTCAGTGGCCGTGGGACCGTCCGCCATCAGGTATTCGCTGGGGAATTGGTAGATAAAGAGGGTGTACAGACTCAGCGGAACCGCCGACACCACGGCCAGCGTGAAACTCAGCAGGGGGCGGTAGGCAACCGCCACGGCATACAGGACAAACCAGATGCTGATGCCGATGTTGCCGGAATTGGGCACCACAGCAATATTGAGCAGCTCAAACACCGAGAGGATGGCCAGCACGGCCAGGGGCTTGTCGCGGCGGAACATGAGTACCGTGGCCGAGGCCCCCACTATGACAAAGTGGGCGGTCAAATTCATGTCCGCACGGGAGCTCAGGAAGATCCCTGATCCGGCCAGCAGGTACGCAAAAACCACCACCACGTCCATGCCGCGGGGATGGTTGTAAAAGTAGGTGCGAAACCTGCCCCGGCGGCGGGCCGAAAACTCTTCGGCCCGCCGCTCAGCAGACGGTAGTTCGGCGGGGACCAGGGCCGTTCGTTCCGCGGTCCCCGCCTGGCTTTTTGTGCGCATAAGAGTGAGCTTAGGACCTTGGTGCGGGTCCGGCACCCTTCTTAGACGTCACGAATCTTGAGGGACACCAGGGCCGGCACGGTGATCAGGACAATCCAGCCCAGGAAGATCATGCCGCCGGCCAGCGGGCTGATGAAGGCCGCCTTGTCGCCAATTTCCAGCATGCGTCCGCCAGCCACGCTGGGCACGTACTGACCCACGTATTTCCAGAAGTCACCGGGAACCAGTGTCAGTAGCGAGGTGCCGATTTCCAGCAGGAAGAGCAGTGCCACGAGGACAATGATGCCCCCGGCGGAGCTGCGGATCAGCGTGCCCAGGGACAGGCCAATGAGGGAAACCCCGGCAACGTACACGCCGCCCATGAGGATGCTGCGCAGCACCCCGTCCATGCCAAGGGACATGTCAATGCCGAAGGAACCCAGGATCGGGATGGAGATCAGGAACGTGGCGAAGGCGGCCGCAAGGGTGACCACGTAGGAAACCACCACCAGCACGATCGCCTTGGCGAAAAATGCGGGCAGGCGCTTTGGCACCGCCGTCATGGTCGATCGGATCATGCCGGTGCCAAACTCGGAGGAGATCAGCAATACGGCCAGCGCACCGAGCACAAGAACCCCCAACTGCAGCCCGGCAACCGGTATGCCGTAGATGCTGATGCCCTGCGCAGTGGCGGCGTCCATGGCTTGCTGAAGCGTTACTTGAGGTTCACCCGTGCCGGAGCCAGCGCCTGCCGGGCCTCGGCCAGGGGCCCCACCGTGCATGATGGCGTCAACGATTGTGCCGCGGACCCAGGCGGCAAAGGCGCCCACACCAACCACTGCCACAAAGGTGAAGGCCAGCAGCATCTGGGTGGAGCGAAGGGAACGGAACTTGATCCATTCGCTGCGCAATACTCCGGCAAAGGTTACGGACCCGCGGCCGGCACGCTGGGGTGCGGAAATCGTCGCAGTACTCATGGTTAGCGTCCCTTCACATCGGCCGGAACAGGCGCGTTGTCAGTAAATTCTTGCGAGTGGTACTCAACGGCATCCTTGGTGAGGTTGAAGTATGCCTCTTCCAGGGAGTTGGTCAGCGGTGTCAGTTCGTACACCAGCACCCTGTTGTCCATGGCAATTGTTGCCACCTGGCGTGCGTCCAGGCCGGACACCTCAAGGGTCTCGTTCTCGTGGCATTCAACCTTGACGCCGTTGGCGCCCAGCAACTGGCTCAGGCGGGTGACTTCCGCGGTGCGGACCCGAACCTTGGCCTGTTGCGTGCCGGCGAGGATGTCGGCGATGGGTGCATCGGCAATGATCAGGCCGCGGCCAATCACAATCAGGTGGTCGGCTGTTTGCGCCATTTCACTCATCAGGTGCGAGGACAGGAACACCGTTTTGCCCTGCGCGGCCAAGTGCTTGGCCAAATTGCGCACCCACAGCACGCCTTCGGGGTCCAAACCGTTCACCGGCTCATCCAGGATCAGCGTTTGGGGATCGCCCAGCAGGGCCGAGGCAATGCCCAGCCGCTGTCCCATGCCGAGGGAGAAGCCGCCGGCCTTCTTCTTGGCGACGGCGGCCAGCCCGGTCATGTCGATGACCTCCTTGACACGGCTGGTGGGGATGTTGTGGGTGGCGGCCATGGCCAGCAGGTGGTTGTAGGCGCTGCGGGAGGTGTGCACGGCCTTGGCATCCAACAGCGCACCCACCTGGTGCAGGGGGTCGTGGTGGTCGGCGTAGCGTTTGCCGTTGACGGTTACCGCCCCGGACGACGGCTTGTCCAAACCAACAATCATGCGCATGGTGGTGGACTTGCCTGCACCATTCGGGCCCAGGAAGCCAGTGACCATGCCGGGCTTGACAGTGAAAGTGACACCGCCAACGGCTGTCTTGGCACCGTAGTGCTTGGCCAGGTTTACTGCCTCAATCATGTGGACATCCCCTTTGGATGATCTCCG
>JBDTQM010000110.1:0-12374 GCA_039932175.1 Specibacter sp.
GTGCGTCATCAGGAATTTTTCAAAGTTCCACGCGACGGGTTCGGCACCCTGGTTGGTCAGCAGGGCGTAGAGCGGGTGGGCGTCGGGGCCGTTGACATCGGTTTTGATGGCGAGCGGGAACGTCACACCAAAGTTCTTGCGGCAGAAATCCACAATCTCCTCCTGTGTACCAGGCTCCTGCCCACCAAACTGGTTGCACGGCACGCCCAGCACGGTCAGGCCTTGTGGGCTGTAGTTCGCGTGGAGGGCTTCAAGGGCGTCATATTGGCGGGTGAAGCCGCACGCTGAGGCCACATTGACCAGCAAAATGGCCTTGCCGGCCAGCTGTTCCAGGGATTTTTCGGTGCCGTCGCTCAGGGCGAAGGGGATGCTGTTCAAGGTTTCTGTAGTCACAGGCTGAGTCTAACCGGCACAGCTGAGGGATTGGCTTAAACGACGGAAGGCCCGGAATCATATTGATTCCGGGCCTTCCACTGGCGGAGGATGGGGGATTTGAACCCCCGAGGGCGTTAACCCAACACGCGTTCCAGGCGTGCGCCATAGGCCGCTAGGCGAATCCTCCAGCTTGCCGTGCAGAACACGGCAGGTTCAAGAGTACCTGACAAAGTGCCGAAGTCACGAATCGAGTGTTTGGGTGCTTTGGTCTTCCCTGGAAATCAGCCGGTTTCGGGCAAGAAATAAGGGCAGCTCGGCCCCGTTCAGGCCCCGCTGCCCTTACTTCCCCATGCGGTCGTTGCGGAAGGCAGACCACTTGCAAAGGATTGGGCGCTCAAAGCGCCCGCCGTACAACCGTCGGCGGCGCTCTATTCCGCGACGGCGGTACATTCCAAACTTTACAACATTGTCACACGCACGTGAGATTCCTCACGTCTTCTTTGCGTCACGAAGCCCGCAGCGCTCAGCCTGAGGCACGCATGGACAAGGCGGCAGTGACAAAACCGGCCAAGGCAAAGCCTGCTGTCAGCATCCAGAGAAGAAACGTCTGCCCGGCATGGTGGCGTGTGCGCTGGGTTGAGTTGGTGGAGAACGCTTCAATGCGGGTCAAGGCAAGAATCCCCGTACCGAAGGCCAACACCCAAAACAACCATTCAAAGAATCCAAATCCCAACATGGTGACTCGCTCCCTCATGGACCTGGCTGCGCCGGGGCAAAAGCGCGCCGGGACCAGTTTGGCTTTGGCGTCAATGCCCCTTCTGGCGAACGTATCACCGTGGCAGGAAAATTGAAATGGCCCACACGGCACCTGCGGATTCGCCCGCGCCGCCACAGTCAGGTAAGCTGATTCCCGGCCCCTCATGTGGCGTCACCCTGTGAACTCCCCCAGGACCGGAAGGTAGCAAGGGTAAGCGGGCTCTGGCGGGTGCATGGGGGGTCTTTATTTTTCCCCAGATGCGCCCCGAACGCGGCATCCATGCGGCAATTTGTCAGGCGGATTAGATAGGGTTTCAACTGTGAGCGCACCAACAGCCCTGTATCGCCGGTACCGTCCCGATTCGTTCGCGACAGTCATCGGCCAAGAGCATGTCACCTCCCCCTTGATGACGGCCCTGGACAAGAACCGTGTCAACCATGCCTATCTGTTTTCCGGGCCCCGCGGCTGCGGCAAAACCACCTCCGCCCGCATCCTGGCCCGCTGCCTGAACTGCGCCCAGGGCCCCACGTCACACCCTTGCGGAACGTGCGAAAGCTGCGTGGAATTGGCCCGCGGCGGCGCCGGCTCCCTGGATGTCATTGAAATTGACGCGGCCAGCCACGGTGGCGTTGATGACGCCCGAGATTTGCGTGAACGCGCCACTTTTGCCCCCATCCGGGACCGCTACAAGATTTTCATCATTGACGAGGCCCACATGGTCACCTCGGCAGGCTTCAACGCCCTGCTGAAGATTGTTGAAGAGCCGCCGGAGCATATCAAGTTCATCTTCGCCACCACCGAACCTGACAAGGTCATTGGCACCATCCGCTCGCGCACCCACCACTACCCGTTCCGGCTGGTGCCGCCCGAGCCCCTCATGGCCTATTTGGCACAGTTGTGCGAACAAGAACATGTCGCCGTAGCCCCCGGCGTTCTCTCGCTGGTGGTGCGTGCAGGCGGCGGCTCAGTGCGTGACTCGCTGTCGGTCCTTGACCAGTTGATGGCAGGCGCCGATACTGCCGGATTGAACTATGACCTGGCCGTTGACCTGCTGGGATACACCCACGCCTCACTTCTTGACGACGTGGTGGAGGCGCTTGCCGCCGCCGACTCGGCGACTGTGTTCAAGTCAGTGGACAAGGTCATCCAGACCGGCCACGATCCCCGCCGTTTTGTGGAAGACCTCCTGGAGCGCTTCCGCGACCTCATCATTGTTCAGGCCATGCCTGAGAGCGCCCACGCAATCCTGCGGGGCACCCCGGATGAGCTCATCGCCCGCATGCAGACACAGGCCGCCCAGCTCGGTGCCGCTGAGCTCTCCCGTGCAGCCGATGTCACCAACGCCGCGTTCAATGAAATGACCGGCGCAACATCACCGCGGCTGCACTTGGAATTGCTGGGCGCACGCCTGCTCCTGCCGGGCGCCGATTCCTCCACCCGGGGCATGGCCACCAGGCTCGAACAACTTGAACGGCGCCTGAACTACGCCGGCTCCCCGGCTGCGGCCCCCGTTGCCGGTGCCGCAGCCGTTGCCCCGGTGGCTGTTGCCCCGCAGCCGAACGGTCCGTCTCAAAGTTCGACGCCGACACCGGCCCACGCTGAACCCGCCGGCGCCAGCGGGGGCTTGGCTGCAGTACGTGCACAGTTGGCGCGGGCCAAGGAAGCCGCCGGCGCGGAAGTGGCTGCCCGCCAGGCCCCGGCTCCAACCGTTGCTGCCGCACCTGAACCGACCCACTCCGAGGAAACTCCCGCCGCGGCAGCCGCCCCAACAGTTGAGCAGATTCCCCAGCCAACAGTTGTGCAGCGCCCGCAACCCACCGCAGCAATGCCCAGCGCAGACATGGTTGATCCCGTGCCGTCGGCTTCGGGCGCGGCTGCCGAACAATCCTGGGGCAGCATCCCCACGGCTGCCCACAGTGCCGAGGCCGCCGCGCCACAGCCCACCACAGCAGCGCCCCAGCAGGCACAGCCCGCCGCGCCACAAAGCGGTCCAGCAGCTGGTGGTGGTTCCTCCAATATCGAGATCATCCGCCGCGCGTGGCCGGAGATCCTTGGCTCGCTGCGGAACATCCGCATGGCGTCCTGGGTGATCGTCAATCAAAACGTTGTGCCGCAAACCTTTGACGGCCAGGAACTTCGCGTGGGTCTTCCCTCTGCCGGTTTGATCAGCACTTTCACCAATAGCGGCCACCTGGAGAACCTGCAACAGGCCATCAACCAAGTGCTGGGCATGAAGATTCAGATCATGCCCGCCGCCGGCGACGCCCCGAAGGCGAGCGCTGAACCAAACCCAAAAGTTCAAACTGGTAATCAGGCCGGCGCACCCGAGCGGGGCCGCGGCGGCACAGCAAGCGCCACGGCGCAGCTAGGCAATTCCCCAGCCCACTCGGCACCTGCCCAGCAGGCACCTGCCCAGTCAGCGCCAGATTCCGCACCGTTGGATTCGTGGGG
The DNA here is from genome assembly GCA_039932175.1 of Specibacter sp. Lineage (GTDB taxonomy): Bacteria > Actinomycetota > Actinomycetes > Actinomycetales > Micrococcaceae > Specibacter. The sequence continues at coordinate 3,584 of JBDTQM010000110.1, forward strand.
TCTTCCCGCCGCACCCGCAATGCCGTCCGCACCGGCAAATGCAGCGCCGGCGCCCCAAGCGGTGCCGCGCGCCGAGCAGCAGTCCCCGGCCACTGCGCCGGAGGCGTCGCTCCCGGTGGCCGCGGCCGCGCCGCAAAATCCGACAACCCAGGCACCTGCCCCGGCTGCACCGCAGTTGCAAGAGCAGTCGCCAACCTCTCAGGCGCCCCAGGCACCAGCAGTCGGCCCGGTGCCGGTTGCGGCCCAGCAAGCGCCAGTCCAGGAGGCCCCGCAGGCAGAAGTCGCATACTGGGACGGCCCCACTGAACCCAGTGATCCCTGGGATGAGCCGCACCCGGATTCATATCCCCCGGCCGATGCCTATCAGGACTACGGCACGGAACCGGCACAATCTCCGGCGGAATTCCGGGCGCCTTCGGACGTGCCGGCACCTTCTGCGCAGCCAGCGCCGGCAGCAGTGCCAGTCCACACGCCACCAAAGGTTTCGCCCATTGCCGCCTGGACCACTGGGTGGGATACGCCGGCCGCCAGCCCGGAGCCCGCCTCGCCTGCACCGTCCGAGGCACCCAAACGCAGCGCCCTTTTGGCCGAGCAGATGTCACAGCCGGCGCCGCAGGACTGGGGTATTTCGCTGGGGGCACCCGCACGCTCCGATGTGGCAGATCCGGGCTGGGGCAGCATGTCCAACGCCCCGGATTGGGCACAGGCCGATTCGCCGGCAGAACCGCCGGCCGTGGCGCAGGCGGATGCTGCAGTGCCGGCACAGCCAGCCGCACCCGCAACACCCGCGGCTGTTCAGCCAACCCCGCAAGTTGCAGCCCCGGAACCAACTGTCGATCCCGTCGGCCAAACCCAGTCCCCCGCACAGGCGGGACCTGATGCGCAGGAGACGCCGGCGTCGACCATTGACAGCGGCGGGGCCAGGATGAGCAGGTACCAGCGCCTGGCCACGAGCCCCGAGGCCCAGGCGGCGCGCGCCCAGGCCCCGGCGGTGATGGCGCAGTCTCCCTATGTGGAGGACGTCCCCAGCCCGGACGACGTCACCATCGAGGAATCCGGCGTGGTGGGCCAGGCGGCCGTGGAGCGTATTCTTGGCGGAGTGCTCATTGAGGAACGCCCGTTCAACGCGTCACACTGAGCCGGTTCGCCGGCGCCACCACCATTTTGAACCAATAGACAAGAGGCATTGTGTACGAGGGAGCAGTTCAGGAGCTCATCGACGAGTTGGGGCGCCTGCCAGGCATTGGGCCCAAATCGGCCCAGCGGCTCGCCTTCCACATTCTGGAGGCGGACACCGAGGACATGCAGCGCCTGGTCCGGGCCATTGTCACCGTCAAGGAACGCGTGAAATTCTGCACCGTGTGCGGCAACGTCACCGAAGCCGAGCTGTGCAACATTTGCCGTGACCCGCGCCGTGACCCCAGCATCATCTGTGTGGTGGAGGAGTCCAAGGACGTGCTCGCCGTGGAGCGGACCCGCGCCTTCCGCGGCCGGTACCACGTGCTGGGCGGCTCCATCAATCCCATCGCCGGCATTGGCCCGGACCAGCTGCGCATCCGCGAACTGCTCACCCGCCTGAACGACAGCCAAATCCAAGAGGTCATCATCGCCACCGACCCCAACTTGGAAGGCGAAGCCACGGCCACGTACCTCTCGCGCATGCTCAAAACCATCGGGATCGCCGTGACCCGGCTGGCTTCCGGGCTGCCCGTGGGCGGCGACTTGGAGTACGCCGATGAGGTCACCCTGGGCCGCGCCTTTGAGGGCCGCCGCAACGCCCTGACCTAACCGCCGTGACGTAGCCCCGTGAACGTACAGTAGTTGTGGATGTTGCGCGTCAACATCAACAACTAATGCCCGCTCGCGAGGCGGAAACGGTCGGAGTCGTCCCCTACCCCGCTCCCGTCCCCGTTTTCTACCCCGTGCCCGCCGCCAGGGTTGCCAGCCGTTCGCGCGTGGGCGTGCCGGATGTGGGCGTGTACAGCACAAAGTGCAGGTCAGGGGCATCGGAGGGCACCAGCCTGTGGTGTTCAAAGGTCAGCTCGCCCACCCGCGGGTGGACAAAGATGCGCTGCCGGGAGGAAAATCCTTCCACCCCGTGGTCGGCCCAAATCCGGGCGAACTCGCCGCTGGCAGCGGCCAGCCTGGCCACCAGCGCAGTGTGCGCCGCCGAACCGAGCCGCGGTCCGGCTTCAGCCCGGAATTCGGCCACGAAATGCCGCGACGTCTCTTCCCAGTCGGGCAGCATCCGGCGCAGGGCCGGGTCGGTGAAGATCAGCCACAACAGATTCCGCTGCTCCGGAGCCACCTCGCCAATGCGTGAGTACAGGCAGGCGTAGGCGTGATTCCAGCCGGCAATACCCCAGTCCGGGGCCACGGCAAACGCAGGGAAGTCCAGGGCATCGAGCAGTGCCTGCAAATGGGGCGGTGCCGCTTCAATGGCCGCAACCTCCGCCTGAGGCAGGGCCGCATAGCCGCCCATCGCCAGCAAATAAGCCTGCTCGGCGGCACTCAGGCGCAGCACCCGAGCAATGGATTCGAGCACCTGGCGGGATGCGTTGATGTCCCGGCCCTGTTCCAGCCACGTGTACCAGGTGACGCTGACGGCGGCGAAGGCGGCAATTTCCTCACGCCGCAATCCCACGGTGCGGCTGCGGCCAATCGGCTCCAGCCCATGCTCGGCGCGGACCAGGTTGGTGCGGCGGTCACGCAGAAACTGGCCAAGTTCCCGCCGTCGTTCTTCATCCATGGCACCAAATCTAGCACTGCCACTACTAGTATCAGCACCGTCTTCCTGTCCGGGGCAAAATGCTGGTTAACTGTCCTTATGCCTCCACTACGTTCACGCACAGTCACCCACGGCCGCAACATGGCCGGCGCCCGCGCCCTCATGATGGCCTCCGGCGTTGCCAAGTCCGACATCGGCAAGCCGATCGTCGCCGTCGCCAACTCCTTCACCGAGTTTGTCCCCGGCCACACGCACCTTGCCCCCGTGGGCCGGATCGTCTCCGACGCCATCCACGAGGCCGGCGCCATCGCCCGCGAATTCAACACCATCGCGGTGGATGACGGCATTGCCATGGGCCACGGCGGCATGCTGTACTCGCTGCCGTCGCGCGACCTGATTGCCGACTCCGTGGAGTACATGGTCAACGCCCACTGCGCCGACGTGCTGGTCTGCATCTCCAACTGCGACAAGATCACCCCCGGCATGCTCATGGCCGCCCTGCGCCTGAACATCCCCACCGTGTTTGTCTCCGGCGGCCCCATGGAAGCCGGCCGGGTCACCATGACCGACGGCTCCATCCGCACCCTGGACTTGGTCAACGCCATCTCCGACGCCGTGGACGACTCCATCTCCGACGCCGACATTGACCTCATCGAGGACAACGCCTGCCCCACCTGCGGCTCCTGCTCCGGCATGTTCACGGCGAACTCCATGAACTGCCTCACCGAAGCCATTGGCCTGTCCCTGCCGGGCAACGGCTCGCTGCTCGCCACGCACACTGCCCGCAAGGAACTGTACGAGCGTGCCGGCGCCACCGCCGTCGCGATTGCCAAGCGCTACTACGAGGACGACGACGCCTCCGTACTGCCGCGCTCGATCGCCAGCTTCGAGGCGTTCGACAACGCCATGGCCCTGGACATCGCCATGGGCGGTTCCACCAACACCATCCTGCACCTGCTCGCCGCAGCGCAGGAGGCTGGCCTGAAGTACGATCTCGACGACATCGACGCCAAGTCGCGCCAGGTGCCGTGCCTGGCCAAGGTTGCCCCGAACGTTGCCGGCAGCAAGACGTTCTACATGGAGGACGTGCACCGCGCCGGCGGCATCCCCGCGTTGCTGGGCGAGCTCAACCGCGGCGGTTTGCTCCACACCAACGTCAAGTCGGTCCACTCGGAGGGGCTCACCGACTGGCTGGACGACTGGGATATCCGTGGCGGCAAGGCCACCGAGGCCGCGCAGGCCCTGTGGACTGCGGCCCCGGGCGGCCAGCGCTCCTCCACCGCGTTCTCGCAGTCGGCCGAGTGGACCTCCCTGGACACCGACGCCGCCGAGGGCTGCCTGCGCGACGTTGCGCACGCCTTCTCCAAGGACGGCGGCCTGGCCGTGCTGCGCGGCAACATTGCCCTGGACGGCGCCGTGGTCAAGACAGCCGGCGTGGACCCTTCCATCTGGACGTTTGAGGGCCCGGCCGTGGTGTGCGAATCCCAGGACGAGGCCGTGGAAAAGATCCTGAGCAAGATTGTGAAGGCCGGCGACGTGGTGGTCATCCGCTACGAAGGCCCGCGCGGCGGCCCCGGCATGCAGGAAATGCTGTACCCCACGTCCTTCCTGAAGGGCCTGGGCCTGGGCAAGGTCTGCGCCCTGATCACCGACGGCCGCTTCTCCGGCGGAACCTCGGGCCTGTCCATTGGCCATGTCTCCCCCGAGGCGGCCTCCGGCGGCACCATCGCCCTGGTCCGGGACGGGGACCGCATCCGCATCGACATCCCCAACCGGTCAATGGAACTGCTGGTTGACCCGGTGGAGCTGGATGAGCGCCGCGAACTGCTTGAGACAACCACTGGATACCAGCCAGTGGCCCGCGAACGTGAAGTCTCGCTGGCGCTGCGGGCCTACGCCTCCATGGCCACCAGCGCCGACAAGGGCGCCATCCGCCAGGTTCCGGACAACGCCATCATGATGCGCGCACCGCGGGCTGAGGTTTCCATCTCCTAGGCACCCCGCACCCTCTCGACTATGACGCAGTTGATGCACTGGAAAGCGCTTTCTTCGGGCTTTTTCCTGCAACTAGTGCGTCACAGATCCTGACGGCTGCAATGTACGACGGCGTTCGACCCACCGGGGTGGGCCGAACGCTGTCGTACGCTAAACGCTAGGCCACGCGGGTGCCCCTGGGCAGCTTGCGGGCCGGCGTTCGCAGGGCCCGCCAGCCCATCGCCACCACGCCGGCTGCAAGCAGCAGCTGCAGGCCCAGCCCCAGCGGCCATAGCGGCGTTTTTTGCTCCATGTACTCCGCCGTGAGCTTGCCGTTGGCACATGGGTAGGTCGCCTCAGGGCCGGCCTGGGCGTACCTGGCGCCTTGGCTGATGACACCAAAAACGCCTGTCACACCCCCATTTTCCTGCACCGGAATCTGGTAGGGAATGGCGTCTGCAATCACCACAAACGGGTTCATGCCCAGCATCCACGCAACCCGCTCCATGTGCACGGTATTGAACTCCTCGATGGGCCCGTAGCAGTACCGGTCCCCGTCACGGTCGGTAATGTTGCCCGGAAGCGGCGCAATGTAGTCCGGGGGCAGCGGCTCGTCAGTGCCGGCTTCGGCCCCGTAGCCGTAGGAGCCGGCATAGCCCATCTGATTGGCCTGCACCTTGCCTTGGCTGACAGCGGTCCCCAGACCGAAGGCGATGAGTGTCCCAAAGACCAGCACCGACACCACCAGGTACGTGACAACAATGGAGAACAAGGGCCTGTTGGCGAGTGCTGAAATACCAACGCCCAAGGCGCACACCACGGCAATTTCCACGGCCAGCATCAGCAGGGCAATGGCTATGTGCCCGAATCCCAGACCGCCTTGGGCGATGCCGAAGATCAGGAAAGGGACGCTGGCGGCCAGAAACGCTATCCCGGCAATCCATGAGGCGAGAAACTTCCCCCAAAGGATTTGTCCGGAACTCAGCAAGGTCACCTGCAGGATCGCCAAGGTGCCCCCGGCCCTGTCCCCGTTGATGGCATTGGCTGAAAACGCCGGGGCCACCAACAGGCCAAACAGCAGCACAAAGGCCAGTACTATCTCAAAGATCAACGCCCCGGGGCCGGTGCTGCCGGCGTTGGCATCCCAGGCCATGTTGGCTTGTCGCTGGGCGTTCCAGCTCCACCAGGTCAGGGCCGTGACGATGCCGATGATGACGAACCACAATGCCAGCATGATGTACCAGCCGCGCGAGCGCAACCGCTGGCGCATTTCCATGCCCACCACGGCAATCACGCCGTCAACGTAGGCGCGCGCTCCGGTGGGCTGTGCTGTACTGCCCGGAACCGGCTGGGGGCCTGCAACGTGTTCAGTCTGCGTCATGGCTGCTCCACCTTCATGCTCATATAGGTTTCTTCCAAGGCCCCCGTGGCCGGGGCGAAAGCGCAGACCGAAACGCCGGCCACGACCAAGTCCCGCAGCAACGCGGCAGCGTGCTGTTGCGTTGGGACGCTGACGGTGACGGTGTCCCGGCGCCCACTTCCAGTCTCAAAGTCCACGCCGGCCACCGCCAGGGCGGCAGCCAGGGCCGCAGGATCCAGCGCCGCGATGGAATACTTGCGCCCCTGCACGTGCGCCTGGTCCACGGATTGGGCCAGCACGGTGCGGCCTTGGTTCACAAACACGGCCCCGTCGGCTATCTCATCCAGTTCAGCCAGCACATGGGAGGAAACCACAATGGCCTTGCCCTCGCCGGCAAGCTGGCGCAGGATCGCCCGCAGGGCAACCCGCGAGCCCGGGTCCAGGCCGGACGCCGGTTCGTCGAGCAGCAGCACCTGCGGATCATGAATCAAGGCGCGGGCAAGACTAAGCCGCTGCTGCTGGCCGCGCGACAACACGCGCGCCTTCTGGTCTGCCAGGGATGTCAGGTTCACCAAGGCCAGCAGTTCCTCAACCCGTCCCGGAATCCGCTCCTTGGGCAACCGGTAAAACTTGCCCATGGTGTTGAGGATTTCGCGGGCTGTCAGGGCCTCCCACACGCCCAGGGTGTCCGGCATCCAGCCGATCTTTGCCCGTGCCGCGGCCGGGTCCATGACCGGGTCAATGCCCATGACGCTGACAGTTCCCGAATCCGGCGCCAGCAATGAAGCAAGCATCAGCAGCAGCGTGGTTTTCCCGGCGCCGTTGGGGCCGATGAGCGCGGTTACCGCCCCGGCTGGTGCCAGCAGGTCCATGTTGACGACGGCGTGAACGGAGCCAAAGCTGCGGGACAGCCCCACGGCCGACAGCCCGTTGAAGGCCTGGCTCCCGCCGTCTTCCGGGGCACCGGGCAGCACGGAAATTGGCGGTTCCGGGGGTACTGGCGGGTCCTCCTGTGGTGGTATTTGCTGCGTCATGGCTTCCCTCCCCTATGGTCCGCAATAGCGGATATGGAATCAGCATAGGCTCCGCTGTCCGCCTCAGTCATCATCCCGGCGTCGGATATTCCCGGCACTTGGGTCCGGCACGCCCAGGGGCCGGGTACGACCATATAATGACCTTTATGTATCATTATGTGGACATCACAATTCCGCGTTAACGCACCACCGCGCTAAACTGGCTTAAAACTGCCTTCCGCGCTGATGATGCCGCACTGGCCCAGCGCCGTGGCGCGGCTCTGGCGTGAGCGGCAGCAAATTTCCTTCTCCTAGTGTTGCGTTAGGTAAGTCAATGAGTGTGCATCCATGAGCCTGATAGTTCAAAAGTACGGCGGCTCGTCCGTGTCCGACGCTGAAGGAATTCTCCGCGTGGCCCGCAGGGTCGTCAGCACCCAGGGCGCAGGCCATGAAGTAGTGGTTGTTGTTTCCGCAATGGGCGACACGACTGATGAACTGCTGGATTTGGCAGCCCAGGTTTCCGAGCATCCCCCGGCCCGCGAGCTGGACATGCTCATGACAGCCGGTGAGCGCATTTCCATGGCGCTGCTGGCCATGGCCATCAGCTCACTGGGCGGGGTGGCACAGTCCTTCACCGGCAGCCAGGCAGGCATGATCACCGACGGCATTCACGGCAAGGCCCGCATCATCGATGTGGACCCGCACCGCGTGCGCACAGCCCTGGACAAGGGCAAGGTCGCCATTGTGGCCGGATTCCAGGGCATGAGCCGCCAGACCAATGAAATCACCACCATGGGTCGCGGCGGCTCGGACACCACGGCCGTTGCCCTCGCTGCAGCGCTCAACGCCGACGTGTGCGAAATTTACACGGACGTTGACGGCGTGTACACCGCCGATCCGCGCGTGGTGTCCAGCGCGCAAAAGATCAGCAAGATCTCCAGCGAGGAAATGCTGGAAATGGCCGCCTCGGGCGCCAAGATCCTGCACCTTCGCTGCGTGGAATACGCCCGGCGTTTTGGACTGCCCATCCATGTGCGGTCCTCCTTTAGTGACAATGAGGGAACCTGGGTACTGCCCAGCCCTGACGACAAAATCAAGATCTCAGAGGGAGTTGCCTTGGAGCAGCCAATCATCTCCGGCGTGGCCCACGACCGGTCCGAAGCTAAAGTCACAGTTGTTGGCGTGCCGGACATCCCCGGCAAGGCTGCCATGATCTTTGGCATCATCGCCGGTGCGCATTCAAACATCGACATGATTGTGCAGAACATTTCCACCAAGGGCTCCGGCAAGACGGATATCTCCTTCACCCTGCCCATGGTGGAAGGCGAAGAAGCCCTGAGCGCCTTGCGCGCCAAGCAGGACGACGTCGGTTTCGAGGACTTGATCTACGACGACCAGATCGGCAAGCTGTCCCTGATCGGCGCCGGCATGCGCTCCAACCCGGGCGTGTCCTACCGCTTCTTCCAGGCCCTGTCCGACGCCGGCGTGAACATCGATTTGATCTCCACCTCCGAGATCCGCATCTCCGTTGTCACCCGGGCAGACCTGCTCGATGTTGCCGTGCGTGCAGTCCACCAGGCCTTTGGCTTGGACGGCGACGACGAGGCAACAGTTTACGGCGGCACGGGCCGCTGATCCCCACATGCAAAACTGACCCGCAGTTGTGGTCGAAAAAACCGCGAAATCGCGTTTTTTCGACCACTACTGCGGGTCAGT
>JBDTQM010000111.1:0-12329 GCA_039932175.1 Specibacter sp.
TGCGCAAGCAACTGGTGCCGCGCGCTGATTCGCTATGAGTCGACGAGCATATCCATCCGAACTGAGGCATAGCTGTGGGTATTTAAGAAGTGTGAATATCGGTGGTCGCCGCTGTACCCGTGAAGGTTGTCCGCCGGCAACAGCTTTTTGCCAGCGGAGCATCGGCATTGACTCGTGCGGCAAATCGGTGCCGTTCGCTCAGGCACTCAAACGGTCGTGGTCCCGTCCCGTCGTCTACAAATTAATGGGAATTTGAACCGTCCAGTCGCATGCGCCTCGATGCACAAAGCTGCCAAGCAAGAATCCATCTTAGAAGGATGTCAGCGAATAGTCTTTGGCGCCCTGGAGTAGAGGCACAATCATCATGTCTGTCGCTTGGGAGAGATCCGTCCACGTCACTGCTACAGTTGCCACTCTGCGATCTCGAGCCAGACTTCCCGCTGTGGTTGAGAATACTCTGCCGGTGTGAGCAAAATGGCCCTGTTCGGAGCCCGGATGCTGCAGCAACCGGAAGCGTTCCGTGCTTAGGGAGAACTCCGGCCTGAGAACATGTGCTGCTGTGCCGGTGAGGGATGCTGGATTGCGTGTGCGCTGCCACGAACACCTGACAACTGTGAATCCGAAGGCCATCAGCCACCTGCGGTGGCGATAATCCCGCAATTGCTGCACAGGGCAGGGAGCGTCGCATTCCCGAACTCCACAGGTATCCACCTGCCTCGCCGGGGACTCATCGAGGCGCCCAGCCGATCGAGGTTCGACAATCTCACTTTGCACTCCGACACCTGCGCAACAACCATGACATGCTGGTCATGAATCCTAGGTGACCGTTCACGAATGCTGGCCGGCTGCGCAACCCACACCAGCGATACCGCCGAGATTGTCGTTCAGGAACTCCCGCATCCGGCCGTGAGCTGACCCGGTGGATACCTGTCACCGCCTACTTAGTGGCACCGAATCCAGCTCCGGCCCAGGAGGAGGGTGGGCAGCACTTCCGCGTCGACACATCCAAAAGGACAGGGTGCTGGGGCCAGCGATACGGAAAGTGGGAGTCAGCGGTACGGAAGCAAACTGTTGCAATACGGCCCTTGATATTCCTAGGAGCACGGCAAGCTGCATCTGTTCATCGTTGAGTTCACCGTGGGCAACAACAAGGACCACCAGCCCAAAATAATCACCCGGGCCGCAGACAGGACTACAACCATCTTGTACCCACGTGAAGTGGGAACTATGCCTCGACACGTCGTCCGGACCAGACATCGTGGCGTGTCACTTCGATGTAGCTTCGCATCTGCGAAACCACGTCTGCTCCACCGCCAGGCAAATTCTTGGGGGCCGAAGAAACATGGGTTGCAGATCATCCCTGACCCGTGGTCTGGACGCGGAGGCCAAGGGAGCCAGCGACATCAGCCGCAGATGGAAGCCGCCCGCTCCAAGCCAAGGGAGCGCCATGCTGCAAAAACAGCGGAGCTGCCGGGCGTGCGCAGGCTGGTTTTTGCAGCGTCGCTCCCACTGGCCACGGGCATCACCGGCGTTTCTCCTGTACTGGATTCCCTCCAGATATTAACTGACGAGCCGCCGACCCACACCAGTGCCGGGCGCAAACAGGCCGCACCGTGCGGGGCAGTGGACGCCCATGTTCCGAGGAAGTCAGGGACGGTGCGGCAAGCGGACCAGTGGATTCCACAGGCAGCCTCGATGCGGGGAGTGGGCTGCAGCGGGTCTGAGCTGTCCAGAGCTGTCTGACCGGGCATTGCCCAGCCTCGGGCAAGCAACCCACCGTGCCCACGGAGGAAGGCTGTGCCGACCAACGGTTCCTTTGGCCAGGAGTCCACGGGGCAAGTCTTGGCCACAAGCCACAAGCCACAAGCCACAAGCCACAAGCCACAAGCCTCAAGCCTGGAATTGTTGGTGAGGACCGCTGGCACGAACTTGAGTGACGTGGCCGCGTCAAAGAGGAGGTTCCATTAGGGGGAAGCCACCGATCAATTCTCGGGCATGGCCGGCACTGACTATTCATCCGGATGGATAGCCGGATAGCGACACGGGTCCGCCAGCCAGTCCCGGCAGGCCTGGGCGCGTGGTCAGTTGAGGAAATCGCGCCGACGTCCAGGACGTGTTCACACAGGCAATCGCTGATGAAATCATGGAGCGGACGAAACGGCTAAAACTAGGATGGCCCCTCCACTCACTTGACCGAATCCAAAGCCCACTACCGTCGACCCAGGCAGCCCGAACGTTGTGAGAAGCAACCGGTCAAAGTGCCCGCAGCCATTTCAGGTGCCCCGCAGGCAGAAGCGTGGTTCGACAGTACACCAAGGCACTATGGATACTGCAGGGGGAGTGCTCCTTTATGGACAGACAAGTCGTGGGTTGCTCGTTGCAGGCACAACTGCAGGAGCGGTGCGGTCGCATCCCAACTCGTGGCGCAGGGCAGCTGGCGGCGTGACCTTCAGAAGGCGGACCGGTCCGGATTATTCCGTGCAAGCCTGGTGGCGACAGCACGGCGCCGCTGATGTCTCAACTACAACATGCCTGGCCTCGCTGAAGAGTGGAACGGGGATCCCGGACGTCCAGATTCGAAATCTGGGCAAACTTGTGGCGGCGCGCATGAACAGCCACGCACCACGTCTGCGACTGACGTTCGGGGCGCAGCGGTTTGTCACTGCTCATCGGAAGAGTTGCGACAGGCCCAACTCACCCCATGGAGCAGACACACCCGGTTGACTCAGAGGACCCCAAACTCTCCTGCGGGAGGATTGCCCTGCGCAGGCCCGCGATTCTCGGGACGTGCTGGACAGCCGCCAGCCGCCAGCCGCCGCCAAGTTGGGAACATGGTGGGACTGTTCATCGGAAAGGAATAGCGGACGCGGCTAGGATCGACGCCAAGCTCCCAGCGTTGTGCTGACGATCAATGCACCGTGGTGACGGGCAGGGCACTAGGGGCTCATCGCAATCGAGGGCGACACGGGGGCCTGAATCCACGGGCCTCGAACAACGGGCGTGCGATGCAGTTCGTCAGGATCCGGAATCCGGGGGTGCAGCCGCGGAGCCGTGCGAGCCCGCCGGCGATTGTCTTGGCGCGTTGCCCGAGTGCCAGCCGAGCCTGCGGATCTTGGTAGCACGGCCCGTCTGCCGCTGCGGGCAGCGTCGATCATGGCCTTGCCATCCTTCTTGGCGGGTTCGCCGCAGACGGCGACCAGGCGGTGGCAACTGATGCCCCACGTCGCCTCGACCTCCGCGTGCTCCGAAACAGAGGAAAGTGCTGGGGGCGGACCTGCCACTTCTCGATTATCCGCACGGCGCCCCTGTGGAGGGTGCGCTACGTGGCATGGGGCGGGCGGGCCTTGCGCCCGCGGTTCCCGCAAACGGGTTGCTTGACACGGCGGCGGCATTGGACAAGAGCATTACCAGTCAGGCGCACGTCATCGAACTGGTACAGGACCGCTACCGCATGGGGCAGTTCCTCGTTGGTGGCGGTCTTGGCATCGGCGAACCCGTCCATCGCAATCACTTCGACGCCGTTGCGCCAGCAGTGTCCGACGACACCCGTTAAGCGCACGCCACCGAACCGGTGTGGGTCCTCAATCAACGCATGTCTGATCTACGCCTGCACCGCGTAGTTCCCCGTGTTCCACGAAACGCCCAGCCCCTCGACGACCCGGGTGGCGGTCGCATGCTGACGCACGATGCTTGGCACCGCCAGCGCCATCGCAGTGTGCCACGCGATGGCTTCGCCCGCGGTTCGGCGGCCCGCCAATGTCTTGGGGCCAACCCGGCGGCTGGTGCACCAGCCGCCGGGTCATGCTGTCCTGCGGCTCAGCCTTGCATTCACAGCGACGACACCACCGGGCGAACTCGTCGATTGCGACCATCAGGACGGCCAACATCGCTTGGCCGGGCTCGGTATGTTGACCCACGCGCTGCAGGCCGAGTTCGCTAAAACGGCCGAACGATCCCGGTCAGGAGTCGGGAACTTGGGTGAGGTATGTGGGTTCATCGACCATCCGGGGCAGAAGCAGGTGTTCTCACTGCTGCCGAGTCGGCCGGTTTCGTGGGCGTCAGCGCCAGAACTCAAAGAGATGCTCAGCGAGTGTTCTGCCTTGGTCGTGGCCCGCCTGCGCTGCGGCCGGACGCATCGACAGATCCATCGCATTGGCGCCGAACATGCCCCCGGGGTTGCTGTCCGGGAAGATTGCATCGACTCTGCTGCCGCCTGTGCGCAGCTCTTCGAGCTGCGCAGCGAGTTGCATGCCCCAGTCCAGCGGATACCTGGTTCTGCCGCCGAAAGGGGAGAGCACCAGTACCCGCCCGGAGCCCGCTGCCAGATCGGCATTCTCATTGCGTCGGTAGCCGCCGTCGATGTATCGGTTGTCCCCGATCCCGTAGGGAAGGCTGCTGGAACAGCTGGCAGCGACGGCGTCCGCCAGTTCGACCCCGCTCTCGCGGTCGAAGACCACCGGTTGGCCGGTATGGGCATTGACCGCCGTGATGAGCACAGTGCGTTGCGGCCAGCGCTGGCTGGGCAGCCGGGCGGCGACGGTAGCGCGCCACCGTGATGACCAGGAACCGTCCGACACCGCATCCATGTCCATTGCGGCGGCACCCATTCTTCGGCGCATGTCTGCCGCATCCTCAGCCGCGGCGATGATCTTGTTCGTTCTCGCAAGATGGTCGACCGTCGCCCTGCTCGGAGCTAGTCCTCGCTCGGACGCGAGCGGAGCTGTACATGGCTGGGGCGCAGCGGAGAGGAGGTCGGCAAATAGTTGGGACGGGTTCGCACCGGTTATCTGGGCCGCGGCGGTCGATCCGGCGGACGTGCCGATGATCAGATCGGCCTCGGTCACATCCAAGCCGGCATCTAAGAGGCCGACGATGACGCCGATCAACCAGGCGTTGCCTGTCGATCCGCCACCACCTAAGACCAACGCTCGCTGACTGGCGGCGCGGGCCCGGCTTGTGGCGTCGACCTGCGGTTGATCTTGGTCGGCCCTCGGCTGACTGGAGCCCGGCGTGCAGAGTTGGAATGGGGTCGTGTTCATGGGAGTAGCCTTTCGCGAATTGCCTGTACGGCGCTCCCGGTAGCGACTACCTCAGTTGTGTGACCGTCGACGGCAGGGGAGCACTCATTGCCGTACTGCATTCATGGGACTCAGCTCCTGCTGATTGATCACGATTGATTCAAAAAATACCACGCCCCCGTCTCGGTGCGCAACCACTCTAGTGCCAGTATTTTGTCACCGCGGAACGCGCCGACGGCTACCATCTCGTCAGTGATGGGTTGCCTTGGGCGCATGTGCCCATGGGCACTTGTCCATCACGACCCCATCCATACAAACAGCAGAGCTCGAGAATCCCGCGGCTTGGTACCTGTGGTGGAAGGAATGCTTCGACGGCCAGCTGAAAGGCTTCATGAGTGACGCTGTGCGTGTGCGGACGACGATGGGGGAGGCTGCAGATGAATGACAATGCGACTCGGCGCTCTTCCGAAGCCAGCAGAGGTGCGGCCTATTCATGATTGTCGGCAATACTGGCGAGGGGTCATGCGGAAATTGCGCGATGGGAAGTGCCGTGGGGGACTCGAGCAGCGGAAAGGTAACCAGACGGGCAGCCGCCACCGAAGTTTCACGTGAAACAACCAGACGGCTAGTGGTTATTTACCTGTTCGTCGGGGGTGTGGGTCCAGGCTGTCGGGTCGTCGAGGTAGAGGCCGCAGGCGGTGTCGAGAGCTTCCTTGGCGCTGCCGAACGGGAGTCCGTTGGGTAGCAGTGAGTCGTCGTGGTCGTTGTGGCTGGCGGGGTAGATCGCGAATCCCCACAGGTGTGCCGAGCCTCCGTAGCGCAGCCGGCACAGCTTTTGCACCATAGGGTCCCTGTCCGTGGTGGTGCGGGCATCGATGTGGGCGAAGCGGCCCCGGAACGGCAGCTCGATGTCATGGATCTGTTGCCAGCGCTGACGGGCACGGGCGAGCAGGCGCTGGTCGAGGGAGGATTTGGTGGAGCCGGGGATCGTGGCCGTGGATCGTATTTTTCCCTATTCTCCGGAGGGTGCACCCAGTTCTGCCGGTCTGCTTGATCTCGGGCGTGTGCGGGTGGATAACGGAAGCATGGCCATGCATTGCCCATTTGTGATCACCCTCAAACCGGTCGAGGAAATGGTGCTCACCCACCTCGCTGACGGTTCCAAAAGGCCTCACCGGGGGTGGTGCGCTCCCGGATCATCCTAGTCGCGGCCCGCGGGGTTTCACCGCGGTGCAGGTCGCCGGGATCAAGGCACTGGCCTGCACCCCGCCGCCGGAGACCGGCCTGCCGCTGTCCAGGCTGGCCACTACGGAGTTCAGGCACCTGGCGATTGCCGAGCACGTGGTGGATTTCATCAGCCTGGCCACCATCTGGCGCTGGCTGGACACGGATGCGCTCAAGCCCTGGCAGCACCGCTCTTGGATCTTTCCCCGCGACCCGGACTTCGCGGCGAAGGGCTCACAGGTCATGGATCTCTTCGGGCGTGTTTGAGAGGGCGAGCCACTCGGGCAGGACGACTACGTGATCAGTTCTGATGAGAAATCCCAGCTCCAGGCCCTGCGCCGCACGCACACGGCGCTGCCGGCCGGTCCGGGGTGTCCAGCTCGCCATCGAGTTCGGATACTCCCGCGGCGGGACCCTGGCCTACTTCGCCGCCTATGACATGAATCGCGGGCAGCTCATGGGCGCCATAGCGGAGAAGACCGGCATCGTGCCGTTCATGGAGCTGGCGGACCAGGTGATGAGCACCGAACCCTACGCCTGGGCGCACAGGGTGTTCTGGCTCGTGGACAACGGCTCCTGGCACAACGGGGCCCGTCCGTGGCTCGGATGCGCGCGGCCTGGCCCACCACGACCCTGGTGCACCTGCCGATGCATGCCTCCTGGCTGAACCAGGTGGAGATCTACTTCTTCATCCTCCAGCGCAAGGCCATCACCTGCGCCGAATTCCCCGACTTGGACACGCTGGCCGCACGGATCATGGCCTTCCAGGGGTACTACAAGACCACGGCCGAGCCCTTCGACTGGGGATATATCCGGCACGACCTCAACACCTACCTCCATCGGCTGGGCACCCACGAACCGATCTTCGCAGCCTGACCCCCCAATGAATTTAGGTCAATGACCACTAGCCGGCCTGCCCTCCGCTGACGGAATACACGAAGTCAAGTTCCCACGGCGGGGCTCCCGAGTGAATACGTTGAGGCAGGTTCCCGGACATCATAGACGATGCCGATAGCCAGCAACTCCGGCATCTCCAGGCCTGTTGATACCGAGTTGGCAGGCACGCTTCTGACAGGGGTCAAGGGGATGGGTGAGTCCACTGGCAGTTCCGGCTGGTGGGTTGACTGGCCGTTCTTCGACGCAGGGCGGCTTTAGCTTGTTCAGAAGTGAGAGGTTCGATCCGGGGTCCCTATGTTTTTCGGCAAGAGTTGGAGCTCCTTTTCTTTCAGTATCTTAGAATTCTTGTTTGGGCAGCGGCAGAGGGCTGGCGGTTGGTTGCCGCCAACTGACGGGCTTGTGGGGTCAGGCTGTTCTGGGGCTTGGTGCGTCAAAGAGCCTGCCGTCGCGGAGCATTGCGAACAGGACGTCGCAGCGGCGCCGGGCGAGGGCGCCCAGTGCCCGGTTGCCTTCGGCCCGTTTCCGGTCGTAGCAGGTCCGTGAGAGCGGATCCTACAGCGCCGCGAATGCCTAGAGGCAGAAGACTCTCTCGAGGAACTTGTTGCCTTTTTTGGAGGGGTGGCCGCCCCCGAATTGACGTCCCCGAGCGCCAGGTCGCCAGGGCCAGGCAGGCGTGGCAAACGAGGTGGCCGGCGGTCTGGAAATCCTTGCCGCCGACCCCCGTGATGATGTGTGTTTCCGCCCTGACCCCAACTACCGGCATGGAAGTCTGGACGAGGAGAAGACGGTCGGTAGCCAGAAGTACCTCAAGCTGAGTGAGCAGTTCATCCCAGGAGATGCCCAGCTGCTTGAACATGCCAGCCAGCTGGGGCGGGACTATGCCTGTGAATTCGGTTCCGGCGGCCACAACCGTCTGCTCATCCAAGGCAGTAAAAACGCCAGCTGCCCTGATCGAGTCGGCCCTGCGCAGCTTCTCCGGGGACTGGAATTTGATCAGCAATTACGCCATGCAGGGTGACCCAGATGTTTGCCGATGACGCAGTCCAGGGTTCGGTGGATCTGGGTCGGCAGCTCTCGGATCCAGTTCGAGGTAGTGGCGGCCTGCTTTGGCAATAATCCGCAGCGTCCCGGGCAGCTTGTCTTCTCCGGGGTGCAGGTCGGCAATGCGGAGCATCGCAAGCCCCGGACTGTAGCCGACCACGATGCTCTCGCCCTGTGCCACGGCGACCGGCAAGGCACCAATGGTCGATGACTGGTCAACGACCATCAGCTAGGTGCCCGTGCAGTGACGGCCCTGATGATCGCCCCCAGACTCGCCTCGTTTTGGGGCAGTGCCCGATCAAGGATTTTCTTACCTGCCCGGCCCATCGCGACAGCATGGCGACTGCCTATGCCGACGTCCACGCCAATGAAACTATCACCGTCACCGTGGTCCTTGATCAACGCAAGTCGCCCAGAAATGGTCCTGTGAAATGTTCGTTGGCTTGTGGTGCGGCGACATGGCTCGGCATCTTTGGTTAGGGCCGAGCTGCACGTTCCTTCGCTGCGCTGGTCCGGATCATTGGCGACAGGGTAACTCGATCCTGCCGGGACCAACAGGAAAGCAATCCCAATTCTTACTCTTGGGGGCGCTACCAATGAAGTTAACAGGGCCTGTGGTGGGCTGCTTCAGCATTCGCCCCGAGCAATTCAGCGGTGTCCGCTGCATTCTTGGCACAGTCAACAATGAAGGATCCGGGGCCACACAACAGAAGAGACAAAAGCTGAAATATGGACCCTTCATCCTCAAGAATCTGCACCGCGCTCCGAGTACGACTCCCGCGCAACATCAGCCACTGATTCCGTGGCTGGCAGGCAACTCTGTTTCACGTGAAACACAGGTCTGGTAGTGTCGCCGCCTTTGCTTCGTTGAGGCCCGCAGGAGGTCCTCAGAATCGGCACTTAAAGGCGATGGGGCGGAGAGGTACGGGGGCCGGTTTGGGACTGCTCCCTGCCGATCCTTGAGTGGTGCCCCGCGTCGGCTAGGGGTCCGGAACCATCACGTGACGTGAGTGCCTAGGGCAGGACCCGGAGTCCATCAGCTGTGATCTGCAAATAATTGTGCCGGGCCTATGTGGGTGTTTTTCGGGTTGTTAGTCTTCGTGTGGTTCGTTAAGGTAGCGCTGTGCGGCTTGTTCGGCGCGTTGCTGTTGTTCGTTTTCGTCTTCGTCGTTGTCGGGGAAGGCCCAGGCGGGTGGCTCGGGCAAGGGGCCGGTGCCGTCGTCGTCGAAGTTCATGGCCATGATTTCGTTTTCGTTGAGTTGGTTGAAGGGGTCCTGGTCCCATTCCGGGGCGTCTAGGCGTTGCTGGATGTTCCTTTTGAGCCATTTGGGGTAGCTGGCGGGCTGGGTTTCCAGGGGCTGGGGCGGGTGGTAACGGCCCGATGGTGAAGTCCAGCCGGGCCGGCCGCTCTTGGTCATGACAGCTGTCCAGCCGCGGAGTTTCACCGCCCGCCGGTCCTGGCTTTGCTGCTCCCGGACCCGGCCGGTGCGGGTTTTGCCGTCCTTGAAGTGCTTGGCCAGGTGGTGGCGTTTACACAGGTACTCAAGGTTGCCTGCGGTGGTTTTCCCGCCGTTCTGCCAAGGCAGGATGTGGTCGAGTTCGGCCAGGGACGCCTTGGCGGTGCAGCCGGGAAATTGACAGTAGTGGTCCCGGCCGCGGAGCATGAGCCGCATGGCCTTGGCGACCCGGTACGTGTCCGGGGCCAGGTCCAGGGGTTCGTTGCTGATGGGGTCGGTCAAGACCCGGTAGAAACTAGTGGATCCGGCCAGCAGGCGTTGGGCGACTTCAACACTGATCGGCCCGTACCCCTCCAACACGGCCGGGGCATTAATGTGCCCCAACAACGACAGGGCCGGCACTGTCACCAGCACTGTGGCTCGGGGCAGGGGCGGCCCATCAACCCCACCACCATCAATATTGGCACCATCAGCCCAGCCAGAAGCACCGGCACGGCCTGGATCACTGCCGTTGCCGGGGACCTCGGAACTGCCGGGATCGCTGCTGATGGCGGCGCTGCTGCTGCGGGGGTCCTCGGCGTTGATGGTCCCGGCGGGGCTGGTGGGGGCGGGGTGCAGGGGTGGTGGCGTGGCGTTGGGGTGCCAGTCGGGGTGGTTGCGGATCTCGGGGTCTTTGAAGCCCGGGTCTTGGTAGGCGGGGTCCTCAAAGACAGGCACCAGGGATGCCGGAATCCGGTAACGGCCGGTGTCGGGGTCCGGAAAGGGCGCCCCTCCACAGGGATCCGGTTCGATGGGCACAAAGCGGGGCACAAGAACCGGGGAACCACCACTGACTGGCACAAGAACCGGGGAACCACCACTGACTGGCACAAGACGGGTACTACCGGTGCCGGTCCCCGCACCGGGGGTGTCGGGGCTGGTGTGGGTGGGTGTTGGCGGTGTGTGGAAGTTGTTGCTGGCCAGGGGCTGGTTCAGGAGCAGGGCTGCGGCGACGTCGGCCCGGAGTTGGGTCAGGGTGCGGGGTTCGTGGCGGCCCTGGGCGGCTTGGGCGGTGAGGGTGCATTGGTCCCAGATGCCCTCGATCGTGGGGGCCGGGGCGTATAGGCTGAGCCAGGACATGCCGTCATGGGCGCGGCTGACACTGAGGGCCCGGCGCCGGTAGGCGTCACGGGTCCGGGCGGGGATGCTTTCGGGGTGAAGGCGTTCGCGGAGCCGGCGGGCCTTGCTCTTGAAACTGGTCAGGGAACAATCCCGGGCCCTGCCCAGCAACACGGCCTCATACTCGCTGACACCGGATGCGGGGAGGTTGTTGTTGCGCAGCAAGGTCGTTTCCTCGGCAATGATCACCGCGTACCCCCAGCCCAGCTCCCCGCTGCCCAGGCGTTGATGGGTGGCCGGCAGCTCACGGACCATGACGGTGGAATGATCCACCAAGCCATTGGCGGCGGCCTCGCTGATGCCCAGGATCGTGGCGATCTCAGCATTGGACCCGGCCGTGGACACATCATTTTGCCAGGCATCCAACCCCAGGAGCCGGCGCTCAATCGCCGCCGCCGAGGCGAAGCGTTCCAACACCGCGGCCAGGGACGCGGCGGTCCGGTTCGCCAAGGCATTGAACGCGGCCACGATCCCCACACACTCATCCATGAATGCCTGCACCACAGCCAGCTGCGACGGAGCCGTCCCGATGCCATCCGGCCCGCGTTCCAGGGACGGCAACCTCGGCAGTGAGGCCACGGCGGCCATGTCAGTAGCCAGAGGTTCAATGGGAGGAAGCACAATCCCAGCCACCAACTCCGCCACAGCCGCTGTGGTGGAAGAACCTTCCCAGTCATCCGGGAAATTCACTGAACCGCCCATACCACAATTCTAAGTAGTATATTCGTGTAAGACAATAGCTTATTTGATGTTCTCAAACAGATTTACTACTTACGAGTCCAGCGAGATGGGGCAGGCGTTAAATTAGGATATGGCTGGTGAAGTCCCGGCTTGTCTTCGTGGGCATCCGGAAGGTCGGGTTGTGCGTGACGGTATCCGAAGGGATGGCGGCGGGCTCGGCAGCGCTGGCGGTGCATCCTCCCGGGAGGTTCCTATCACCGGTTCCTCGGGGTCGTCAGCAGGACCTTTACAAGCGTGGAGGCCTGTGTCGAATGTGAGAACCATTTGGCCTCCTTCCAGGATCCGGCGGCACCGGTGCAGTTCGAGTATTTGATTCGTGAGATTGCCGCTGCGCTGGTCGACGTGGGGCGGGCAGCACCTACACCGATGCGGCTCGGCGTGTACACATGCAGGCCCTCGGGAACACTCCAGGCAAGCACGCGCGGGAGGTGACGAACTGTCAGACCGTGGCGGAATGGATGGCCGAATTGGTGCCAGTAGTCTCCGCGCCGCATGCTCAGACCAGGTGGCCTGAGATGCTTGTCCTGAACTCTTTACCGTTCTGGTGGCGCGGAATTGGTGAGAACAAAACGAAGACACCGCTATTTTCGATACCTGCAGCTTCTGGATATGACGGAGACGGTAAGAACGGTAGGTTGTGGCGGTTGGAAGCCCACCCAACACAGACTGTGCCTGTTTGGGAAGAGGGCCTTGCCCGGTTCCCGGACGATCCAGTCTCGATCGTGGCCGATGAGGACATTGCTATTCGGGGCGCAATCATGGCCCACTGGGGCACAGCATTTTGGACGGACAG
>JBDTQM010000112.1:0-12258 GCA_039932175.1 Specibacter sp.
GCCAGCACCGAGGCGCCGCCAATGCCGTCGCCGCCGGTGCGCGCACCGAACAGGACAACCTTGTTGCCCTTGCCGGACGCGTTGGCCAGGCGGATGTCCTCGTGGCGCATGACGCCAACAGCTAGTGCGTTGACCAGCGGGTTGCCCTGGTAAATAGAGTCAAACACCATTTCGCCGCCGATGTTCGGCAGGCCCAGCGAGTTGCCGTAGCCGCCAATGCCGGCAACGGCACCGTGCATGACGCGGGCGGTGTCCGGGTGGTCGATGGCGCCAAAACGCAACGGATCCATGACGGCCACCGGGCGGGCGCCCATGGAGATGATGTCGCGGACAATGCCGCCAATGCCGGTTGCTGCACCCTGGTAGGGCTCAACGAACGACGGCGAATTGTGGGACTCGATCTTGAACGTCACGGCCCAGCCGTCGCCCAAGTTGGTGACGCCGGCGTTTTCGCCGATGCCCACCAGCATGTCCTTCTTCATTTCCTCGGTGACCTTCTCGCCAAACTGGCGCAGGTGGTTCTTGGAGGACTTGTAGGAGCAGTGCTCGCTCCACATGACGGAGTACATGGCCAGCTCGGCGCCGGTGGGACGGCGGCCCAACACCTTCACGACGTCGTCGAACTCGTTTTCCTTCAGGCCCAGCTCGGCCCACGGCAGTTCAACCTCGGGGGTCACGGCTGCGTTGGCAACGGTGTCGATGTTGAACTTTTTAGCTGACTCGGTCGGTTCGGTGGTCGAGCTTGTCGAGATCTCAGACATTTATTTGCCTCCCAGAAGCGTGTTCAGGACAGAGGTGAAGAACCCCAGTCCGTCGGTGCCGGTGTGGCCGGGGCCGTAGCCGTTTTCAATGGCGTGCTCCGGGTGCGGCATGAGTCCCACCACGTTGCCCGCGGCATTGGAGATGCCTGCGATGTCGCGGCGTGAACCGTTCGGGTTGCCGCCAACGTAGCGGAACGCCACGCGGCCCTCGGCCTCAAGGGCATCGAGGACTTTCTCATCGGCAATGTATTGGCCATCCTGGTTCTTCAACGGGATGGTGATTTCGGCGCCGGCGGCGTAGGCGTTGGTCCACGCGGTGGAGTTGTTCTCCACGCGCAGCACCTGGTCGCGGCACAGGAACTTCAGGTGATCGTTCTTGATCATCGAGCCGGGCAGCAGATGCGCCTCGGTGAGGATCTGGAAACCGTTGCAAATGCCCAAAACAGGCAGCTTGGCATCCGAGTTGGCAGCATCAACGATCTTGCCCATCAACGGGGCAAAGCGGGAGATGGCGCCGGCGCGCAGGTAGTCGCCGTAGGAGAACCCGCCGGGGATGACAACTGCGTCCACGTCAGCGAGGGTGGTGTCGGCATGCCACAGGGACACGGCGGTGGCGCCCGATGCGCGCACGGCGCGGGCGGCGTCGCGATCGTCCAGGGTGCCGGGGAACGTGACAACGCCGATGCGTGCTCCCGCCAAACGGGAATCGACAGGTGCCAGCGTGGCCCCGCCAATCAAGGGAGTTTCAGTCATGGCTAGTCCGCCACTACTTCAACGTTGACCACGTCTTCGATGACAGGGTTGGAAAGCATGGTTTCCGCGGCATTGCGGGCCTGCGCCAGGATTTCCTCGGTCACCTCGCCGTCAACAAAAAGTTCAAAGCGCTTGCCCTGGCGCACAGCGGAAAATGCTGTGAAGCCCAAGCGGGGAAGAGCGCCAACAATGGCCTTTCCCTGCGGGTCAAGGATTTCGGGTTTGAGCATGACATCGACAACGATCCGGGGCATCCGGGGACTCCTGATGTGAAAAAGGGGTGGCCACGGATTGCCGTCTTACGCCGTCTTTTGGGTCAGGAGGAAAAGACCTGAAAACCGGTGAGGGAGAGCGCTCCGCGAGCTTGCCTTTCCATTCTACGCAAGTGTTTGCGAACTCCTGAATTCGCGTGTTGCACATCGCATTTGGGGTGGCAGTGTTTTTGGCATGATCCATGCATGATGCATGCGGTCAGGGCCTTTGGTGGTTGTTTTGTGACCGGGCGCACGCTACCTTTGTAGGACGTTCCATGTCTGATGAGTCACATTTCAGGCGGGAGCCGTTCATGTCATGGCGAAAGATGCGCGGCCAATGACGGCCGCCGAAAGGACCCAATGAAATCCACCGACATCCACCACCGATGGAAGAATGCCCGCGCAGCCACTGTTGCAGGGGCACTGGCGGCAGGTCTTTTGACCAGCATGATTGCACCGGCGGTTGCCGCACCCCTGGAGGCTCCGGCGCCGACTGCCGAAGCGCCCAGCTATGGTGAGCAGGTTTTGGCCAAAAATGGCGACAATGCCATTGACCCCATTCTGGGGAAGTTTTACCGCATTCCTGCCCTGGCCAACTTGGGCAACGGGGTGGTTCTCGCTTCCTATGACGGACGCCCCGACGGTGCCGACGCTCCGTCTCCGAACTCCATCATCCAGCGCCGCAGCACCGACAATGGTAAAACCTGGGGTGCGCCCACCTACGTGGCCCGCGGTCAGATGCCTGCTGCGGGTGTTGCACGCTACGGCTTCAGCGACCCCAGCTACATTGTTGATGATGTCACCGGCGACGTCTTCAACTTCTTCGTCTACTCCAAGGACGTCAGCTTCCAGGGCAGCGGGTACGGAAACAATGACGCCGACCGCAACATCACCAGCTCCGCAGTGGCCGTCTCCAGGGACAAAGGCCTGACCTGGTCCATGGACCCCGCCAACATGCCTGTCCTTCCGCCCGTCAACTACACGGCCGGGTCCGTCTTTGCCGATTTTGACGGCCCTCTGATCACCGACGTGGTCAAGCCCGTGGGCACCACGGTGGGTGCACAGAACAACGTTGGCGGCGTTGCGGGCGTCTTTGCTGCATCAGGTGAGGGCATCCAGCTCAAGTACGGGCCCAACAAGGGCCGGCTCATTCAGCAGTTCACCGGCAAGGTGAAGCAGGCTGACGGTTCCACCCCATACCAGGCGTACAGCGTCTTCTCCGATGACCACGGCAAGACCTGGGAACGCGGTGCCTTTGTTGGCACCGGCATGGATGAGAACAAGACCGTTGAGCTCTCCAACGGTGACGTCATGCTTAACTCCCGCGCCAGCAGTGGCGGCAATGGTGGGCGCAAGGTGGCCATTTCCAAGGATGGCGGCGAGACCTACGGCCCCGTCACCATTGACAGCTCCCTGGTGGACCCGGTCAACAACGCCTCCATCATCCGCATGTTCCCTCAGGCCGCGCAGGGCACCGATGAGGCCAAAATGCTTTTGTTCTCCAACGCCAACAGTGCCTCCGGGCGCCAAAACGGCACAGTTCGCTACTCCTGCAATGACGGTGCCACCTGGAGTACCGGCAAGCAGTTTAAGTCCGGTGCCATGAGCTACTCCACGCTGACCCCGCTGGGTGACGGCACCTTCGGCGTGTTCTATGAAGGTGACAACAACACCATGACCTTCGGCAAGTTCAACGCCGAATGGCTGGACATCCAGTGCGGTGTCGCCCTGACGGCCAAGGCTGTCACGGGTGCCAACGGCGAAACCGTGCAGGCTGAACTGACACTGGTGAACGGCGGTCAGAAGGCCATTGCCGGCGCCAAGGCCTCATTTACCCCGCAGAATGCCTGGACCTTCGGAACGGCGGACTTCGCCGACGTTGCCGCGGGTTCATCCGCAACCGTCACCGTCCCGGTGACCATCCCCGCCAGTGCCAAAGCTGGAACCTTCAACGTCACCGCCAAGGCCAGCTATGGAACCAGCGAATTCAGTGCCGTGGTTCCCGTGACAGTGACCGGCGGCGCCGCGCCAACCATCGGCCTGGATGTCCTCGGATCCCGCACGGACAAGGGCCGCGACCTGGCCACCACGCCCTACACGGTTGGCGAGAAGCTCCCCTACCAGTTCGCCGTGACCAACCTCAGCAACGTCACAGCCAGCATCACCCCGGTCGCAGGCAACTTCGATCCGTTCCTGCCTCCGGCCGGCGGCAACTGCCGCTGGAACAACCTGGCCATGTGGGCCAACTACAGCTGTGGTACGCCCCGCCATGCTGTCACGGCAGAGGAGCTGGCCGACGGATTCTTCGTCCCGGCGAGCACCTGGACAGCCAGCAGCGCCGGCCTGGAAACCAAGACGTTCACCTTCACCGGTGACGCAGTGGACCTGCTGGTCCGCAACCCGGAGCTTTCAGCGTCCGCCTCGGCCGCGTGGAACGACGCCGACGGCAACGGCCTGGCCGGTGGCGGCGACACCGTCACCACCACCGTCACCGCAATCAACTCCGGCAACGTGGTCCTGACCGGTGTTGCCGGGCTCGGCACCGAACACGGAACCCTGGCCATTGGTGCCGCGGTCACATTCACCGAAACCCGTGAACTCACGACGGCGGAACTCGCCACGGGTGCCGTGGCGGAAATGAACGTTGCGCTCGCCGCATTCAACGGCGCCAAGGATGCCTCCAGGGGTGTTCCGGTGCAGGCTGTTGAGCTGCCCGTGCTCCCGGAAATGCCGGACTTTGAACCGAATAACGGGCGGGTGAATGTCAAGGGTGAACCTCCGGTTGACTTGGGCCTGAAGACTGGCAAGTACAGCATTGGCGACACCGTCACAGTTAAAAACCTGCCGGCCAACGAGTGGGCCTATATGCACCTGAACCAGCATGGTGCCCGCATTGGCTGGTTCCTGGCAGATGCTCAGGGAACCGTTGAATTCACGGTTCCGCAAGGCACCAAGAACGGCAAGGACACCCTTGTGGTCTCCGGTGCGGACGGCCAGTTCCTGTCCTTCGGCACCTTCCACGCAACACCCCGGTAGGAGCCTGTCCCGCCGACCCGGCCGGTGCCCCCAGCGGGGTCGGCCGGGACGGCGGGCTGCACGTGAACGTTGAGGGAGTGCATCCACCGCGCGTGGATGCACTCCCTTTGTAGGTGGCTGGTTTGTGGGGCTGGCCTGCGGTTCGGGGCAGTGCATCAATCCGTTCCTGTTCCTGCCGCGTAGCAATTGGGATTATTGGCGCAGTCACTGGATTCTGTGATCCATAACACGCTAGTCTGTTATGGGTCATCCTACGTCCGCCCTCCGCGGCAGGGGTGTCCATCCTCTACGCAATTTCGAACTTGCAGGCCCCAGCGGCCGTCCGAAAGGAATCGATGAAATTCACCGATAAAGTGCACCGCAGGAAACGCGGGCACGTGGCAGTAACCGCGGGGGTGCTGGTCACGGGGCTGTTCTGCAGCGTGATGGCGCCGGCCTTCGCGCAAGATCCTGTACCTCTGGCGGCTGTTGGCAGCTACACGGAACAGGTTTTGGCGCAAAGCGGTGACAACGGAATTGATCCGGAGCTCGGCCGTTTCTACCGGATCCCGGCACTTGCCGACTTGGGCGGCGGCGTGGTCCTGGCCGCCTATGACGGACGCCCCGACGGTGCCGACGCTCCGTCCCCGAACTCGATCGTGCAACGCCGCAGCATTGACGGTGGCAAGACCTGGGGGACGCCCACCTATGTTGCCCGTGGCCAGGTGGCCCGCAACGGTCTGGCGCGCTACGGCTTCAGCGACCCCAGCTACATTGTTGACAAGGTCACCGGTGACATTTTCAACTTCTTCGTGTACTCCAAGGACGTCAGCTTCCAGGGCAGCGGGTACGGAAACAATGACGCCGACCGCAACATCATCAGCTCTGCAGTGGCCGTTTCCAAGGACAAGGGCCTGACTTGGTCCATGGATCCGGGCAACATGCCGATCCTGCCGCCAGCCGACTATGCCGCCGGCTCCGCATTTGCCGGCTACGACGGTCCGCTGGTTACCGACGTCGTCAAGCCTGTGGGAACTACCGTGGGTGCGCAGACCAACGTGGGCGGTGTTTCAGGTGTTTTTGCCGCCTCCGGCGAAGGCATCCAGCTGCAGTACGGGCCCAACAAGGGCCGTTTGATTCAGCAGTTCACCGGCAAGGTCAAGCAGGCAGACGGTTCTGCCCCGTACCAGGCCTACAGTGTCTACTCCGATGACCACGGCACGACCTGGCAGCGCGGTGAATTCACCGGCACGGGCATGGATGAGAACAAGACCGTTGAGCTCTCCAATGGCGATGTCATGCTCAACTCACGCGCCAGCAGCGGCGGCCAGGGCGGGCGCAAGGTGGCCATCTCCAAGGACGGCGGCCAGACGTACGGCCCCGTAACCGTGGACACCAACCTGACCGATCCCGTCAACAACGCCTCCATTGCGCGTATGTACCCGAATGCTGTGCAGGGATCGGCCGAAGCCAAGATGCTGTTGTTCTCCAACGCCAACAGCGCCTCCGGCCGCCAAAACGGCACCATCCGCTACTCCTGCGATGACGGAACAACATGGAGTGCCGGCAAGCAGTTCAAGTCGGGCGCCATGAGCTACTCCACGCTCACAGCCCTCAGCGATGGCACCTTCGGCCTCTTCTATGAGGGTGACGGAAACACCATGACGTTCGGCAAGTTCGACCCCGCATGGCTGGAAGTCGACTGCGGGGCCGTCATGAATGCGGTACTGACTGCAGCCAATGTTTCCGGCGCCAACGGCGCCTCGGTGGAGGCGACCCTGACAGTACGCAACAACGCCGAGACCACCTTGTCCGGTGCTACGGCGTCGTTCGCTGACAAGGCCGGGTGGACCTTCGGCTCTGTTGTTGTTCCGGATGTGTCCGCTGGCGCGTCCGTTGACGTCAAGGTTCCCGTCACGATTCCCGCCTTCGCGAAGGCCGGCAACGTCACCCTGACAGCCACGCTGGCCCGGGGTGCCTCCAAGGTGACGGCTCCTGTCCAGCTGACGGTCACCGGCGGGGCCACCGAGAACATTGTTGGCTTGGATATCAAGGGCTCGGTGGGCGATGCTTCCCGGAACCTCGAAACCAACCCCTACACCGTCGGTGCCAACGTCCCCTACACCTTCACGGTCAGCAGCCTGAGCAACGTCCCGACGAATGCTGTTCCCACGGCTGGCAACTTCAGCCCGCTGGTCCCCGCGGACCTGGGTGGAGCCGTTAATGCCGGCAACTGCCGGTGGAACAATCTCGCTGTCGGCGGCAGCTTCACCTGCGCCACACCGCGCCACCTTGTCACCGCGGATGAATTGGCCCAGGGCTTCTTCGTTCCCAGCAGCACCTGGAATGCCGTTGGAACCGGTGCCACAACAAAGACTTACACCATCACCGGCAGCGAAGTGGACCTGTTGGTCCGCAGCCCGTCAATTTCACTGGCCTACACGGCCGGAGCCTTGGTCGATGTTGATGGCAGCGGGTTTGCCACTGTTGGCGACACAGTCACCTACACCTCAGTGGTCACAAACAACGGCAACGTGAGCCTCACCGGCGTTGCAGGTTTCGGGACCGATTCCTTCGCCCTGGCCGCAGGGGAAAGCAAATCAGCAACCTCCGTTCACACCGTGACGGCGGCTGATGTTGCAGCCAACAAGGTGGCGGCAAAGGGTCTCGCCGTGAGCGCCATGAACGGGACAAAGATGGCCGCAGCCTCGGTTTCAGTGCCCGCTGTGGCAGCCTGCTCCGATGAGCTCTGTGGTGCCGAACCGCCCATTGCCAACCGCATCCCGCAGGCCGGGATCTCCATTGAATCCGTCTCCTCCGAAGAGCTGACGGGCGAGACGGCCCCCAACGGCCCGGCAGCTGCCCTGCTTGACGGCAACCCGGAAACCTTCTGGCACACCAAGTGGTCCGGCACGGCCGGGGCCTTCCCCCATTCGGTGGTTTTCAACCTCGGCAAGAGTTACCAGATCACTGGTTTTGAATACATCCAGCGTCAGAACGCCACAAACGGCAAGATCAAGGATTATGAAATCTTTGTCTCCGACAGTCCCACCGAGTTCGGCACCAAGGTTGCCAGCGGTTCATTCACAGGTGTCGGTGAGCGTCAGCGCATCAGCATCGCAGGCAACAACGTTGGCCGCTATGTGAAGCTCGTCGGCCTGAACTCCATTGCCGGCAACGCCTTCGGCGGCGGCGCGGAGGTCAACATTGGCGGAACCGTTCCCGTTGCGGGCGCCCCTGCCATCACTGCCACCCCTGGCTCCATTGAGGCCGGCAAGGACATCTCGATCTCCCTGGCAGGGTTCCCGGCAAACAGTGCCGTGGCTCTGACATTGGACGGCGGCGCCGCCTTGGGCAGCGTCACCACGGATGCCGGCGGCAAGGCCACCAAGACCATCACTGTTCCTGCAAACACCCCGGCCGGAAGCCGCACGGTAACAGCCACTGCGGGATCTGTCTCTGCCACTGTTGCCCTTACCGTCACTGCGCCGCCAACAACCGGCACCCCCGTTGTTGGTGCCACCATCAAGGGTGAGCGCAATGACGCAAGCCGCGACCTGGCCGCCAGTCCTTACGCTGCCGGCCAGGAGCTCCCGTACAACTTTGTTGTCAAGAGCACAGCGGACATCATCTCCACCGTGTACCCGACGGCCGGTGAATTTGCCGGGTTCAACATCGACGGCACGCCCAACTGCCGGTACCGAAACATTCCGGTGGGTGGAGGTTACACCTGCACCACGGCCAAGCGTGTCATCACGGCTGCGGATGTTGCCAACGGCTTCTTTGTTCCCGTGACTACGTGGACGGCTGAAGGAACAGGCGCCACAGCTGTCAACTACACCATCACAGGTGACGAAGTTGATGTTGTGGTTCGCACGCCAGCTCTTGCCGTGAGCATTGGTGCCGGTGTTCTGGAGGACAAGGATGACAGCGGGTTCGCCAGTGTTGGAGACGTTGTGAGCTTTGCCGTGACTGCCACGAATAGCGGAAACGTTGCCCTGACAGGCGTTTCACTGCCGGGCACCACAGGGTCCGGCGCTGCCTTGGCTGCCGGTGCTGCCACTGTTGGCACGCTCAAGCACACAGTGACGGATGAAGACCTGACCGCGAAGCAGCTCGCACCGGTCTCCGTTGCAGGCGTTGCAAAGAACGGTGTCAAGGACGTGGCAACGACAGGCACGGGTGTTGCGTTTGCCCTGGAGCTCGCTCCGGAACCGACACAGACCCCTTCGGCCACCCCGAGCCCGTCCGCAACTCCGTCAGCCACGGCAACCCCCACGGCGGAGCCCACGGCAACTCCGTCAGCCACGGCAACCCCCACGGCGGAGCCCACGGTTCCACCCACAACTGAGCCGACGGCCAGCCCCACTGCCAGCGTTACGGCGTCGACTCCGGCACAGGGTGAACCGTCAGGAACGGTCAGTGCTGGCACTGTTGCTGCCGGCGGCACCGTGACGGTTGTTGGCAGGAACTTCAAGCCGGGCACCACCGCCACGTTCACGCTGCATTCGGATCCCGTGGTTTTGGGTACGGCACTGGTTGCTGCTGACGGGACTGCTTCCCTGACGGCCAAGCTGCCTGCCAACGTTCCCGCCGGAGCACACTCGGTGGTCATCACGGGTACCGGTGCCGACGGCGCCGCAGCCAAGGTCACCATCGCCGTGACAGTCGGCGCCACCAACGCCACAGCCGGTGGTACAGCAACAAGCACCACCGCAGCGGCCGCAGCCGATGACCTGGCCAGCACGGGCTTCGGCCTGTTGCCGGTGGGCGTGGTTGGCGGACTGCTGCTTCTGCTGGGCGGCGTGCTTGCCCTGCGCAAGGCATCCACCCGGGGTGCCCGCAGCTAAAGAAGCCGCGGATATTGACACAAGGAAGCGGGGGTTGTTGACGCCAAGTGCGTCAACAACCCCCGCTTCCTTGTGTTAGATTCCCTCCGCCGCTGAAGGGATCGTGGCCGTTGTCAAAGCTTGTGCCACGAGCTGACGCAGATGCGCCTGGAGTGGGTTCCGGTGATATCAGTATTGCCCCGCGGAGGAATCCGGAGTCCATGGACGCGTCAGCCATGAGGCGAGCCGTGGCAGGGCCTGTATCCGTGGTTTCAACAAGAAAAGTGCCCCCGGTTGTGGAGAATGCGGATTCCACTTCGCATTCCCCGCAGCCGGGGGCACTTGCTTTGTTCCTGTAAGGTTTGTGCTTACAAGCCCAGATCGGCCTCAAAGGAGGCGGCGGACAGGCGGGCGGTCACGGTTTGCAGGAACCGGCCGGCGTCGGCACCAT
This sequence comes from Specibacter sp., assembly GCA_039932175.1. Lineage (GTDB taxonomy): Bacteria > Actinomycetota > Actinomycetes > Actinomycetales > Micrococcaceae > Specibacter. Next base: position 10,064 of record JBDTQM010000112.1, read on the forward strand.
CAACCACGCGGTGGTCGTAGGTGAGGCAGAGGTACATCATGTGGCGGATGGCCAGCAGGTCATCACCGTCGGGGCCGGTGACCACCATGGGACGCTTGACGATGGTACCAACACCAAGAATGCCAACCTGCGGCTGGTTGATGATGGGAGTGTCAAAGAGGGCGCCCACCGAACCAATGTTGGTGATGGAGAACGTGCCGCCGCCCAGTTCCTCGGCCTTGATGGATCCCTCACGGGTGCGCGCAGCCACATCGGCAATGCCCGCAGCCAGTCCGGCCAAATTCAGTGAACCAGCGTCATGCACCACGGGAACCATCAGGCCCTTGGGCGCATCCACCGCAAACGCCAGGTGTTCGGCGTCGTGATAGGTGATGGTGCCCGCAGCCTCGTCATAAGCGGCGTTGAGCATGGGATGCACCTTCAGCGCTTCAGCAACGGCTTGGGCAATGAAAGGCAGGTACGTCAGTTTGACGCCATGAACTGCCGCGAATTGTGCCTTGGCCTTCTCCCGCAACCTGACAATGCCCGTCACGTCCACTTCGTGGACCTGCGTGAGCTGTGTTGAGGTGTCCAGGGATTCACGCATGCGCGAAGCGATCACGGCACGGATCCGCGGCGCTTTCACGACAGTTCCACGCAGGCCAGTGGTTACGGGGGATGCCTTGGCCTTGGCGGGAGTCAAGGAAATCGATGGAGCAGCTGGAGTGGCGGTGGCCGCCGTTGCCGACAACGTTCTAACGAATGAAGCAGCTGCTTTTCTGACGTCGTCAGCACGAACCCGTCCACCCAAACCGCTACCCGCCACGGCTGACAGGTCAACGTTGAGCTGTCGTGCCAGCTTGCGCACCAACGGGGTGAAGTAACTTACAGTCGCCAGAGGTTTGGCCTCGAGACGGTGCCACTGACCCGAGGAGTCCCCGGCCGGGCTTGCAGGGGTGGGGAGCGTCTGGGGATTGACCACCGCAGCCACCGCAGGCACGGCAACCGGGGCCGGGGGCGCAACCACGGGCGCAGGCTCCACTGCCGGAGCGGATTCTTCAGCCGCGATGATGGCCAGGACAGTACCGATCTCCGCGGTCTCATCCTCCGGCACCAGAATGTTGGCAAGGATGCCGGCAAACGGGGACGGGATCTCGGTGTCCACCTTGTCGGTGGACACCTCCACGAGCGGCTCGTCAATGGAGACGCGCTCGCCGATGGCCTTAAGCCAGCGGGTGACTGTGCCTTCCGTGACGCTTTCGCCCAAGGCAGGAAGCAGCACGGACTCAGACATGGCTCTCCCGTTCCACAGTGATCTCGCCGCGGCGCAATAGCTTGCCGGTGGGTGTCACGAAGTCAACCTCCGCACCACGCAGGAAGGTGCGTCGAACCACTCCGGACAGTGCTCGCCCGTCGTAGGGGGTGATCGGGTTCTTGTGCCTGAGCTTGGAAACGTCAACCACGAACGCGTCGTCCGCAGCAAACACGGCGAAGTCTGCGTCGTAGCCCGGGGCCAGCTTGCCCTTCTTGTGCAGCCCAACCAGCTCTGCCGGGGCCGTGGACATCCACTTGATGACCTGTTCCAGGGCGATGCCGCGGTGGCGGGCCTCGGACCAGATCAGTGACAAGCCAAGCTGCAGCGAGGACACCCCGCCCCAGGCCACGGCAAAGTCGCCGTTTTCCAAGTCCTTCAAGTCCAAGGTGCTGGGGGAGTGGTCGGTGACGATGCAGTCAATGGTGCCGTCCTGGAGTCCCTCCCACAACTTCTCGCGGTTGGAGGCTTCACGGATGGGCGGGCAGCACTTGTACGCGGTGCCGCCGTCGGGAATCTCTTCGGCCATGAGTGTCAGGTAGTGCGGGCACGTCTCCACAGTGAGACGGACGCCGTCGCGGCGGGCGCTGGCAATCATGGGAAGTGCGTCGGAGGAGCTCAGGTGCAGGATGTGCGCCCGGGCTCCCGTCCAGCGGGCCCGTTCAATGACTTCGGCAATGGCCAGGTTTTCGGCCCCGCGGGGACGTGATGCCAGGAACTTGTCATAGTGGTCGCCCGCGGCCGTGGGGGCCCTGTCGATGGCCCGTGAATCCTCGGCGTGGACAATCATGATGGAGTCGAAGGACTTCAACTCGGCCATGTCCACTTCCATCTCGTCCGCGTCCAGGGGCGGGAACTCGTCCACCCCCGAGTGCAGCAGGAAGCACTTGAAGCCGAACACGCC
>JBDTQM010000113.1:0-12182 GCA_039932175.1 Specibacter sp.
CCTGTCCAGGGAGAGGAACCGCTCAAAGAGCAGGTCATTGGCGATGGGGTCCACAGCACTGATGCCCAGCAGATAGTTGACGAGCGATGATGCCCCGGACCCCCGTGCGGCCCGGCGCACCCCCATGTCCTTGATCATCTCCGAGACCTCAGCCACTGTAAGGAAGTACGAATCAAAGCCCAAGCCGCTGATGGTGGCCAGCTCCGTCTCCAGCCTGTTGCGCACCTCCAGCAGCTTTTTGCCGGGGAGTCCCCCAAAGCGCTGGTTCAGCCCCGCTTCCGTGCGTTGGCGCAACTCCAAACCGGGCGGCTGCGCCAACCCCAACACCTGCGATTCCGGGGTTTTGGGCTGCTTCCAGCCAAGATCACCCGCGGGGTCAAGCCTGCATTTGTCAGCCAATTGTTCCGTGTTGGACCACAACTGCCGCAGCTCGGCGTCGCCGTATCCGCCCTGGTACACAATCTCCTGCGCCACGGCATGCATGTGGGCAGCGCTTTTCAGCCAGGCCTGCCCTGTGGGTTGCAGGTCGTTGAGCTTCTCCAGGGGTGAGATGTGTCTGGCCGCATCCAGCACATCCGCCGTCGGCGCATCATCTTCACAGCTGTAGCGCACGGCGTTGCTCAGAACGGCAGGGACATCAAACTCCTGCGCCAATTTCAGCATGCGCACTGCATGGGATGTGCTCATGGGTGCGCCCGGAGCGCTCAGGTGGCTCAGGATTTCCACCGCCAGGGAGCCCACCGGCATGGTATTGCGCCACGTCAGGAATTTGCTGCGCGGCAGCAAATACTTGCGCCCGTTGAGCGCCCTGCCCACCGGGGATGCGGGGCCCAGCAGGACTGTTAGTGCGGCCCTGCCGGAATCAGAGTCCAGCACAGCCGTGGCCAGTTGGGCCATTGTGAGGCCCACAAGCCCCCTGGGTTGGTCATGGGCGGCGGAAATCAAGCGGCACAGGGCGCCGTAGCCTGCAGCCGGGGCAAGGGCGGCTGAACCATGGGCCAGGATCACCACGCGTCCGGCCACTTCCAAACCGTTTTGTCCCTCTTCCAGCACGGCCAGGTCAACCCCCACCAGGGGGTCAATCCCGGCTGCCATGCAGGCTTTGACGTGCTTGACGGCACCATAGAGCCCGTCCCTGTCGGTAATGGCCAGCGCGTTGGCGCCGTCGGCGGCTGCCGCCTGGGCCAGGTCCTCGGGCCAGGACACCCCGTAGTGGGCGCTGAAGGCCGAGGCGCAATGCAAATGGACAAAGTTACGCACCCTCCTGCAGCTCCTTAAATTGCTCATCGAGTGCGTCATGGATTTTTATGACGCGCCAGCGGTCACTGGGCCGGTACCTCACCAAGTCCAGGGTCAACAGCTCCGCACTGCCTTCCTGCTGCACTTGCACCCGCCACATTTGGGTGTCCACATACCCCACTCCCTCGCCCGGACGCATGCGGGTTTCGCTCTCCCACCAGGGGCGCCGTTCATACCAGCACAGGGGATCGGCGGCTATTGCGTGGCACTGTCCGCGCCACCACAGCTGCACAAGCGCCCCTTCGGGTGAGCGCACCACAGTGACAGACTCGCTAAAGGTGCCCATGCGCACACACCACCTCCATCCGGCATTATCAACTCAGTATCATGTTCTTGGTCCGAATGATCTATTAGTACATATATCCGAATGGATTTAAGTGTACGCTCAGTTTCACGCGGAAAGTAACCCGCCCATTGGGAAGAAACGCATGCGAGGACATTTGTTCTGCGCTTAAAGCGTTATGTAGATAGCTGACAACGCAACTGACGTCTAGCATGGCCTTATGGCCATTGGCTTAGTCGCACTGACGGCGCCACAACGATTTTTTTAAGGAGCGTTCCATGACTGACATGGTCACCCTCATCGCTAAGACCACTCCGTTGGAACGGGAGCTCAAGATGGCTTCCCGGACTGTGCAGGAATCAGATCTCCCACGCCTCGGCGAGCTTTACTACACCGCTTACGACGCCGGCGCAGCGGGCGATTCGCTCGAAGTTGCGCTGGCAGACATTCAAGCTTCCATGGCCGGAAAATACGGCCCCTTCCTCCCCAATGCCTCTCACGTTGCCTTGGATGAAAACGGCAAAATCGTGGCAGCGGTGCTCGTGGTGGAACGCGCCATCGGCGACGACACGCCCGATGCCCCCTTCATCATTGAATTGATCACCGACCGCGACCACCGCCGCCGCGGCCTGGCCGAAGACCTGGTCCTGGCCACCATGGACACCTTGTTCAACGACGGAAAATCCGATATTGCCCTGCGGGTGGAAACCACAAACTCGGCGGCCCTGGCCCTGTACCTGTCGCTGGACTTCCACCGCTGGTCTCCCGAAGACACCGACGACTAAAGCTCCACCATGGAACAGCGGTTGACGTTTATTTCCTTGGGAGTCCGCGATGTGTCCCGCTCCCGTGAATTTTATCTCACAGGCCTGGGCTGGAAGGCCCATCATGAGGTGCCCGGCCAGGTCATTTTCCTGCAGTTGAACCATGGGCTCATTTTGTCCCTGTGGAACCGCGCCGCCATGGCAGCCGAGCTCGGCGTTGAACCGTCAAACGGCGTTCCTCCCGTCACGCTGAGCCACAACGTTGGCAGTGTCACTGATGTTGACGCCGTCCTGGCGCAGGCGGTTGAGGCCGGCGCCGTCGTCGAAAATCCTGCCGTACAACAGCCCTGGGGTGGCTACAGCGGTTACTTTGCCGATCCTGACGGCTTCCGCTGGGAAGTTGCCTTCAATCCCACCTGGGCCATGGACGACGCCGGCAACGTCACCGTCTGACCCGCACCCCTACAGCGCGACGGGCTCGATGAGTTCCGGGCCGTCATTGCGCACATTGCCCACGGCGGCACTGACCGGGTCAAGCTGCCAGGTGGCGGCCTGGCCGTAGGCACCAGCCAGGACCCGCTCCAGCAGTTGTGCCGGAGTTTGTGCCTCCGGGTTCAGCCATTCGGCCAAATCTTCGGTGGTCAGGGGCACCGGGAGCCTGTCGTGCAGTGCGGCCAGCTCCCCCTCCGGCGGTGAGGCCATGGTGATGATGCTGCAGGACAGCAGCCACTGATCGTGAGCCCCGTCGTCCTTGGCCGGGTCCTTCCACCATTCATAAAGCCCGGCGAAGGTGATGAGCGAGCCGTCGGAACTGTGCACAAAATACGGCTGCTTGCTTTTGCCGTCCGGTGACTTTTTCCATTCGTAGTAGCCCTGCACGGGCACCCCGCACCGCTTGGACTTCAGGGCTGAGCGGAACGTTGGCTTTTCCGCCACGGTTTCACTGCGCGCGTTGAAGGCCCGCACCCCCACGCCGGGGTCCTTGGCCCAGCCCGGCACCAATCCCCATTTGGCAACGTGGATTTGGCGGTGAACCTCGCCGTCGATGAACCGTTCCAGCACAATGGGCACATCCGTGGTGGGGGCAACGTTGTAGGAAGTCCGCAGCTCAAGGGACGCCTCGGCCTCCGCTTCCAGCTCTGCCACCAGGTCGCCCACTGCCCTAGCCATTACGTATCGTCCGCACATGGAGTCCATAGTGGCACAAACTGTCGGTGCGGCACAGGCTAGGCCACACGCGGCACGGGAAAACCAGTGGCACAAACTGTCGGTGCGGCACAGGGCGTGCCCACACGCGGCGCAGGAAAACCAGTGGCACAAACTGTGAGTCTTCCTCACGTGACACAAGATGAGGAATATCCGCCCCACCCGGTAGCGTTGTCACCAGTAGCAACCAAGACGATTTTTCTTACAAGGAGCACTTACTGTGGAGTTCACCCCCGACGCTGGCACCATCACCATGTTTTCCACTACGTGGTGCGGCTACTGCAAGCGCCTGAAGAAGCAGCTGGACGCCTCAGGAATTGGCTACACGGAGATCAACATTGAAGACGTCGCGGGTACGGCCGAGCTCGTTGAAAGCCTCAACGACGGCAACCAGACAGTCCCCACAGTGTTGTTCCCGGACGGCTCGGCAGCAACCAACCCCTCCTTGAAGGACGTTGTGGCACGGCTCGCGGCCTAGCCGGAATACTTGCTTGAAGCCGTGTAGCCTATCAGGAACCCCAATGGAGTTTCCCGCAAGGGACACAGCAGATGCAAGGAGCTTTTTCATGGTGCACAAGGTCAAGGGCGCAGTGGTCCTGAGCAAGGACGCGGCCGTCACAATCGAAACCATTCTGGTCCCGGATCCGGGGCCGGGTGAAGCACTCGTGGACATTTTGACCAGCGGCGTATGCCACACGGACCTGCACTACAAGCAGGGCGGGATCAGCGATGACTTCCCGTTCCTGCTGGGCCATGAGGCCACCGGTGTAGTCAGTGCCGTGGGCGCCGGGGTCACCAACGTGGTCCCCGGCGACCGGGTCATCCTGAACTGGCGTGCAGTGTGCGGCACCTGCCGCGCCTGCGCCAAGGGCCAGGCCCAGTACTGTTTCAATACGGCCAACGCCACGCAGAAGATGACACTCGAGGACGGCACGGTCCTCTCCCCTGCACTGGGCATTGGCGCCTTCATTGAGAAGACTCTTGTGGCAGCCGGGCAATGCACCAAGGTTGACCCGGACGTTGATCCGGGCGCCGTGGGCCTGTTGGGCTGCGGTGTCATGGCAGGCATCGGCGCGGCCATCAACACCGGCGGCGTGAAGCGCGGCGACTCCGTGGCAGTCATTGGTTGCGGTGGCGTGGGCTCGGCAGCGATTGCCGGGGCAGCATTGGCCGGTGCCACCACCATCATCGCCGTTGACCGCGATCCGAAGAAGCTCGCGGCTGCCATGTCGTTCGGGGCCACCCACACAGTGGATTCCTCGCAGGAGGACGCCGTGTCCGCCATCCAGAACCACACCGGCGGGTTCGGGGCGGATGTGGTGATTGACGCCGTGGGACGTCCCGAAACCTACAAGCAGGCCTTCTACGCCCGCGACTTGGCCGGCACTGTGGTGCTGGTGGGCGTCCCCACCCCGGAGATGACCCTTGAGCTGCCGCTGCTGGATGTTTTTGGCCGCGGCGGGGCCCTGAAGTCCTCCTGGTACGGCGACTGCCTGCCCTCGCGTGATTTCCCCATGCTGGTTCAGCTGTACAAGCAAGGCAAGCTGGATTTGGACGCGTTTGTGAGCGAACGCATCACCATGAATGACATTGAGGCTGCCTTCGCCAAGATGGGCCAGGGCTCAGTGCTGCGATCTGTGGTGGAGTTCGCATGAGCGCCCGCATTGAACGCCTGGTAACCTCGGGGACTTTCTCGCTCGACGGCGGCACCTGGGACGTGGACAACAACGTCTGGCTGGTGGGCGACGACGTCGAAGTGTACGTGATCGACCCCGCCCATGACCCTGCGGCCGTCAAGGAGGCCGTGGGGGAACGCACAGTCAAGGCCGTGCTTCTGACCCACGGGCACGACGACCACATCCGCTATGCGCGCGACTTTGCCGATTTGGTGGGCGCGCCCGTGCTCATGAACCCGGCAGACCAGATGTTGTGGGACGCCATCTTCCCGGGCACCACCCCGGATGCCCCGATCAACGACGGGGATACCTTTGAGGTGGCCGGGATTGTCCTGGCTGCGCTGCACACCCCGGGGCACTCCCCCGGATCAACGTGCTTCCACGCCGAGTCCTTGGGCACAGTTTTCACCGGCGACACCTTGTTCAACGGCGGACCCGGTGCCACGGGACGGTCGTTTAGCGATTTTCCCACCATTGTTGCCTCAATTACGCAGCGCCTGCTGACCCTGCCGCCGGAGACGGTGGTCAACACCGGTCACGGCGACTCCACCACCATCGCCGCCGAGGCTCCGGGGATCTTGACTGCCGGGGCATAGGGAAGATTCATTCGAAACTGCAGATAAGGCGGTTTCGGGCGCCCCCAGCATTTGAAACTGCAGCTGATGCGACTTTGCCACTGGATTCATCGCATCAGCTGCAGTTTCAACGCGTGCCGGGCGTCAGCTCAGGGTTTGACCAGCTGTGTGTGCGCCGCGTAGGCGGCCAATACTGCGTTTTCCACATCGTCCACCGTGACGCCGGGAACCAGGTCCTCTGCTGCTCCGGCCGTTGCCGGATCCCAGTCCAGGCCCAGGGCGGCGTAGGTGCCGGTGAGGACGCCGCGGATGGGGGCGGAGTTCTCCACCACAATCACCGAACTGAACAGCCATGCACCGGAGACCACCCGCTGGGCCGTGCCCACCAATTTGATCCGGCCGGCAGGGCCGCTGCCGTAAACACTGAATTCGCCCGGGCAGTATTCGCCGGGGATTTCACCCACGGCAGCATCCACCCCCACACTTTGCAGGGCCTGGGCAAAAAGGTCCCCAAAGAGTCCAAACCTGGCCTTGGCCCCGGCAATGGCGTCGTCCTCGCGCTGCAGGTGGTCCACCACAAGTGTGCCCCGGTGGTAGGCGGCAGCCCGTCCGCCTGCCTTGCGCACAGCAGGCACAAAGCCATGCTCGGCGGAAACTTGTTCGGCACGGCCAAAGCCGGCCAACTTGGTGTCCCGCTGCCCAAAAGCGACTGTGGGTTCCGGGCGGTAGAGGCGCAGCATGTCCGCCTGCCCGCCCGTTTTTACCCGGGTCAACAAATCCAGTGCATGGTTCAGGTCAGCCTCTGCACCCTGGTTCTGCAGTTGGCGGTGGACCTGCAGCAGCGGTGCCATCAGGGCGCTCATGGGCGGTGCGGGATGGGTCGGATGGTCAGGATCTGTTCCGTTCGCGCAAAGGGGCCCTTGGCATCGTTGAGCACGCTGGAGGTCAAGCCGATGCCGTCACCGGCAATGGTGACGTGCGTGTCCAGCCCCAGCCATTCGCCCACGGGTTCTCGGTAGACATGGATGGAAAGGTCAACATTGGGGAACATGAAGCCGCCGGGAACCGGTGCCATGCGTGCTGACACACCGTTGGCGCTGTCGGCCAGGCCCAAAAGGCGCACCAGCGGCGAGGAGTGTTCCTCGCCGTCGAGCATGGTGTAGGGGCTGTGCAGCCAGGCACGTCCACGGCCGGGACGGTGGTTGGGGTTGGAGCGCCCTTCAAGGGTCTTGATGAAGCCGCCGGGCCAGCTTGTCATGCCATCCCAGGCACTGGAGCCCTCCAGACTCTCCATGGGCTCATCTTCATACGCTTCAACGGCTGTGGTGTCGTTGGTGGTTTGCAGGCGCCACGCAGTGACGCGGACAGCCGCCCGGCCCTGCGCCACAAGCTCCGCCTGCAGCAGTTCAATGGTTTTGCCGGGACGCAGAAGCGTTGTTTCAATGGTGAATTCACCGGCCGGGATCAGCCCCAGAATGTCAAAATTGAGCCTGGCCAGGCGCATGTCGGGGCGGGGCTCAAATTCCTCCAGGGCATGGACCATGATGCCCGTAACGGGGGCCATGTGCTGTTCGTGCATGTTCCAGGCGCCCTGGGCGTGAATGGTCGACTCGTAGCGGTTTCCACCCAGATGGCGGTAGTACGATGTCACCTCTGCGGCGCACTGCGTGGTGTTCTCCGGCATGACCATGACTCTACCGGGAGCAGTGCCGGGTAGCCCAAATGGGTGGTTAGAACTGCTGTGTTGTGGGACTAACGACGTCCGGTGTGATGGCCGGGCAGTCATCCAGGGCGCTCCTGTCCAGCTTGCGGGTCCGGGATACGCGGAACAGGTGGACGCCCAGAACAGCAACTCCAACCACCAACACCAGTCCGATCAGGGCCAGGGGTGATCCGGCGGCCGCGGCAATGGCCGCGTCAAAGGCTGCCAGGCCAATGGTTGCGTAGATGGCGGCCCAGGCGATGGAACCAACCACCGTGGCAGGGATGTAGCGGCGCAGGGGCATGCGGCCCAGGCCGGCAGAGGTGTTGATGGCCGTTTGCACGCCGATGGTCAAGAAGCTCACGCTCACGGCGGGGGCGCCCCACCGGGCAATGATTTTTTCTGCCCGCAACACGGCCGGGGAATCCAGGTGCTTTTGCAGCCTCGTCTTCCGTCCGCCGGCAGCAAGACCGCGCCCTGCCCAGTAGGTGGCGTTGGAGCGCAGCATGACAATGCCAAAGAGGATCAGAAATGCCCAGATGAAAGGCAGTGAGACGATGCTTTCCATCATGAGCGTGTGCTACCCCCTGGGTACCGAAATAATATAGCCACAGAATGCTGAGCTATTAGTCTTGCCTTATCGTATCGAAGATAGGCGAGCTTGCCCTAATTTATCCGTGGTGACGCTGCTCGCCCGGGTCACGGCTGCCAACGGCCGCAATGCCGGGCCGCCGGTAGCTTTCACCCATCCACCACTCCCATCAGGAACGTGAGGTGGCGCACAGTTGACCGGATGGGGGCTAGCATCGTTGCATGACCAACGATGTTCAGCCTTCCCACACATCCGGCCCCTGCTCCACTCCCCTGCTGGATGAGACGATTGGCGCCAACTTTGCCGGCACGGCCGGCCGTTTCCCGAACCGGGAGGCGCTGGTGGACAAGCCGTCCGGACGCCGGTGGAGCTATGCGCAGTTGAACGACGACGTCGACGCCCTGGCCCGCGGTTTGCTCGCCGCCGGGGTGGCCAAGGGTGACCGGGTGGGCATCTGGGCACCCAATGTGCCCGAATGGGTGCTCATCCAATACGCCACGGCAAAGATTGGCGCCATTCTGGTTAACGTCAACCCGTCCTACCGGACGCACGAACTCAAGTACGCCGTCCAGCAGTCGGGACTGCGCATGCTGGTGGCGCTGCCGGCGTTCCGCAGCTCGGACTACGCCTCCATGATCGAAGCCGTCCGGCCCGACTGCGGGGACCTGGCGGATGTTGTCTACATTGGCACCGATTCCTGGGATGCACTCGTGGCGGGCGGGGCGGCGGTGGCCAGTGACGGCGTCGAACGCGCCATGGAGCAGTTGGACCCTGGCGATCCCATCAACATCCAGTACACCTCGGGCACCACCGGCTACCCCAAGGGCGCCACCCTGAGCCACCGCAACATCTTGAACAACGGCTACTTCGTGACGGAGACCATCAAGTTCACCGAGCAGGACAGGCTGTGCGTGCCGGTGCCGTTTTACCACTGCTTTGGCATGGTCATGGCCAATCTGGGCGCCACCACGCACGGTGCCGCGATCATCATTCCGGCGGCGTCCTTCGACCCTGCAGCCACGCTGGCGGCGGTGCAGGAGGAGCGCTGCACCGCGCTGTACGGCGTGCCCACCATGTTCATTGCCGAACTGAACCTGCCCGAGTTCGCCAGTTACGACCTTTCCAGCCTGCGCACGGGCATCATGGCCGGTTCGCCGTGCCCCGTGGAGGTCATGAAGCGGTGCATGGGCGAGATGCACATGGCGCAGGTGTCCATTGCGTACGGCATGACTGAGACCTCCCCGGTGTCCATGCAGACGCAGACTGACGACGACGTGGCGCACCGGACCGGGACGGTGGGCCGGGTGCACCCGCACCTGGAGGTCAAGATCGTGGATCCGGCCACCGGGCTCACGGTTCCCCGCGGCACGCCCGGTGAATTTTGCACGCGCGGGTACTCGGTCATGCTGGGGTATTGGAATGATCCGGAGAAGACGGCCGGGGCCATCGATGCAGAACGGTGGATGCACACCGGCGATCTTGCGCTCATGTTCGACGACGGCTACGTCAACATTGTGGGCCGGATCAAGGACATGGTGATTCGTGGCGGGGAGAACCTGTATCCGCGCGAAATTGAGGAGTTCCTGTACCAGCACCCGCACGTTGCCGATGTCCAGGTCATTGGGGTGCCGGATGAAAAGTACGGCGAGGAGCTGTGCGCGTGGATCATGATGAAGCCTGGTGTCGAGCCGCTGGATCAGGCTGCCGTGGCCGCCTACTGTGAGGGCCACCTGTCCCGCCACAAGGTGCCGCGCTACGTTCTGGTGGTCAACGAGTTCCCCATGACTGTGACGGGCAAGGTGCGCAAGATGGACATGCGCGCCGCCACGATGGAACTGCTGGGACTGTAGCGGTAGCGGCCGGTGTTCAATGCCCGAGGATCGAGCCTGTCCAGATCCACCCCCACACATACCTCTGTGTGGCAGTTGTTGGAAGGATTTCCCCGATTTGGGTGATTTTCGTGCAACAAATGCGACACAGAATTCTTGGCACGCCTTCACGCACGGTTGCCTTTAACAGCCACCCTCAAGACGTTTTCGCAGCTCCGGCCAGGCCGCGCCAAAGCCAGGGTGCAGCGACAGTTGCGCGACGGCATCAAGGCCCACCCATTCCAGGGCCAGGCTTTCGGGGTCGCTTATGACGGGTTCAAACGGCACCACGGCTTCAACGGCAACGGTGGTGTAGCGCCAGTACCCCACGTCATAGAGGGACGTGAACAACAGATCCACGTTTGCCCGGGGTACGCCGGCTTCCTCCCACGCCTCGCGCAGCGCCCCATCCACGGCGCTTTCACCGTGGTGCAGTGCCCCGCCGGGCAGGCCCCAGGTGCCGCCATGGTGGGACCAGATGGCCCGGTGCTGCAGCAAGACTCCGCGGCCGGCGTCGAACACCAGCAACCCGGCTGAGCCGAACCTGCCCCAGAACTTGCCCTGCTCCCCCTCGACCCAGGCGTCGCCCGGATCCCGGTTGCTCCCCAGATGACCTGGGCGCACAACAGCCGCGGCATCCCGAACGAATCGGGCGGCCGCGACAGCGGAGTTCGGGAGCGTGTGGAAATTTTCCTGGTCCATGGCTTCCACGGTATCAACAACGCAGCGGCGAACCGTTGAACGGCAAACTCTCCAGCGGGATGGAAGTGGCGGCGCCCAAGGCGAGTTTTTTAGCCGCTGAGGTGGCTTTCGGCGCCAGCCCAAGGGAAGCGGCACGTGCAGGGCACATCACCGATGGGGACCATGGCAAGGACGACTTCCTCGGAAGAAACGCCGTACTTTGAGGCCGGCGGCAGCCCGAGTACCTGGGTCCCGTCTTCCAGGGTCAACCACAGCCAGGTCTCCCCCGCGCCCTTGACCCGGTCGAACCGTTCCACCAGAAGGCCCTCAGGACCGTTCCTGTCGCTGATGACCTTGCTCGGCACCACCGGAACTTTTAGTCCTTTGGCCCGGGCCAGAGGGGCAGTCAGCATGGACGCGTTGGTCTTGTCCTGGACTCGGCGGCCTCATCACCTGCCGGGACCACCTGGACGCCTCCTGACACATCGGCTCCCACCGCCGGCAGGAGTGAGAGCTCATCATCGGAACTTGTCTTGGCCGCATTCTTCAAGACGGTCAGCCGCCACGGCCCGCAGGGATGGGTGGTCGGTTACCGTGTCAATGGCCCGGATGGTGCGTTCGGAGGTTTCGGCGAGATTGGCCACATCCTCCTGAGTCAGCCTTGCCTCCTTGCGCGCACTGCGAATGCTGGCAGCCATAGCCGAAATACTCTCCACGACACTCCCTCAAGCGGCAACATGTTGCCGGACGGCGGAGGGTCCAGCACACCGCGGAGAAGCCTCAGCCAGGCCGATCAGGAGGGTTCGTTCTGGAACGCGCGAACCTCCACCCGGCCGGGGCAGGCCTTGGACGCTTCCTTGGCCCACTCCAGAGCGGCCTCAAGGTCGCTGGCCTCGATGACCCAGAACCCGCCCAGATATTCCGCGGGCAGTGTGGATGGCCCGTCAGTCATCACGGGTGCGTCGCCGGTGTTGTCAACAGTGATGGCCGTCTGGATGGGGTGCAGGCCGCCGGCGAAGACCCAGGCGCCCTGGGTGCGGAGTTTCTCATTAAACGCATCGACAGCATCGATGATCGGCTGGATCTCTGCGGGATCCATGGTATCCATCGTCGGGGCCTCAGCGGTGTCGTGGCTTACTGAGATCAAGTACTGCGTCATGTCGTTTCTCCTGCCGAGCCTCGGTTGGGGCGGTTCCTTTTCACCCTACCCAAGGACACCTGTCCACCGACAGGCCCCGGCACGGAGACAAAAAATGCGCGCAGCCCCCGCCGAATCGCTAGGGCTGCGCGCATAAAGTACAAGGAGTTAGAAGTCCCAGTCGTCATCTTCGGTGTTGACTGCCTTGCCGATGACGTAGGAGGAGCCTGAGCCGGAGAAGAAGTCGTGGTTCTCGTCGGCGTTCGGTGAGAGCGCGGACAGGATGGCCGGGTTCACGTCCGTCACGGCGGCCGGGAACATGGCCTCGTAGCCCAGGTTCATGAGGGCCTTGTTGGCGTTGTAGTGCAGGAACTTCTTGACGTCCTCGGCCAGGCCGA
>JBDTQM010000114.1:0-12175 GCA_039932175.1 Specibacter sp.
CGTGATCCGCGGGGGATCTCGATGGTGACGTCGTGCTTCATCGTTATGCTCCTCATGAGGGGGTGTGCGGGGCCGGACACGGCCGCGCGGATAATTTCCGTCTAGTATGAGGATATAGGCGCTTTCATTGCGCTAAAAACCCGGCCAAGATCAACTGGGCCGGATCTGACACATGACCCGCCCATATGCGCGCCGGGACCACCAGCTTCGAAGGAATTACCTGCTCTATGGGACGCACGTCAAAAGTTGTGACGAGCGGCTTGCTCATCTGTGCATTGGCTGCCGTCAGCGTTCCCATTGGCTTCCACCTGGTCCCCGCGTTCCTGCCCAAGGATCCGGCTGCCGTGGCTGTTGTGCCGGCCGCCCAATTGCCGCCCACCGCCATCAGCGACGTCACGGGTGTTGCGCCCTTGAATGATGCCGCCCCCTTGCCGGATGCCGCCAAACTTGCCACGGACCTGACGACGGCGCTGGCGTTCGACGGCGAGGGCACCTTCAGCATGTACGTCACCGACGCGGCCACGGGCAAGGAACTGTTTTCCCGGGACGGCCAGGCGGCCAGGGTGCCGGCGTCGAACCTGAAGCTGCTCACGGCCGGAGCCGCGCTGAGAACACTGGGCACCGATACGCGGTTCAGCACACAGGCGGTTGCCGGAGCCGGCGCCAATGAGCTGGTTTTGCTTGCCGGCGGGGACGCCATGCTCGGTGCCGGCGACAGTGCAGCAGATGCCGTCATGGGCCATGCCGGGATTGCCACCCTGGCCAAGAAAACCGCCGCGGCGCTCGCAGCCGGCGGGGTCACAGGGCCTGTCACGCTCAGCATTGACGACTCCTTGTTCACGGGGCCCGCGCTGAACCCCAAATGGGCCGACGGCGACGTTGACGCCGGTGAAATCGCGCCCATTTTTCCCATGGCATTGAATGCTGGCCGTCTTGCCCCTGAAGTTTTGAGCGGGCCGCGACCCCAGGATTCCGCTGTGGCTGTGGCGCAAGCTTTTGCCGCGGCCCTTGAAGATGCAGGCATTGCCACCACGGGGACACTGTCCAGAAGCAAGGCGCCGGCAGCGGCCGGCGCAGCGCCCGCGGGGGCGCCGGGCACGGTCCTTGCCTCGGTGGAATCGGCCACCGTGGCCCAGCAGATCCAGTACATGCTGGCCGAGTCCGATAACTATGTTGCCGAAGTCGTGGGCCGCATGGTGGCTGTGAAACTTGGCCAGGAAGCCAGCAACGCGGGCGCTGTGGCTGCCGTTCGCCAAGTGGTTGCCGGGCTGGGCCTGCCCTTGGACGGCGTTGTCACAACAGACAACAGCGGCCTGGCCACGGGAAACCTGATCAGCTCCGCAAAGCTGACCCAATTGCTGGCCCTGATGCTTGCCGACCCGGCATCGGACATTGGCCAGGCACTGCCCGGGCTGCCCATTGCAGGTCTCAGCGGATCCCTGGAGCACCGGTTTGTGAAGGCGCCCCAGCTGGACGGTGCCGGTTTGGTGCGGGCCAAAACAGGTTCCTTGAATGTGGTCACGGCGTTGACCGGCTACGTCATCAACGCCCAGGGGCGCCTGCTGGCGTTCTGCATCTTGGGCAACGGCCTCAGCGGCGGCGCCGCCGCTGCCAGACCAACAGTTGACGCCGCTGCCGCCGTGGTGGCGCAGAGCTGACTGGCGGCTATGCAAGCGCAGTCTTGAGGGCAGCTGCACGCTTGTCCACAAACGCGCCAACAACAGCCGACTTTGCCGCAATGTCCGCTGCGGACAAGGCATCGCTTGCCGGGATTGATGCCGTGATGGTGCCCAGCATCGATTGGGCCGTGCCGCCGGCAATCACCTGGGTGTAAAGCTCCTGATAGGGGGAGTCATAAAGCTTCTTGACCACGGATGAGGCCAGGAAGCGGCTCTTGAGCGCGTTGCCGCCCTTCCCGCCGCCCATGGACAGCGACCCGTCCGGGCTGGCGGTGGCATTGTTGGTGAGCGCCAAATTCAAGTCCCAGGAGATGACTGAAAGTTTCTTGGTGGCGACGCCGTAGCGCAGGTAATAATTCTGGCCGGGACCGGCCATGTCATCGGCGTTCGCCAACAGGTTCTGGGTTGCCGACTACTTCGCAAAGGATGCCACATCCACCCAGTTGGCTAGTTCGGCGTCGAACGTGGCACTGTCAGCGCCATCCAGCCATTTCAGGAACGTGATGATCGGGGCGAGGTTCCGGGAATCCTCCATGTCCAATTGCTTGAAGTGCTCCTCATACGACTTTTGGTCATCCCCTTGATAGGTGAAGCTCGACTCTGCATCCGCCTTGAACAGGACGCCATTGCCGCCAAGCAGCTTGTCCGCATGCTCCTCATTGATGACAGGGGAGCCGGGCCGCAGGGCCAGCTCGGTCAGGCCCTGATAGTGGGTGCCCGCCACAAACTTGTCGAAGCGAATCAGCAGCGGCAGGGAGGCCGGGGTGTCGGCGGAAATCTCCCGCGAATCAGCACACGCCAACCCGGTGCGGGGCGCCGGCATCGAACAGTTCACCTGTTCCGTCTATGGCGGTGCCGCCGCCGGTCACTTCACGCGTGTCAAAATTCATCACCAGGGCGCCCACCACCATCTCCACATTGTCCCTGGAGGCAATGACCCGGCGTTGCACCAGGCGGCGCAGGCGGAGCATGAGCTCCTACCATGTGGAAGGGCTTGGTCACGTAGTTCTCACCCCCCCCGCCGCCAAACCGGCATTCCTGTCCTGGCCGGCGTCACGGGCCGTCAGGACCAATGCCGGGCATCATGACATCGAGCACCACCACATCGGGACGGAAGATCCTGGCGTTGCGCACCGCGTCCGCGCCGTCGACTGCCGTCGGTGTGGGCCAGCGGCGGAAGGTCGGTGAAGGAATTCCGCGCATTCTCAGTCATGGATCCATGTCTCTCGCGAAGGCGGGTCTGCAAGCGGCCCGCAACTGGTGAATCCTACAGTAGTTGTCAGCCACCCAATGTGGCTCAAAATCGAATCCCCAATTCCCAGTGTGGTGGAGAATTCCAGGCCGTTTCCAGTCCCATGCGGTGCCGCAGCTGTGAGCCGGCGGCAAGCATTCAGGGATCTGTGATCTGATGGTAATCATGAGCCAGCAGAGTAATGCCGCAGCCGCCACGCCTACGTCCCCCAGCATGGTCAATTGGGAGTTGGCTGCCAAGACGGCAGCCAATTTGGCCCCTGCCGGGCCGGCACTGACGGGCTCGGAAATTTCAGCCGCCGTGGACAATTTGCGCCTCATGGCGGACCGTTCGGTGCCCCACGTCCACGAGATCAGCCGCCTGGACGCTGCCAGGGACCTGCGTGATTCAGAGGTCCTGGTGGTGGACAGGGCGTCCTGGGCCAAGGCCAATACGCAAAGCTTTGCCGTCATGATGGATCCCGTGCTGCGCGCCCTGGCGGCCAAGCAGGCGCTCGCAGCACAGAAGCCGGGCGACCGTCCAACACCCGGCGGCCCCGCCGCCGCACTCAGCGCCACCGTTACGGGGGCCCAGCTGGGCGGGGCCTTGGCGTTCCTCTCCAGCAAGGTGCTGGGCCAATACGACCCCTTTGCCGCACTGGCACCGACAGAGCACGGGCGCCAGCAGGCCGCCGGGGGTCGGCTGCTGCTGGTGGCCCCCAACATCATCACGGTGGAGCGTGAGCTCAAGGTGGATCCTGCCGATTTCCGGCTGTGGGTCTGCCTGCATGAGCAAACCCACCGGGTGCAATTTGCCGCAGCGCCCTGGTTGCGGCATCACATGCTCGGGGAGATCGAAAAACTGGGCACCCTCTTGGTGGGTGATTCGGAAAACTTTGGCGAACGGCTCCTGCAGGCGGCCAAGCAAATGGGCTCCAAATCCAACAACGTTAGTCAATCAGCCAAATCCGGCCAATCCGGCAAGGACGCAGCCGACCCGGATCCGCGCCGCGGCGGGGTGCTCGACCTGCTCCAAAACCCGGACCAGAAAGCCGCCCTGTCCCACCTGACAGCCGTCATGAGCCTGCTTGAAGGCCACGCCAATGTGGTCATGGACGGAGTGGACCAGCGCATTGTGCCAACAGTGCGCACCATCCGCCAGCGTTTCAACGGCCGGGGCAAGGACCGCGGGGTCTTTGAGAAGTTCGTCAGGAACCTGCTGGGCCTGGACGCCAAAATGCGCCAATACAGTGACGGCGCAAAGTTTGTCCGCGACGTGGTGGCGGTGGTTGGCATGGACGGCTTCAACAACGTCTGGACGCAGGAACAAAACCTGCCCACGGAAGCGGAAATTCACAATGCACGCCTCTGGGTTGAACGGATGGGACTGTAAATGTCAGCAGCACCCGAATTCAAGGCCCGGCGCCGCCTTGACCCCACTGTTGGCAAGGCGCGGGCCATGGTGGGCGAGCTCCTGGGGCTCAAAACCACTGGCAAGAACCTTGTTGTGGACAACCCGCCGCTGATCCTTGTGGGTTGCAGCGGCGGGCCCGACTCCCTCGCATTGGCGGCTGTGTGCGCGTTCTTCGCCAAGCGTGGCGAGGTGCGGGTGGGCGCAGTGGTGGTTGACCACCAAATGCAGGAAGGCAGCGCAGAGGTTGCCCAGGCCACGGCCGTGACCTTGCGCGCCCTGGGTCTTGACCCGGTGGTGGTGCGCACGGTTGAGCTCAACCACGACGGCGTGGGTCCGGAGGCCGCCGCCCGTGCGGCCCGCTTTGAGGCACTTGAGGCGGCCGCCCGGGAACTTGGTGCCCAAAATGTCCTGCTGGGCCACACCCTGGACGACCAGGCGGAGTCGGTGCTGTTGGGCCTGGCCCGGGGTTCCGGAACACGGTCCCTGGCCGGCATGCGTGAACGCCGTGGCATGTATCTGCGCCCATTTCTGGGACTGCGCAGGGATGAGATTTTGGCCATATGTGAAGCCCTGGAACTGACCCCGTGGCATGACCCCGCCAACGCGGATCCGGCCTATTTGCGGGTGCGCGTGCGGCGAAACGTCATTCCATTCCTGGGCGCCGAACTGGGGCCAGGCATCGCCGAATCGCTGGCACGGTCGGCAAGCATCCTGGGTCGCGACGCCGACTTCCTCGATGAACTCGCGGGCGCCGAATACAACAAATTGGTAAGCCGCCAGAGTGGAAACACTGCGTCAAACGGCGGCGAAAGCAGTGCCGGCGCAGAGATTGTGCTGGCCGAGGACGCGCTGCGGGGACTCGCTCCGGCCCTGCGGATGCGCGTGTTGGCGCTGGCCGCCGTCGAACTTGGGGGAGTCCAACCAAGCCTTGAACGCCTTGCCGCTGCGGAATCCCTGCTGGTGCGAAAAGGCTCGGCAGGACCTGTGCAGCTGGCCGGAAAAGTGAGTGCCTGGCGAATCTCACGCAAACAAAGTGTTCCCCACGACGGCCCCGCCTATGGGAAGCTTGTTCTTAGACGCAGCAACTAGGCGCCAACCAGTAACAAGACCAGTACCACGACCTTCACAATCAGGAGCCCTGGGTGGATTCACAAGACGTCCAAGCCGATCTTAAGCATGTTCTTTATACCAAGGAACAGATCCAAACGCGTGTAGCCGAACTGGCCGCGCAGATTGATGCAGACTACCAAGGCCGCGACGTCCTTCTTGTCGGTGTGCTCAAGGGTGCCGTCATGATCATGGCCGACCTTTCCCGTGCACTGCACAGCCACGTCACCATGGACTGGATGGCAGTTTCCTCCTACGGCTCCGGCACCCAGTCCTCGGGTGTTGTGCGGATCCTCAAGGACCTCGAAACCGACCTCATGGGCAAGCACGTCCTCATCGTTGAGGACATCATTGACTCCGGCCTGACCCTGTCCTGGCTGCGCGCCAACCTCATGTCCCGCGGACCTGCCTCGGTGGAAATCTGCACGCTGCTGCGTAAGCCCGCAGCCGCCAAGGTGGAAATCGATGTCAAGTACGTTGGCTACGAGATCCCCAACGAATTCGTCGTTGGCTACGGCCTGGACTTCGCCGAGCGGTACCGCAACCTGGACTTCATCGGCACCCTGGCGCCGCACGTTTACGAGTAACACCGCGTCACGGCATTGGATCAGCATTTTCCGGCTTGGCCCACAGACGCGCGGGACCCGCTGCGAGCTTGCGAGCAGTGGGAGCGTCTGGGGACTATCCGACCCGTCGGCCGCGGGCGGCCTTTGGCGTCTCCTCTACGCGGCCTAAAAAATGCCGACTCCAACGCCCACGCCTGAAATCAAAACCAGCGCCTTCATTCGTTGAAGGTGCTGGTTTTGTCATTTTGACTGAAATCGTTATGCCCTCAGGGAACTAAATGCCATTCCCGTGCGTGTAGCAATGCGAACGGTGTAAAGCTATTACTTGGGGATGTGTCGGCGCACCCCGTATAGGTATGAATTGGTTGAGCGGGAGGGACGAGGCGTAGCCTCGAACACATGAAAGTCAAGAAACTCTTCAAAGGTCCATTTGTCTGGATCGTTGTGGTGGTCGTGCTCATCGGAGCGGGCCTTTTCACATTGACCGGTACGGGCACCAGCCGCATCGGCACCTCCGAGGGCCTGAACCTGCTCTCGAGTGACAAAGTTGCCTCGGCCAAGGTGTTTGGCTCCGAGGGCCGCGTGGACTTGATCCTCAAGGACGACTACACAACGGCTGACGGCCAAAAAGCCGGCAAGAACGTCCAGTTCTACTATGGCGGTTACCGCGCGGACACCATGGTGAAAGCCATTGATGACGCCAATCTGAGCAAATTTGATGACCAGCCGGCGTCGAACAACTTCTGGTCAAGCATGCTTTCCCTGCTGATCCCCTTCATCCTCATCGGGCTCATCTTCTGGTTCTTGTTCTCCCGCATGCAAGGTGGCGGCTCCAAGGTCATGCAATTTGGCAAGTCCAAGGCCAAGCTGCTCACCAAGGACCACCCGCAGGTCACCTTCAGTGACGTTGCCGGTGCGGACGAAGCCGTGGAAGAACTCCACGAAATCAAGGACTTCCTGCAGAACCCCGCCAAGTTCACGGCCGTTGGCGCCAAGATCCCCAAGGGCGTGCTGCTGTACGGCCCTCCCGGCACCGGCAAGACCCTGCTGGCCCGAGCCGTTGCCGGCGAGGCCGGCGTGCCGTTCTACTCCATCTCCGGTTCCGACTTTGTGGAAATGTTTGTGGGTGTGGGTGCATCCCGTGTCCGCGACCTCTTCGAGCAGGCCAAGGCGAACTCCCCGGCCATCATCTTTGTTGACGAGATCGACGCCGTTGGCCGTCACCGCGGTGCCGGCATTGGCGGCGGCAACGACGAACGCGAGCAAACCCTCAACCAGTTGCTCGTGGAAATGGACGGTTTTGATGTCAAGACCAACGTCATCCTGATCGCCGCCACCAACCGTCCCGACGTCCTGGACCCCGCCCTGCTGCGTCCGGGCCGTTTTGACCGCCAAATTCCTGTTGAAGCGCCCGACCGTTTGGGCCGCGAACAGATCCTGAAGGTCCACTCCCAGGGCAAGCCGATGGCGCCCGGGGTTGACCTGAACGCCGTCGCCAAGAAGACGCCCGGTTACACGGGTGCCGACCTGGCCAACGTCCTGAATGAGGCGGCCTTGCTGACTGCCCGCTCCAACGCGCAGCTCATTGACGACCGTGCCCTGGATGAGTCCATTGACCGTGTCATGGCCGGCCCGCAGAAGCGCACCCGCGTCATGAAGGAACTGGAACGCAAAATCACCGCGTACCACGAGGGCGGCCACGCGCTGGTTGCCGCCGCCATGCACAACACTGCCCCGGTCACCAAGATCACCATCCTGCCCCGCGGCCGCGCCCTGGGTTACACCATGGTGGTTCCCGAGGATGACAAGTACTCCATCACCCGCAACGAATTGCTGGACCAGATGGCTTACGCCATGGGTGGCCGCGTGGCCGAGGAGATCGTGTTCCACGATCCGTCCACAGGCGCCTCGAATGACATTGAAAAGGCCACAGGAACTGCCCGTGCCATGGTGACCCAGTACGGGATGAGCGAGCGCATCGGTGCCGTCAAGCTTGGTGCCGCCGCCGGCGAGCCGTTCCTTGGTGCCAGTGCCGGGCACGACCGCGACTACTCCGAAGCTGTTGCCTCAATGGTTGATGAGGAAGTGCGCAAGCTCATTGACCAGGCCCATGACGACGCCTATGAGGCCCTGATTGCCAACCGCGACATCCTGGACCGACTGGCGCTTGAGCTGCTGGAACGCGAGACCCTGAACCAGGCCGAGATTGCCGAGATCTTTACGGATCTGCGCAAGCCCGCCCCGCGCCGGGTCTGGCTGTCCAAGGACACCCGTCCGGTCTCCACCCTGCCGCCCGTCACCACCGACAAAGAGCGCCGCGAGGCCCTGGCGGCCGGAGAGCCTGCCCCGGAGAGCGTGTCCCCGCAGGACCAGCTCGCCAGTGCCCACCTTGACGGTGCTGTTGATGCCCCCGGCATGTCCCCGGGCATCGATTTGGGCAAGGGAGAGACACCCCCGCTGCCGGAGAAGCAGTAATCAAAGATAGGATCACCTCCGTGACTGATTACGACGACGATGTAGATTCCACGCAGGGCGGCGCCAGAGGCGCCGCCCTTGCGGGGGACAAGCACACAGTGGACCTGCCGCGCATTGAGGCTGCCGTCCGTGAAATCCTGCTGGCCATTGGGGAGGACCCGGAACGCAGTGGCCTAATCGACACCCCCAAGCGTGTTGCCAAGGCGTACGCGGAAGTGTTCTCCGGTCTTCACGGAGATCCGGGCGACATCCTGGGCACAACCTTTGACATTGCCCACCAGGAAATGGTGTTGGTGAAGGACATCCCGTTCTACTCCACCTGCGAACATCACCTGGTGCCGTTCCATGGCAGCGCCCACGTGGGCTACATCCCCGGCGACGACGGCCGCGTGACAGGCCTGAGCAAGCTGGCCCGCGTGGTTGATGTCTACGCCAAACGCCCGCAGGTCCAGGAACGCCTTACCACCCAAATTGCCGACGCCCTGGTTGAACATCTCAAACCTCGCGGCGCCATAGTGGTGATTGAATGTGAACACATGTGCATGTCCATGCGTGGCGTGCGTAAACCAGGAGCCAAGACAGTCACCAGTGCTGTTCGCGGTTCGCTTCACGAGCCCGCAACCCGGGCCGAAGCCATGAGCCTGATTCTCGGAAGGTAGCCTTACACACCATGGATTCCCTCGCAGCCGCGCCCGGAACGGGCCCGGCCACATCCCCCCTGCCCGTCCTGCGGGCACGCAAATCGGTGGCGAGCTTTGCCGCCCTGCCCCATGACCGTGCGGTGATCATGGGGATCTTGAACTGCACGCCCGACTCCTTCAGCGACGGCGGAGAGTACAACTCCACCGACAGCGCCATCGCCCACGGTCTGCGCATGTACTACGGCGGTGCTGACATCATCGACGTCGGCGGCGAATCCACCCGCCCGGGCGCGCTGGAGGTTGACGAGCTTGAGGAACAACGCCGGATCCTGCCCGTCATTTCCACACTGGCCAAGGCCGGTGCATTGATAAGCGTTGACACCCGCCACGCCTCAACGGCTGCCTTGGCGCTGGATGCCGGCGCCGGATTGATCAATGACGTGTCCGGATCCCACGTCCATCCGGACATGATTGCCTTGATTGCCGAGCGCCAGGTGCCCTATGTGTTGATGCACAGCCGCGGCGATTCGCGCTCCATGGACTCGCTGACCGAGTACACGGATATTGTTGCCGACGTGGTCCGTGAATTGGGCGAGGTTCGCGAGAAGTTCTACGTGGCAGGCGTAGTGCCGGAGAACATTATTGTTGATCCGGGGATCGGCTTCTCCAAGACGGCCGAGCAAAATTGGGAGCTGCTGGCCAACCTGGACGTTGTTGCCGGCATGGGCAACAAGGTTTTGGTGGGCACGTCCCGCAAACGCTTCCTTGGCTCCCTGCTGACCAGTGCAGGCAAGGCGGCGGCACCGAAAGAGCGCGACGATGCCACCTCCGCCACCACAGCCCTGTCGGCTGCGCAAGGCATTTGGGGTGTTCGCGTGCACGACGTCGGCGCAAGCCTGGACGCTGCCAAGGTTGCCGCAAGGCTGATGGCCGGCAAGCGCAGCCGTGCGGCACGGTTGGCCGCTGCACAGCCCGCGGATGCGAATTCGCAGTGAACCGCTCCGACACCATCACCCTGACCGGCGTTGCCGCCATTGGCTACCACGGGGTCTTTGCGCAAGAAAAACGTGACGGTCAGCCGTTCATCACCGACGTGGTGCTGCACATGGACATCTCCGCTGCGGCAGCAACGGACGACCTTGCCAAGACCGCCGACTATGGCGCCGTGGCAGAGACAATTGTGTCCATGGTTGCCGGCGAAGCCTTTGACTTGATTGAAACCCTGGGCGTTCGAACTGCTGAAAAGATCCTGGCCGACTTTTCCGTGGTCAACGCAGTGGAAGTGACCATCCACAAGCCCAAGGCTCCCATCCAGGTTCCCTTTGGCGACGTCAGCATCACGGTTTTCCGCACCCGGGAGCAGGCCGGCGCAGCCAAGGGCGTCGCTGGGAGCCGGGGATGAGCAGCCCCCGCCCGCTGACCCGGGCCATTTTGGCGCTGGGCAGCAACCTTGGTGAGCGTGCAGGCACCCTGCAGAGCGCCGTCGGGGATCTGGTGGACCGTCCGGAGATGCGCCTGCACAACGTCTCACCGGTGGTCACCACCAAAGCCGTTGGCGGACCCGACGGGCAACCGGATTTTTTGAACATGGTCATAGCCGTTGACACCACCTTGGGCCCGTACGAGCTGCTGGTCCATTGCCAAGGCGTGGAACTGGCCCACCACAGGACCCGTGAAGTGCGCTGGGGTGCCCGCACCCTCGATGTGGACATCATTGTCTACGGTGATGAAACCAGCGAAGACCCTGTACTGACGCTGCCGCATCCGCGCGCAGCCGGGCGGGCGTTCGTGTTGTATCCGTGGTCGCTCATGGATCCCACGGCCACCTTGGCCGGACAGTCCGTGGCGCAGCTGGCCGCCGACGCCCCGGACATGGCAGGCATTGCCCACGTCCAGGACGTGCCCCTGGAGCAGGGTTCCTAGGCAGCAGGCGCGGCGCCGCTAATAATCGGCGGGTGCAGCAAGTGCAAACGGGCAAAAAACCAGTACGGTTAAATGAGTAGTTCCAAAGCGAATCGATGAGGCAACCATGAGAAGCACAATGCGGACCATCAGGCCTGCATGGCTAGTGGCCGTGAGTATTATTTTGGCAATTGTTGGTTTCGTGGCCACGGAACTCACCTCCCGTGCCAGCGTGGCTCTGCCCGTCTTGCCGCTGAGCTCATTGGTCACCATGGGCCTGATCGTGACCGTGTGCCTGATTCTTGGTTTAAAGGTGCGCCGCTGGCGTGACGGGAACAGGGAAAGAGCCCTGGACCCGCTCATGGCGGCTCGGACAGTGGTGCTCGCCCAGGCCTGCGCCTACGCCGGGGCAGTCCTTTTCGGCTGGCACACAGGCATTTTGATGGACCAGCTGCCCACCATCTCCATGCGCATTGACCTCGCCGTGATTTGGCAGATGGTCGCCCTCATGGCCGGCGCCCTGGTCATGGTGGTCATTGGCGTGATTGTGGAGCGTTTTTGCAAGCTGCCCCCGGAAGACACCGAGCCGCCGGTGAAGCCGCGCACCAAGCGTGAAGGCCGCGGGGAGGAAGAATTTGCCTAAGCAACACAGCAGCGTCATTGACCCTTCGGATGTGCAGTTCCTGCGTGTTTCCGAAAAACTCATCACAGCCCGTTACATCGAACGCGGCATTCTTGGGCTCATCTTCGTGGCCATCACCTCCGTGCCGCTGGTGCTGCGGCTGTCGGGCGTGTGGGGCGGGTACCCTGCCTGGCTGGCGTGGGGCCTGCCGGCGGTGGTTGTGGCTTCCATTGTCTGGGAAATGTTCCTGATCCCGCGCCAGGTGCGGGCTATTGGCTACGCCGAACGCAACGAGGACCTGCTGATCCGCAGCGGCATCATGTTCCACCGCGTCATGGTGGTACCGTACGGCCGCATGCAATACGTTGATGTCACCATGGGCCCCTTGGAGCGGTTGCTTGGCCTGAGCACCATCCACCTCCATACCGCATCCCCGGGCACCAACGCCCTGATTAACGGCCTGCCGGCGGATGAGGCTGCACGGTTGCGGGAACAGCTTTCCGCCCGCGGTGAGGCGAAACTGGCCGGCTTGTGAGCGA